>JAPPNY010000210.1:0-159022 GCA_028818385.1 Spirochaetaceae bacterium
TGCGCGTCCGCCGCCGGCTTCATAGGGGCTGGTTTCACCGGTCGCTTACCTTCGTCTCTCGATTGAAGGACACCGGCCGACCGGCCGTGCTGACGGTCAATGGCAGGCCCGAGTTGGTCGTCATGGATGCACGTGCGTGGCAGGACGTGCAGGAGCAGATCGAGTACGCCACCGCCGTGGCCGGCACCCGCGCGGGGCTGGATGATGTTCGCGCCGGCCGCGGCGTTCGTGCGTCGTCCTTCTTCGCCCAAATCGACGCTCGGGAGAGGTGAGGCGCTATCCGGGGGCTCTTCGTCGTTACGCGCGCATGATGTCGTCAGCGCAGCACTTCGCCATCCCAGACGAGTTGCAGGAACTCCAGCGCCGGCAGCACCTGCACACCGCCCCATGACGCGGGTCGCTCGCCTTCGTAGACTCCGTAGCAGGTAACCCGGTTGGCGCCGAGTTCGTCTCGGATCCGGTTGAGTCCGCGGTTGTAGCGCCTGTCCCACCGCTTCGACGCCTTGACTTCCACGGCCACGAACCCGTCGGTGGTCTCGCACAGCAGATCCACCTCCACACCGTCATGGGTGCGCCAGTAATGGAGCGGATACCGTAGCTTCCCATACGCGACGTAAGCGCGAACCTCGCCGATGAGCAACGTCTCCAACAATGAGCCGCGCTCCTCCCGGGACGGCGGGTAGGCGATTCTGGCCGACAGGGCGCGAGCCACGCCGCAATCGAACAGGTAGAACTTGGGGTGCGCGACCTGCTTGGTCGAACGCTTGAGCTTCCATGCGGGCAGCCAGGTGCCGATCAGGGTGTCGATGAGGATCTCGAAGTAGTTCTGCACCGTGGACCGGCTCACCGCGGCGTCGCGAGAGATGGCCGAGACGTTGGTCACCTGACCGTTCTGCCGAGCCGCGATCTCCAGGAAACGGCTGAAGCCGCCTATGCTTCGGGTCAACGCCTCGGCCCGGATCTCCTCCTGCAGATAGGTCTCCGCATAGGCGGTCAGGTATGCAGCAGGGTCGTCACCGGTAATCGACAGCGGCAGGGTGCCGTAGCGGAGCGCATCGTCGAGATCCACCTGAAACGACCGTTCGGCCGATACCAGCGGGTAGAGGTGTTCGACCATCGCCCGTCCTGCAAGCAGGTTGACGCCTCCGCTCCGCAGCTTGCGGGCGCTCGATCCGGACAGGACGAACCGAAGACGGCGACTCTCGATCAGGCGATGGACCTCGTCGAGCAGAGCGGGGACGCGCTGGACCTCATCGATCACGACCCAGGTCCCGGGCGCGAACCCTTCGACCTCGCGAAACAGCGTGGCCGGCTCGCGCGCCAGACGCAGCGCCTCGGACGTGTCCAGCAGGTCGTAGATTCGAGCGCCCGCGAAGTGCTGCCCGATCCATGTCGACTTGCCGGTACCGCGCGGGCCGAACAGAAAGCACGACGCCCGTGGCCGTCGCAGGAGACGTGCAAACATAGCTGGCATATTTCCGGGAAAAATGCCAGCTGTCAACGCAATTCACCGTCACGTCGGCGGATTCAGCCGTTCTGAAGCAGCTCGTCAGGTGGTGGTTGCCAGCCACTCGGGGCGTAGCGGCACGCCGACTACCTCCACGTCGCTCTCCGTCGGCACCTTCCTCGCGAGCATCCGGCTGCCGATGCGGGCGAGCTCCGCCGCCTGCTCGTCGGAGAGGGCCGGGCGATCCGCAACGCCCACGTCGGCTTCGAGCTCCGCCACGTTGCGCGGTCCCGGGATCACGCAGGTCACCCGCGGGTCGTGCAGCAGGTACAGCAGCGCCAGCTCGTACAGCGCGAGCCCGGTGTCACGCATCAAGCGCTCCAGGATCCCGACCGCTTCGTCGAGCGGGACCGCACCCAGGTAGGTCGCTGCGCGGTAGGTCTCCAGGCTCACCAGGCGGCCGCCGCCGATCGGGTTGGCGATGACGGTGGCCACGCCGCGCTCCTCGGTCAGCGGCAGCAGGGTGAGCGGCGCCACGTGGCTGGTGATGTTGTAGTGGCTGGCGATCTCCACCACGTCCAGGGGGAAGTGGCGCACGGCCTCCGCCAGGAGCACGGAGTTGTGGTTGGTGGCGCCGACGTACCGGCACGCTCCCTGCTCCTTGAGTTCCAGCAGCGCCTCGAATGCCATCCCGGGCTCGTACAGCGCGCGCCACTCCGCCGTCTGGCGGGGGATGTCGCGCGGCGAGGCGAAGCCGTGGACCTGCAGCGCGAACACGTCGTCGCGGCGCAACGCGCGCAAGGTCCGGTCGAACACGCGCAGTACCGACTCGCGGCGGTAGTCTCCGAAGCGTTCGCCGGGCGGGCCCGACAGCTTGGCGCCGATCAGCACCTCGTCGGCGCCCAGGTGGCCGAAGGCCAGGCCGAGCAGCTCGTCGCATTCGCCGTCGCCGTACATCGGCGCGGTGTCGAAGAAGCGCACCCCCAGCTCGTAGGCGCGCTGCAGGGTGGCGAGCGCGGTGTCGCGGTCCACCCCCCGGTCGGCGGTCAGGTTGTAGCAGCCCAGGCCGATCGCCGGGATACGCACCTCGGCCCGCCCGAAGCGGCGCCTGCGGATCATCGGCTACGGATCATCCGGAGCGACCCAGCGAACGGCGTTGGCGAGCAGGCGGCGCACGGCCGGCGCCGCGTACACCGGGCAATCCTCGTGGCCGGGCTGCAGGTACACCACTCGCCCGGCGCCCACCTCGCGCGCCCATCCGAACGGCGAGGCGTGTTCCTGCCAGCGGCCCCGCAGCAGGTGGGTCACGTCGGACGCGATGTCGAGCGGCACGAAGTAGATCTCGTCCCGGATCGCGAAGTCGCCGATGCCGGCGGTGACGGGGTGGTCGCACAGCACCTCGACGTCGATCGGTACTCCCTCGCGCACCTTGCCGATGCCGGAGACGGCGCCGATCAGCTCGGCGATCTGCGGGTAAGCATGATGGTTCCAGACGCTGTGCAAGGCCACGAGCCCAAGGCGGCCGGCGCGGACCAGCTCGCCCACCGCCGCGTCCCATGCGGGCGGCGGGCCGCCGTGCGCCCAGGCGACGAGCACCTGGTAGCGGTCCAGGTGGTTCAGCTCCTCGATCCCGCCGGCGTCCGGGAACGCCGTCTCCAAGCGGGCGCGGCCCGGGTTGAGGCCGAGCTGGTGCCCGTCCACGTAGGTGAACCGCTTCGCATCGCCGGTCCACGTCGCCAGCGCTTCCAGCTCCGACTCCCGATCGACGCCGAAGCCGTGCACGCCGATTGCGCGGACGCCGCTGATCTCGTTCAGAGCCGAGGCGAGGGAGGGTCCGATGCCATCCGGATAGAGCCGACAGTGCTCCAGCCATTGCTCGTGACTCCGAAACCCCGCCCGTCCCGACCACGCGAGCGCCCGGATCGTGCCCATCGCCCGGCCAGCGTAGCATGCCGAACCCCGCGGTCCTGTGCGGCTGTCGGCGGGCTGTCCTTTCCGACCAAGTCGTGCAGACGCTCATAGCGGCGATGTTGAGAGTTGATAGAGTCGTCGTATGACCGAACTGCTCGAAAGAGCGATAGCGAAGCTCCAGATGCTGTCGAGCGATCGTCAGGATGAGGTGGCTGAAGCGCTCCTGAAAATGGTCGAAGAGTCCATGGACGTTCAACTCGGACGTGAGCAGATTCGGGCGGTCGCTCGCCGACTCGAGACTCCAGCGGGATACGCCACACACGAAGAGGTGGCTGCCTCCTTTGGGCAAGTCCATGGCGCGCAGAAGCGAGGATGATCAGCATGCGGACTCACCCAGACACATACATCACCTTCGTCGATCTGAGCGCCGTCGACGGCTGCCTGCTCGCGGAGCAGGTGGTCGGCCGGGCAGAGAAGCATCCAGCCAATCCGGTGATCATTCCCGGTGACGCTGAAGCGTGGGACTCCGACCGCGCATCCAACTGGGCGGCGAGCATCGCCTGGGACCCCATGCAGCGACAGTTCACCGCCTGGTACTACGGGACCGACCGCGGCTCGACCGTATCGTTCGAGACGGAGCGCCACTCCTCGATCGGCTACGCGGTCAGCGACGACGGGGTGGTCTGGGAGAAGCCCCGGATCGGCCTGTACGAGTTCCGGGGATCGAAGGACAACAACATCTGCTTCCGGCCTGACGGGGCCGACGCCAGCCACTTCTGCGTCCTGATCGACCCCGACGCCGTGGACGACCGCCGCTACCAGGCACTGACCTGGATGCCGGTGGCGGACGGCGGCGGCGAGTCGGCCGGCAATGTGTTCGAGGGCGTGACCCGGCGGATGCGCTACGTCCCGCACTACTCCCGCGACGGCATCCACTGGCAGCGATCCGGCGACGGCGTGGATTGGCCGGACGGCGACACCGGACACTTGTTTATCGACCCGAGCGCTCCGGCCGACGGCCGCATCAAGGCATACGGCCAGCACTCGGTCGGTGCAGGGCCGGACATCGAGCACCTGGTCAAGCAGGCGCAACTGCCGATCGATCCGCAGGAGGGCGCGGAGCACGAGATCCACTTCGTCTACGTGCTGCCGCAGGCGGGCGGCTACGTGATGCTCTACGACTTCAACCGCTACCGGCCCTTCCACGGCCACCTGGGCTACACGCACCAGGGCAGCCTGAACATGACCCGCCAGGACCGGATCAAGGCGAGGGTGGCGCTGCGCCGCGGCGAGCTGCCCGCCGAACCGGTGGCGGACGCGTACGGCATCTATACCGGCGACATCCGCCTGGCGGTGAGCGCATCCGCCCTCGGGCCGTTTCAGCGCGTACAGCCGCGCGTGCCGGTCGTCGCGCGTGGCGGCCGCGGCGAGTGGGACTCCGGCTTCCTGGTGCTGGGCGGCGGCAGCGCCATCGAGCACGAGGATCGGATTCTCCTGTTCTACACCGGCCTCAACGAGAGCTCCGCCGCGACCTTCACCGGACCGGCGTCAGGCCGCGTGTGCACGGGACTGGCCACGCTGCGCAAGGATGGCTTCGCCAGCCTGCAGGCAGCCGATCCCGTCGCTCCGGGCGAGGTGACCACGCACCCGATCGAGGTTGCCGACGGCGGCGCCGTGCGCCTCACGGTCAACCTCGACCACGCCATTCCCTGGCGCGACTGGATCGAGGTGGAGGTGCTCGACGCCCGGACCCTGCAGCCGATCCCGGGCTACGGCGCCGCCGATGCGCGGCCGCTGATGGCCGACTCGATCGCGGCTCCGGTGGCGTGGCGGGAGCACCGGACCCTCGCCGGCGTGGGCGCCGGTCCGATACTCCTGCGCTTCCACCTCTACGGCGGGGCGCAGTTGTACTCGTTCACGTTCGCGCCATAGGAGGGCGTGCGGCTGCCACGTATCGACTTCACCGCCATCCCGAGCCCGGTCATTCTGCGCGGCAGCGCGCTTCAGGCGCACCGCGACCCCTGCGGGCACTATCACGACGGCGTGTTCCGGGTGTGGCACAGCAGCATCCGCGGCGCGGCCGACTCGAGCTGGAGCGCGGCCACGGCAGTCACCGCGAGCCGCGACCTGATCACCTGGAGCGAGCCGCGCGACGTGACCCCGCGCGACCGGGCGCTCAACTATTCCAGCCCCGGGAACGTGATCCGCTACCGTGACCGCTGGCTGATGTGCCTGCAGACCTATCCCAGCCGCGACGGCAGGCCGGCCGACCATACGGCGCGCATATTCACCATGGCCAGTCCCGATCTTGCGTCCTGGTCGGAGCCGGAGTTGCTGCGGGTCAAGGGTCCGGAGGTGGCGCGGGACGAGATGGGACGGATGATCGATCCCTACCTGATCGAGGACCAGGCGGAACCGGGCACGTGGTGGTGCTTCTACAAGCAGAACGGCGCCAGCCGCTCATGGTCGCGCGACCTGCGGCACTGGACCCATGCCGGCCGCCTCGATGCCGGAGAGAACGTGTGCCTGCTGGCCGAGAAGGGGGAGTACACGATGTTCCACTCACCCGCCAACGGCATCGGCGTCAAGCGCTCGCGCGACCTGGAGCGGTGGACGGACCACGGCCTGCTCACCCTGGGACAGCAGGAGTGGCCGTGGGCCCAGGGGCGCATCACCGCCGGGCACGTCCTGGACCTGCGCGCAGAGCCGGGGATCGGGCGCTACCTGATGTTCTTCCACGGCAGCAGTCCCGCGGGCTGCGCACTGCGGGAGGTCCATGGGCATGCCTCGCTCGGCTTGGCCTGGAGCGACGACCTGGTGCATTGGGACTGGCCGCGTGGGAGCGGAGATGCGTGAACGGGCTGCTCGTTCACCTTCGCGGCATAGACGCCCCTCCGGCTACCGGCCCGCTTCCTCCAGGAGGGCGACGATGTCGTCGTGGCCGCGGCGGCGCGCCCACGCGGCCGGCTGCGCCCATGCCGGGACCGTCGGCCGTGAGGCGTCCGCACCATCCCCGATCCCGGCACGGTGGTCGAGGAGGAACCGCACGAACCTGGTTTGCCCGCAACGTGCCGCCCAGCCCAGCGGGGTGGAGCGAAACTCCTCGTCCACGGCGCAGGGATTGGCGCCGAACTCCAGGAACAGGTTCGCCTGCTCGATCTGGCCGTGCGCCGCCATGTGGTGCAGCGGCCGGATCTGCTGCCAGTTGGGAAGGTCGGGATCCATGCCGTGCTCCAGCAACACGCGGGCGAGCGGCACGGAGCGCCACAGGTAGCTCTGGCAGTAGGTGACCACGGGCGGCACGCGCAGGCCGCGCGCCAGCAGCAGGTGCAGCATCGTTTCATGGCCGGCCGACACGCAGTGGGTGAACCCCTGCTCGGCGGCGTGCTCGTCGAACAGCTCCGGCTTCGCGTCGAGCAGCGCCGCGATCGTGTCGACGTTGCCTTGATGGAAGTGCGAGGAGAGGCGCATGCGTCCACCGTAGCGGTACAGCAGCGCGCGCATCTCGCCGTCGGAAGCGGATTCGGTGGGGTTCCCGGAGGACTCGACATCGGCGTTCGGGTCGGCGCCGGATTCCAGCAGCAGCTCGGCGATCTCGCGGTGCCCCTTGCGCGTCGCCGCCCAGAGCGCGTAGCCGTGCGGGCAGAGCCTGCCCTCCGGAAGGTTGGGGTCGGCGCCGGCATCGAGCAGCATTCGTACGATCTCCCGATGCCCGCGTTCGGCCGCCGCGGACAGCGGCCGCTTGCCGGACGGCTCCGCCTCGCCTGCGGCCGCCGGATCGCCGCGCAACAGCTCGGCCACCCGCGCAGCATCCCCCAGGGCCGCCGCGATGGTGATGGAATGGCCGGCGCCGCGTTCCAGCAGATGGCGCGCCATGGCGTAGTCGTTGCGCTGGCGCAGCGGATGGTGCCAGAGCGCGGCCGCCACGGGGCGGAAGCCATCGACGCCGATCCGGTCATCGGCGGAGAAGCCGGGCGCGTCGATGTCCGCGCCGTGCTCCAGGAGCAGGTCGACCAGGTCGGCACGCCCCGCGTGCACGGCGTAGTGCAGGGGGCGCCGCCCCAGGTGGTCGCCGACGTTCGCGGCGGACGCTTCCGCCGCCAGCCGCTCCCGCACCAACTCCACGCTGCCCGCTTGAATCGCGCCATGGATCGGGTGGCGGGATCCCGAGGACGCTGCTCGCGCGCGGAGTTGCCGGCGCAGGTAGGCGGCCACCTCCTCGTGTCCGCGGTCCAGCGCCATCTGCAGCAGCGTGTCGTTCCCGTACAGCGCGTTGCGGCAGGTCAGGTCGGCGCCGGCCTCCACCAGCACGTGAGTGGCCTCCAGGTGCCCTTCGCGCACGGCGAAATGGAGCGGCGTCATGTACCAGAACTCGGCGTTGGCCAGACTGGCATCGGCCTCGATTGCCGCTCGCAACACGGCGACGTCGCCGTCCCGCGCCGCGTTCAGTACACGCCAGATGTCCACGCCGCGCCAACGACCGGTCCAGTCCAGGTCGGAGGTGGCGAGTTCCCGAGGCCGGATGAGGTGGGGTTGCATGCCGTCCGCGCTACGCCCGCAGTTCGCCGCCGAGGAGGAATTCCGTCAGCGACCCGTGCCGTACGCCAGCCAGGTCGGACGGCTGGTGCCGGTCGAGCGACAGCAGCACGCGCGGGTAGGCGTCATCCAGCGTCGAGAAGGCAGTCAGTTCCCGTTCGATGGTCGCCTGCGACTCGAGCAGATAGGCGACCTGGACGTAGACGACACCCCGCCGGTCCTGGGCGACGAAGTCGATTTCCCTGCCGCCGGCCGATCCTACCGTCACGTCGTAGCCGCGGCGCCGGAGTTCCAGGTACACGAGGTTCTCCAGCAGGCCGCCGATGTCGGTGTGCCGGTACCCGATAGTGCCGTTCCGCAGCCCGATGTCGCCCAGGTAGTACTTGTGGTTCACGGCCAGCCGCTTCTTCCCCTTGAGATCGAATCGATGGACGGCGCTGACGAGAAAGGCTTCTTCCAGATGGGCAAGGTAGCTAAGCACGGTGTCGACCGAGGTCGCCCGCCGCTGGCTCTTCAGGAAGTCGGCGATACGCTTGGCTGACACCAGGCTGCCGACGTTGTCCATCGCGAACTGCGTTACCGCCTCGAAGAGCGAGACGTTGCGGATCCGGTGCCGGCGGATGATGTCCCTGACGGCGATGGTGCTGAAGATGTCCTGCAGCATCTGGGTCACGACCAGGTCGCTGAGATCGGTGTGCATGAGCCCAGGCAGTCCTCCGTAGCGGAGGTAGCGTTGCAGCAGCGCATCGGTGTCCAGGTCGTCGCCGCGCAGACGATGCAGCTCGCCCAGCTCGCCCAGCGTGAGCGGGAATACCTGCAGGGTTACGTAGCGGCCTGCGATGCGCGTGGCAAGCTCACCGGCGAGCAGCGACGCGTTGGATCCCGAGATGATCACCTTGGTGTGTTCGCGGCCGTTCAGCGCCGCGGCCGCCCGTTCCCAGCCGTCGATCTGCTGGACTTCGTCGACGATCACCGCGCGGGGCTCGCCGGCACGGGTTCTGCTGTCTACGTAATCGACCAGGCTCCGCGCCGTACGGATGTCATCGAATTCCAATGACTCCTTGTCCACGTAGACGACCTGGCGCTCGGGGCGGAGGGTGTTCGCGAACTGGCTCAGGAGCACGCTCTTGCCCACGCGCCGCAGCCCCACGACGGCGATGATTGCGGGAGCGGTGAGAAACTGCCGCAGGCGGTCGAGGTAGAAGGTCCGGGCGATCTCCACTAATTTCGAGTGTACTCGAAATCATCATGATTCGCGAGACAATTTCGATCATGGTCGAAACAATCTGTCTCAGATAGGCCGAGGTCAGGTACCCAGGACGGCGGGTTCTACCGGCTCCGGATCGCTCGGAAGGCCTTCATCTGGTCGGTGATGGCCACCTCGGTCGGCAGGCGCTCGACGCTGGAGGCGCCGTAGAAGCCGTCCACGCCCTCGGTGCGCTGCAGCACGTACTCCGCGTCCTCCGGCATGGCGATCGGGCCGCCGTGGCACAGCGCGATGACGTCGTCCCGCGCCGCGTGCGCGGCGTCGGCGATCGCCTGTATGCGAGCCGGGCACTCGGGGAGCTCCAGCGACGTCTCGGCGCCGATCGTTCCCTTGGTGGTCAGGCCCATGTGGGCGACGACCACGTCGGCTCCCGCCCTGGCCATGGCGGCGCCCTCGTCCGCATCGAAGGCGTAGGGCGAGGTGAACAGGTCCAGCTCGCGCGCCAGGCGGACCATCTCCACCTCCAGCGCATAGCCCATGCCGGTTTCTTCCAGGTTGGCGCGGAACAGGCCGTCGATCAGGCCGACGGTCGGGAAGTTCTGCACGCCGGAGAAGCCGGCGTCGCGGACCTGGCGCAGGAAGCGGTCCATCAGGCGGGTCGGGTCGGTGCCGCAGACGCCAGCGAGCACCGGCGTGTCGGGCACCACCGGCAGCACGTCGCCTGCCATCTCCATGACGATCCCGTTGGCGTCGCCGTACGGCATGCAGCCGGCCAGCGATCCGCGCCCGTTCATGCGGAAGCGCCCGGAGTTGTAGATCACCAGCAGGTCGACGCCGCCGGCCTCCTGGCACTTGGCGCTGATGCCGTTGCCCGCGCCGCCGCCGATGACCGGCTGGCCGGCGGCGATGCGGCCGCGCAGCCGCTTCAGGATCTGCTGTCGGGTGAATGCCATGGCGTGACTATCCCCGCGCGCGGGCGACCAGGTCGAGCATCATCGCCACCGCCCGGTCGACGAACGCGGGATCATTGATGTTGCTGTCCAGCGCCTCCACCGCGATCTCGTCGCGCAGGCCAGCCTTGAGGGCGTGCAGGAACGCGGTGTCGGCGGCGCGGTCGCAGAACGGCTGCCCGTCGCCGTCCAGGATGGAGACGCCCCGCAGCGGTACCAGAAACGCAACCGGGCCGGCGGCGGCGTTGGCCTTGCGCGCGAACACCTCGCCCATCCGCCCGTTTTCCTCCGCGTCGGTGCGCATCAGCGTCACCGACGGGTTCCACTCGTAGAAGGTGCGTCCCGCCTGCCGGTAGCGCTCCGGGACGGTGTCCATGGCGCCGAAGTTGGCCATGTCCACGCAGCCGGGGACGATCAGGTGGGGGATCCCCATCTGCCCCGGCGCGTCCAGCCGCTCGGGGCCGGCGTCGAACACGCCGCCGCAGACGGTGTCCGCCCACTCGGTGGTGGTGATGTCGAGCACGGCGTCGACCAGCCCGTCGCGCACCAGGCTCTCCATCGTGCGGCCGCCGGTGCCGGTGGCGTGGAAGACCAGCACCTCGTAGCCCTGCGCGGTGAGCCGCTCCCGGCAGGCGTCCACGCACTCGGTGGTGTTGCCGAACATCGACGCGGCGATCACCGGCCGGTCCGCCTCATCAGCCGGAGGCGACGCTTCGGCCATCGCGCACACCGCGGCGGCGGCCCGCGTCAGCACGATCCGGGAGATGCGGTTGATGCCGGCCACGTCGACGATCGACGGGATCATCGTGATCCCGCGGGTGCCGAGGTAGGGGCCGACGTCCCCGGCGGCGGCGGTGGAGACGCAGACCGTCGGCACGGACAGCGGCAGCGCCCGCATGGCCGCCGTGACGACCGTGGTGCCGCCGGTCCCGCCCATGCCGATCACGGCGTCGATGCGGCCGCGCTCGTGGAGCCGTGCGATCACGGCCGGCGCGCCGGCGGTCATCACCCGCATCGCCTCGCCGCGGTCGCGCCGCTCGCGCAGCCGCGCAAGCTCCGCGCCGCCGGCTCGGGCGACCTCGTCGGCCTCCACGTCGACGCCGAACAGGCCGGTGGAGCCGAGCACGCCGGTGTTGACGGTGAGGACGCCGCGGCCGCGCTCCCGGATGCGGTCGCGGACGAAGGCGTACTCCGTTCCCTTGGTGTCGAACGCTCCGATCAGGCAGATCGTCATCAGTTTCCTCCTTGTGCCGCCACGATCTCGCCGCGACGCCGAACCACGGCGTCCAGGCGGCGGCGAACGGGTATCCGAGCCAGAAGGGCGGCTGCTCCGCCGCCCGCGTACACCAGCACCGCCGGCCACAGCTCCTCGGCGGCGACGAGCATCGCGGGCACCGACAGCACCCGCACCAGCACGATCAGCAGGCCGGCGCCGCCCTGCATGGCGGTGACCAGCAGAAAGCGCGACAGCAGCACCAGGTAGCCCGACCCCGGCGACAGCCACGAGTACGGGGTGGAGCCGGTCTGGGACAGCCACCAGCGCCGGTGCAGGCCATAGCCGGCGTAGGCGCGGCCGATCACGAGCAGCGACGCCAGCCATCCCACGCCCAGGGTCACGGGCAGCAGCAGGCCCCAGAACAGGCGCTGCCGGTAGGCGG
This sequence comes from Spirochaetaceae bacterium, assembly GCA_028818385.1. Next base: position 11,710 of record JAPPNY010000210.1, read on the forward strand.
TCTGAAGGGTCAACAGCGTGAACCGGCCGACCAGGTCGCGGGCGTCGATCAGGTAGTCGGTGCCCTGCAGCAGGAGGTTGCAGTTGATCGCGACGGAGACGACCCCAAGGGCGAACGCCGTGACCTGCACCGCCGGCTTCCGCAGGCGGCGCCGCTGGTACGCTTCGGCCAGCGTTCGCGCCCGGCGCGCGCGGGCGGTGCGGAGATCGCCGTTCATCGTTCGAGCCGCCGTCATGGTACATCGCCGCCGGGTTCTCGGCGCTTGGCACGAACCCTAAGCGGTGCCGGTGCGCGCGCGCCGCGCCTCCATGATCGCCTGCTCGACGCCTGAGTCTGTCAGACCTTCAGTACCAGCCTCGCGGGCGTGTGACCGGATCTCCCGTACGGCCCTGCGTGCCCGGGCGAACACCAGTTCCTGGAGGTCTTCCAGCAACGTAGCGTCGCTCGTCGGGATCATGATGCCGCGCGGCAGCCCGTCCTTGGCAATCACGACGGCGCCCTCCCGATCGAGGTCCTCCCAGACCTTGCCCGGCATTGCCGCGAGGCTCCGTGACGGGATCACTCTCATGCGCATTACAGTTACGACGAATCGCTGAGCGTCAAGGGGATCGGGCGCACTCCGATCGGCGCACGGACAGCGCGGTGACGCTCAACGCCGGCAGCTCGCAGTCGAGCACCGGTCCCGTACCGGCGACCGGCATCATCAGGGTCCTGACCCGTTCCGGGTCGTCGAAGGAGTTCATCGCGTCGGCGCTGCCGGCCTGCTGCGTGTCGACTACCTGCCAGGCGTCCGTCGGGCCGGGATCGGGCGCCACCGCCGACACGTCGATCGTGCAGCGTCGTTCGCGGTCGCTGTCGTTGACCACGTGGACGATCAGGTCTTCGCCGTCTTCCGTCAGGGCGGCGCTCACGTCCGGCGCCGTTGCCGATGTCCGGCACGCGAGCGGCAGGCGCCCGCCCAGCGTGGCGTAGAGCTGCTGCACGTAGTAGACGGGCCGGCAGTACAGGCGGCCGGCGTCGGTCTCGATCGCGCCGCCGCAGAAGCTGTCGGCCAGGTTCGACCGGCAGGCGATCTCGACCAGCGCCGCGTTGCGGTGCAGCAGATGGTGGAAGCGGGCGCAGGCCAGGGCGTTGCCGAGCGTCATCAGCTCGCCGCGGCCCGGCCCCCAGTCGGGGTTGGAGGCGTTCCACTCCGTGATCGCCACTTTCACGCCGGGGTTTGGGCGCTGCGGCGCATGGTGGGCGATCAGCGCCTCCAGCTCCCGCAGCTCGGCGGCGCAGCGCTCCAGGTCCGCGCCGTGGTAGAGGTGCGGACAAGCGTGGCTGAGGTGCGCGCCGGCGCCGGCCAGCACGCCCGTCGTCGGGTTGGAGGAGAGCAGCCGTATGCCCGGGTCGGCGGCGAGCATGGCGCGGCAGAACGCCGGCAGGCCGCGCTCGTATGCCTCACCCCGCACCTCGTTGCCGATCTGCCAGTAGCGCACGCCGTGCGGCGCAGGCCGGCCCAGCGCGGCGCGCCGGGCGCCCCAGCCGGCGTCCGCGTCCCCGTTGCAGTACTGGACCAGCTCCGCGACGTCGGCGGGCCGCCGGTCGCTGAAGCGGACGCACATCAGCGGCTCCGCCCCGATCGCCCGGCACAGGTCCAGGAACTCGTCCACGCCGACGTTGCCCGGCTGGGTGCTGCCGTCGGCGTCGCGAAACGGGGCGCGCCGGTCCGGCGGTACGGTGCCGTCCTTCCACTCGAAGTGCTTGCGGATGGTGGTGCCACCGAACCGCAGCATGCCGGGACGCAGGGCGCGTAGCGCCGCGACCACGTCAGGGCGCCACCCGTCGACGGTGTCGGTGCCCATGAGGCTGGCGGAGTCCAGCCAGAGCGTTCCCGGACCGCGGCTCACGACTTCCAGCGTCGTGTCGGAGGCGGCGTCCTCCGCATGTAGCTCGGCCTCAAGCCGCGACCAGTCCGCTCCCACCGCGTCGAAGCATCGTGTGGCCAGCACGCGGCCGGCGGCGGTCAGGCGGACGGTGACGCCAGAGCTCAGGCCGCGGCAACGGGCGGACACGGCGAAGCGGTAGCGCGCTCCGGCGCGGACGGCGATCCCGGGTTGCGCGACTCCCACCGGCGCCGGGTCTTGGCCGCGGATGGTGATCCTGGCGCAGCGCGAGCCGGCGTAGGGAGCCGCGTCGTCGAGGTCGAATGAGCCGCGGTGGACAGCCCCGGCGAGACGCCACGGCCTGGGCTGCCGGTCGGCGCCCGGCAGGAAGTGGGCCGCGCACGGCACGATGCCCTCGAAGCCGGGGTCGTCCAGCTTCTCCCCGTACAGCGACGGCACCAGCTCGCACAGGTACTCGAAGAGCTGCCCGTAGTGGAACGGGTTGATCCGCCCCGGCAGGCGGTCGGCGGTGACCGTGACCCGGCAGTCCTGCGTCATCGGCGGGCGCTACGGCGCGAGGGTGAGCTCCACCACCTCATGGAGCACCACCTCCGGAACCGTGACCGTCCCGTCCGTGACGGTCAGCTCGCGGCCGGAGAGCGGGAGCCGCGCGCGGGCGATCCGGCCTTCGTGCAGCGTGATCGAGACGTCCCGGAACACAGTCGGCGGGTCCAGCGCGCCCCAGGTCTGCACATCCGGGTGCTGGCGGTCCCACGGGAGCAGCGGCAGCATGCGCTCGTACAGGTGGACGTCGATGCGCGAGCCGTCGCCGCCGTCGCCGGGGGCGCGGGTGCGCGCGGCTGCCAGCAGGCGCGGCGGCGCATCGATCGTCAGGGCCAGGCCGGCCTGACGGACCAGGTCGGCGAACAACGCGGCCAGCCGCGGCACCGGGTGGCCGCAAAAGGCGGCGCCCACGTCTCCGGAGACGTAGATGGCGAGCCCGCGGCCGTGCCGATGGGCGGTGATGGCCGGGTGGCCGGAGTCGAGCCGGTCCGTGTCGGATTCGTCGACGGCAGCGCCGAGCGGATGCAGCACGAGCGAGTGGTACACTGACAGTGTCGCCAGCGTGTCGACGGCGCCCGGCGTCGCCACCTCCGTGTGCTGGCCGTCGAAGCCGATCCAGGCGCCGTGCCGAGTCAGCCGGTCGTGCAGCACGTAGATGCTGCCGCCGTCGCCGCCGGCGTCGTAGGTGCCGCGATAGCGCAGGCCGAAGGCCTCGCCCAGGCCGAAGTCCTCCCTGCGGTCGCCCCACTCGTCGGCCAGCGAAGTCTGGTAGGTGGCCACCAGCGTGCCGCCGTCCGCCACCCAGGCGCCGATCGCCGCACACTCGGCGTCGGACAGGCACACCGAGTCGGGCAGCACCAGCGCGCGGTAGCCGGCGAGGCCCTCGGCGTTCAGCCCGTCGTCGAACAGCACGTCGAACGGGATGTGGCTGCGCTCCAGCATCTCGGCCACGCCCGCCCACTGCTTCCAGTAGTGGTCGGAGCCCTCGCACTCCTGCGCCAGCTCGCGCAGCGCCGGCGCCACGACCGGCCCCTCCGCGAGCGCCGAGAACTCCGGGTCGGCGTCCAGCGCGTGCCGGAACCGCTCGACCAGGTCGCGGCCGACCGGCGGGTGCGCGGCGTAGTGGAAGTCGCGGGTCCGCTGCGACAGGTGCAGCGCGCACTGCCGGAGGCTGTCACCGCCCACGAAGGCGCGGCGGCGGGCGAGCTCCGCGAACACGAAGCGCTGCTGCTCCGGGTGGTGGTAGTCGACCGGGCTCTGCACGTGCACGCCGTTGGCCAGCGCGCCCAGCGTCACCCGTGCCATGTAGGTGGGTTCCTGGTAGGGGGCCCAGCCGACCGGGCCGATCGGCTGCGGCGCGTGGCCCCAGATCTCGCAGTCGCCGCGGGCACGGGCCACCTTGGCGGTCAGGTGCGGGCCGAGCAGCGGGTACTCGGTCTCGATGAAGAACTGCGCCCCGCCCCTGATCGGCGCCAGCTCGTTGGCGGAGGTCCAGGGGATGCGCGGCCGCGGGTAGCTGTTGAACCGCACGGTCCCGACGTCGCGGATCGCGCGCACGCTCGACGCGATCCGGTTCTGAAACTCGCGCAGGTTGCGGTAGCGCCAGCGTACCCAGCGCTTGAAGTCCAGGCTGCCGAAGTCGACCCGCTCCGGCAGCTCGGCGCCGGCCTCCGCGCGGAACCGCTCCGCGCACCAGCGGCAGGTGCAGCCGGCCGGAAACGGCGAGGCGCCGCGCGAGCCGTAGTTGCAGTCGTCGAACCACACGCCGTCGATGTCGAAGCGGCTGACGTAGTCCTCCAGGTAGTCGACCAGGAAGTCCCCGAACGGCGAGTTGTGGCACAGGAACGAGGTGTTGGGCCGGATGGCGCGACCGTCGGGCAGGTCCCGGATGCGCCACTCCGGGTGCAGCATGCCGACGGTCTCCCAGAGATTCATGTTGAAGGTGCAGATCGCCAGGATGCCGTGCGCGTGCGCGCGGCGCAGGAACCGCTCGGCCAGGTCGGGCGGCGAGGTATCGAACGTCAGCGCCGACTTGAGGGGGTCGGCGTACCAGGTGTGCAGGCGGTCGGAGGTGTGCCCGCCGATGCCGCCGGGCTGCGTGTACCACACCTCCATGCCCAGGTCCGCGACCCAGTCCACGAAGTCCTCGATCTCCATGCCGGCGAACGTGCTCCAGTCGCCGGAGCCCAGGGTGCGCAGGATCACCAGGTGGAACTCCGCGCGGTTCACGCGCAGGTGAAGGGGCATGCCCGGAAGGTCCGGGTTGGCCGGCACCGGGATGTTCGCGCGGGGTGCGCGGGGTTGATCAGCCATCGGCTCCCTCAGGCCACCGTCACGTAAACCGGTACCTGCTCACCGCCTCGTCCAGCACCTCGACCCCCAGGCCCGGGGCGTCGCGCACGGTCAGCATGCCGTCCTGCTGAATCCAGGGGTCGGCGACCAGATCGTGCTGCATCGGCGAATCGTGCGGCTTGAAGTCCATGGCCACGCCGCGGTCGGAGATCGCCATGAGGTGCACGGCGGCGGCCGTGTTCAGCGCGCTGCTCCAGGTGTGCATGCTGTAGTGCAGGTGCTCGGTTTCGACCAGCCGGATCACCTCCCGGCAGCCGGTGATTCCCTGGCAGCGGCCGGGGTCCATCTGCACCACGTCGACCCCGCCGGAGCGGATCAGGCGCGCGTAGCTCTCGCGGTCCCACTCGTCCTCGCCGGTGCCGACCGGCGTCTGCACCGCAGCCCGCAGGCGGGCGTGGCCGTCCAGGTCGGAGGGCAGCAACGGCTGCTCGATCCACTTCAGCCGGTAGTGCTCCAGGTCGCGAAATCTCCCGATTGCGGTGGGCACGTCCCACAGGTCCCAGACGCCGGGCGTGTCGACCACCAGCTCCAGCTCGTCGCCGATGATCGTGCGGAGGCGCTCCACCAGCGCCAGGTCTGCGGCTCGGTCCTGGCCGAACACCGCCTCCGGGCGCATGCCCCAACCGCCCTTGACGATGCGGTAGCCCTGGTCGCGCATCCAGCGGAACTCGTCGTCCGTCCAGGCCGTGTCCTCCATGTCGAAGATGATGGAGGCCATGGCCGGCACCTCGCCGTGGAGCCGGCTGCCGAGCAGCCGGCATACCGGCTGGCCCAGCGCCTTGCCCTTGAGGTCCCAGAGCGCCATGTCGACCGCGCTCAGGCCGAACGCGGCGATCCCCTCCGGCCCGTACCACCACGTGCGGCCGGTCATCGTGCGCCAGTGCGCCTCCACGTCCAGCGGGTCGGCGCCGACCAGCAGCGGCGCATAACCGCGCTCGATGATCGTGGCGGTGGCCAGCGCCGACTCGGGAAACTGCGAGATGCACTCGCCCCACCCGGCCGTGCCGTCGTCGGCGGTCACCTTGGCCAGCGTGATGTAGCGCAGAATCCCCTTGTAGTGGGGCTCCGGGTATTCGAGAGGGAAAGCCTCGATCGATGCGATCTTCACCGGTTAGCCTCCTTGTACCCCATGGGGTACTTGGCTGTCGTCGTAGAGCGAAGCGATGCTCACGGGCTGGCCGTCGCGCGCGGCGGAGCGGTAGGCGGCGTCGAGCAGCTCCACCGAGCGCCAGCCCCAGGTGCCGGACGAGCGGTTGCGGTCGCGGCCCAGGATCACGTCGACCAGGTTGGCCGACGGCAGGTGGGCGGGGTAGGAGGCGCCGGCGCCGGGACAGTCGGAGCCGGGCTGGCCTTCGTACGTTGCCGGGTCGCAGGCCAGCGCCTCGACCGTGCCGTCGGCGTGGTAGATCGTCCCCGTGCCTTCGATGTAGTCCAGGTCGATCCACCCCTCGGCGCCGTAGAGCTGCAGGTCCAGCTTGCCTTCCGCGTGCGTGACGCCGCCGGTCGAGCCGACGGTGGCCAGGCAGCCGTCCTCCATGCGCACGGCGATGGCGTCGGCCACGTCCACGGCGACATCCAGGTGGTTCATCATCGCCGTCACCTGCGCCGCGCGGGAGCCGGTGAGGAAGAACATCAGAGCCGCCGAGTGGGTGATCTGCAGGTGGCCCTGGCCGCCTCCCGAGCGCTCCGGGTCCGAGTACACGTCGCCGGGGCCGACCACGGGGTAGGCGGCGGCCATCTCGGGGTCGTCGGCGCGGTCGTCGCCGCGGTACAGGTAGAGCGGCTCCGAGCTGAAGGTGTTGGACACGTAGTGGATGGGGCCGAGGGTGCCTCCGGCCACCACGTCACGCACGCGCAGGCTCATGTCGATGAACTGCCAGGGATAGCTCATGATGATCTGGCGGCCGCGGCGCTCGGCCAGCCGGACCAGCTCGCGGGCGTGGGTCGCCCGCAGCACCATCGGCTTCTCCAGCAGCAGGTGCAGGCCGCGCTCCAGCACGGCGCGCGCCACCTCGTAGTGGGCGGCGTGCCAGACCGCGACGACCGCGCCGTCCAGCTCGTGCCGGTCGAGCAGCTCGCGGTAGTCGGTGTAGGTGGTGCCGATGCCGTAGTGGCCCGCCGCCTTGCGCAGCACCTGGGGCCGCAGGTCGGCGATGCCCACCAAGTCCGCGTCCGGATTGCCGACCAGCGCCGGCAGGTGCGCGGCCGTCGACCACCAGCCGGTGCCGATCACCCCGATTCGCGCCTTCACCGGTCTGCCGCCTGGCTGCGTGCGGTCCTGCTTCAGGACCGAGACCGGGCGGGAACCGCCACGTCGAGTCGCAGATCCGGGTGCCCGGACGCCGCAGTGGCGTCTCCGTGCTCGTAGCGTCGCGGTCCGCTCATGATCGTACCCTATCCGAGCTCGAACTGCATGTCGATGTACGGCGCAGTGCCTCGTGGTGTGTCCGGCGCCGGGCGAACGGCTTCAGTGATATAATGCTCGTCCGCATGATCACCATACGGCTACCGCCCGATGTCGAGCGCCGCATTGAGGATCTCGTCTCGCGTGCCGGCCATACCAAGACGTTCTACATCACCGAGGCCGTCCTGGAATACCTCGACGAACTGGAAGAGAAGTATCTGGCCTTGAGTCGTCTGGAGCATCCCGCCAAGCGCTGGACCCTGGACGAGCTGGAGCAGGGCCTTGACATGGAGCGTTGAGTTCGATGATCGCGCCGCCAAAGAGCTCCGCAAGTTGGACCGACAAGCCCAGCACGACATCCTCAGGTATCTCCGCGAACGCATCGCTACGGACAGCGATCCGAGTCGGTTCGGCAAGCCCCTGTCCGGAGACTTTTTAGGGCTTTGGCGGTATCGCATTCGAGATTATCGCCTGATTTGTAGTCTCGAAGACGACCGTTTCGTGGTCCTTGTGCTGCACGTCGGGCATCGTAGAGATGTCTACCGGTAAGTCGTTGCGAACCGTCCGGACGGCTCCGCGCGATGCTGGATGCATTGAAAGAGCGGCGCGGCAGGCCGGCGATGCCTGACGTGATCAGCCTGGGCGAGGCGTTGTTCGACCTGTTCGCAGGGCCGTCGGGCACCACTCTGGGGGCGGCACGGACCTTCACCCCGGCGCCGGGCGGGGCGCCCGCCAACGTCGCCGTCGGCTTGGCGCGGCTCGGGATCGACACCGGCTTCGTGGGCAGGGTGGGCGACGATTCGCTCGGCGGCCGGTTGGTGGACCTGCTGCGCGAGGAGGGGGTCGACACCACCCACTGCCTGCCGGTCGCGGGCGGCCAGACGACCATCGCGCTGGTGGCGACCTCCAGCCCCGTGGATCAGGATTTCGTGCTGTTCCGGGGGGCGGACACGCTGCTGCGCCCGGAGCACCTGGATCGCACCTACTTCGCCGGCGCCCGGGTGTTCACCTACGGGTCGGTGACGCTGAGCGCCGGCGCGCGTGACGCGGCACTGCAGGCCGCGCGCTGGGCGCGGGAGGACGGCGTGCTGGTGGCCTTCGACGCCAACTACCGGCCGGGCGTGTGGCGGGGAGAAGCGGCCGCCCGCAACGCCATCGTGGAGGCGCTGGGGTGTGCGGACATCGCCAAGCTCAACGAGGTGGAGTTGAAGCTGCTGGCCGGGACCGACGATCCGCGAGTTGGTTGCCGGCGCATCCTCGACCTAGGAGTGCGGCTGTGCCTGATGACGCTGGGTGCCGACGGCGCCTGGTTCGACGACGGCCGCGTGTCGGGCAGCGTTTCCGGCTTTGACGCCGAAGTGGTCGACACCACCGGGTGCGGCGACGCGTTTCTGGCGGCGTTCCTGGCCGGCTTGGTGGCCGAGCCGCGCACGCTCGACGAGCTCGACCGGGGAGCGCTCCTCCTGCTGGTGGAGGCGGCCAACGCGGCCGGCGCGATCAACGCGACGCGCCATGGCGCGATCGCGGGCCTGGCCACCCCCGCCGAGATCGACGCGTTGCTGGCCGGCGGGGATTAGCGCCCGATATACTCACGCCGAAGTGTCAAGCATGCTGGACGTCAGTCGCGTTGCTCATTCGGACCCGAAGATCCTGAGTGGCACGCCGGTGTTTACGGGCACGCGCGTGCCGGTTCGCATACTCTTCGAGTTCCTGGCAGCCGGCGACAAACTTGACGAGTTTCTCGACGCCTATCCGAGCGTGTCTCGCGCTCAGGCAGTGTCCCTCCTTGAGGTCGCAGAGCAGATCGTGATCGACGGTGCGCGTTCTGCTTGACGAGTCCGTACCACGACAGCTCGCGCGATATCTTGCCGGGCACGCAGTGTCGACCGCTCCCCGCGAGGGATGGGCAGGACTGGACAACGGCGAGTTGCTCGATCGTGCATCGGAACGCTTCGACGTCTTCATAACGGGGGACCAGGGCATCCAGTACCAGCAGAACCTCTCCCGACTGCGAATTGGCGTGATCGTGATCGTCGCGCCCGACAACCGAGTTCGGACGATCACGGCGATGGCTCCTCGGATCTCGGCGGCCCTCGGTCGAATGGAGCGTGGCGAACTCGTCCGGATCGTCCCGTAGCTCGGTCAGATCGGGCCGATGCGCGGGTCGCCGTGATCGATGCCGAACACGGTGGCGTCGAAGCTGCGCAGCAGCAGATCGGTCTTCAGCGCCTGCCGGTCGGGGGCGTCCCAGAGGTTGTCGTGCTCGTCGGGGTCGGCCTGCATGTCGTACAGCTCGCCCTGCCCGTGTCCGTGGTAGACGACTAGCTTGTAGCGGTCGTCGCGGTACATGGTCGCGTGCGTGTTGTCCGGCATGTCCACGGCGTCGTAGTACTCGCTGCGCACGAAATCGCGGTGACGGTCGCTCGGGGCCTCGTCGGTCAGCAGCGGCAGCAGTGAGCGGCCCTGCATCCAGTGCGGCGGCTCCAGCCCGGCGGATTCCAGCAGCGTGGGCGCCAGGTCGGTGAGCTCCACCAGCGCAGGCGAGCGCAGCCCGGCCTGCACGCGGCCCGGCCACGACAGGATCAGCGGCACGCGCACGGCGCTGTCGTAGAAGCGGCAGCCCTTCTGGATCAGGCCGTGGTCGCCGAGCGCCTCGCCGTGGTCGCTCATGAAGATCACCAGCGTGTCGTCGAGCTGGCCGGCCTCCTCGACCGCCTCCAGCATGCCCCGCACCCGGTCGTCGATCTGCTCGATCATCGCGTAGTAGGCGGCCTTCAGCGTCCGCGCATCGCGCGCCTCCAGGAACGCCGGGGCGTCGCTCGGCGGGGCCGGGTCATGCCACACGCCGCCGGGACCCGGCGTGCGCGGCAGCACGGGACTGGCCATGTCCAGCTCCTCAGGCGGCCGGGCGCGTGACTGGAAGTCGACCGCGGCCAGCCGCTCCTGCTGCGCCAGGTCGCTCTCCCGGTACGCCGGACCGGGCAGCGCCTGCGGGTCGTAGCGGCGGCGGTAGGCGAGCGGCGGATTAAACGGAGGATGCGGATCGTAGATGTTGACGCTGGCAAGCCACGGCCCGTCGCGCTGCTCCCCGATGAAGTTGATGGTCTCGTTCGCGCACCACGTGGTCTGGTGCAGCTCGGCCGGCACGCCGTTCGGGTCCTTGATCAGCTCGGCAAGGGTGGTGCCGTGGCCTTTCACCCAGTCGGCGTAGTCGTGGCCGTCCGGCCAGTCGTCACGCGGCGCGTGGCTGTAGCGCCAGTAGCGGTAGCCGTCGTCCACCCGCGGCTCCACCTGGCCGTAGGCGCTGGCCAGGTGCAGCTTGCCGACCAGCGCGCAGTCGTAGCCGGCGTCGGCCAGCAGACGGGTCACCAGCGGGAAACGATCTGAGAACTGCGGCACGCCGTTGCGGCAGGCGTGCGCGGTGCTGGGGTAGGTGCCGGTGAGGAAGCTCGACCGTGACGGCGTGCACATCGGGCTCTGCGCGTAGGCTCGGGTGAAGGCGACGCCGCCTGCAACGAGCCGGTCCAGCGTCGGCGTGCGGATGTGCGCGTTGCCGAGCGCGCCGATCGTGTCCGGGCGCTGCGAGTCGGTGCAGATCCACAGGATGTTGGGCCGGGTGGCGGTGCGTGCCATGCCGCACCGTAGCCGCGAATCGCTTTGCAGGGGAACGGCCCCGGGGAGTAAGCTCTTCGAATTACCCGCGGAGCGATGCTTCGGCGGGACTTACCGGAGGTCGCGTACGCCATGAAACCGACACGCTTTCGCTTCGTCACGCTCATCGGGTTGCTCGCCTTCGCGCCGCTGCTGGCGGGCGCGGCCGGCCAGACCTCGGCCGGAGCCGCCGCCGACGCCCCGATGGAGGTCTCGTTCCTGATGGAGATCCGTTCGGGCGAGGAGTCGACCTGGTTCCTGGACCAGGTGGAGGAGAAGTTCAACGTCCGCATCGTCCCCAACGGCGTTTACCACGGCGACAAGGAGAAGGTGAGCCTGCTGCTCGCCACCGGCGAGTGTCCCGACCTGTTCTGCCCCGGCGATCCCTATGACACCCTGGCGCAGGGTCTCACCCGCACGATCCCGGTGGAAATGCTCCACGAGCACGCACCGCAATACACCAAGCTGCTGAACGACTACTACCCGGTCGGCTGGCTGCTGGGCCAGAGCCCGGACGACCCGGACGAGTACGTGGCGCTGCACATGATCGGCGAGAACGCCGACACCCTGCTGACCTACGCCACCTTCCGCAGCGACTGGGCCGAGAACGTCGGCTTCACGGTGCCGAACCTGGATCAGGCGATGCAGGTCGATCCGATCGGCCGCGTGTTCTACCTGGACGAGGACTTCACGCTCGACCAGTTCGATGCGCTGCTGAAGGCGTTCCGCGACCAGGACCCGGACGGCAACGGCAAGAACGACACGATCCCGTGGGGCTCGAGCAACAACATCTTCTGGACCTGGTCGCCGCTGATGGGCGCCTACGGCGTGCACTACGCCCCCAACTGGGCGCGGCCGGCGGGCGGCGGCAACTCGCTGGTCGACGGCGAGCTCTACTTCTGGGCGGTCTCGCCCCGCTACCGGGACTTCCTGCTGCACGCCAACGAGTGGTGGAACGAGGGGCTGCTGGACAGCGAGTTCGCGAGCCTCTCGGTCGGCAAGTACTGGGAGAAGGTCGGCCAGGGCATCATCGGCGCCGGCATGTCCTCAGCCTGGTACGCCGGCGGACAGAACGAGCGCTTCTGGTCGCGTCCGCCCAACGCCTTCGCCACCGAGGAAGAAGCCGCCGCGGGCGTCAAGGTCCTGATGGTGCCGCCGCCGGTCGGACCGACCGGCATTCAGGGGTCGCCGTCCGGCAAGGACACCGGCAACATCGGCGCCAGCTACATGAACATCGGCGCCAAGGTCTCCGACGAGAAGCTGGCCAAGATCCTGCAGGTGCTGGACTGGGCGCGCTACGGCGACGACCGCGTCTGGGTGCAGGCCGAGTTCGGGCAGCCCGGCGTGCACTTCGACTGGCAGGGCGAGGAGTGGAACTCCGCGGCGATGCTGCGGCCGATGGCAGAGGTCGCGGAGGGCAACTACCAGGTCGGCGGCTGGGGCGAGTCCTATCCCGGCGTGCAGACCCGCACCCGCTTCAAGTACCTGCTGCCGTTCCAGCTCGCCAGCTTCCTGGAGAACTACGCGATCGACGGGCGCGGCCGCGAGCTGCAGACCAACTCCTACAAGATGGACTGGCTGGCGGAAACCCGCGTCGGTGAGCTGAACCGCCGCTACGGCGACACGCTGACCACAATCGAGGACGAGTTCCTGTACAAGGCCGTCATGGGCCAGGTCGACATCGAGTCCGAGTGGGACGCCTACGTGAACAAGTGGCTGGACGCGGGCGGCCGGGAGTGGCTGGACGAGATGAAGAAGATGCCGATCCGGGCCGAGTTCCTGAAGGGCAACATCGTCTACTGACCTGACCGACCTGACGGTGCTTGCGACGAGGGGGTGAGAGCGAATCCACCCCCTCTTTTCTTTCTGGAGGATGTGAGGCGATGGCGAGCGCGATAGACGAGCGGGCGCTGGCCGAGCGCCAGCGCGGGGAGAAGTGGCGCAAGGCCAGGCGCATGGCGCCGCTCTACGTGTTCCTGCTGTTCCCGATGACCGCCGTCTTCATCTTCCACTACATCCCGATCTACGGGGTGCAGATCGCCTTCAAGGAGTTCCAGATCGGGCGCGGCATCTGGGCCAGCCCGTGGGCCGGCTTCCTGCAGTTCGAGATGCTGTTCAGCAACCCGTTCTTCGGCCGGATCATGCGCAACACGGTCATCCTGAGCCTGCTGCGCATCGGCTTCGCAGTGCCCGCGCCGCTGCTGCTGGCGTTGCTGATCAACGAGGTCGGCAGGATGCCGGTGAAGCGGACGATCCAGTCCATCTCCTACCTGCCGCACTTCATGTCGTGGGTGGTGCTCTCTGGCATGCTGTTCGAGGTGCTCTCGCCGCAGCGCGGGCTGGTGGCGCTGTCCGCGAACCTGTTCGGCACCCCGGCGGTGAACCTGTTCACGGACGAGGCGTTCTTCCGCCCTCTGCTGGTGACGTCGGACATCTGGAAGGAGGCCGGCTGGGGCGCGATCATCTACCTGGCGGCGATCGCCTCGATCGACCCGGAGCTGTACGAGGCGTCGTCGATCGACGGCGCCAACCGCCTGCAGCGCGCCTGGCACATCACCATTCCGTCGCTGGTGCCGGTGCTCACGATCCTGCTGCTGCTGCGCATCGGCAACATCATGGAGGCCGGCTTCGACCAGGTGCTGAACCTGTACAGTCCGCCGGTGTACGAGGTGGGCGACATCATCGACACCTACGAGTACCGGGTCGGCCTGATCGACCGGCGCTACGACTTCTCCACCGCGGTGGGCCTGTTCAAGAACGGCATCGGCCTGGCCCTGCTGCTCGGCGTCAACGTCGTCGTGCGCCGCCACAGCGACTATGGCCTCTGGTAGCGTGCCGGCGCGCGTCGCCCGGGCTCGGAGGCGCCGGAGCGGGGGAGACGTGGGCTTCGACGCGGTCAACCTGGCGTTGCTCTCCCTCTACTGCCTGACCATCCTGTATCCGTTCTGGTCGACCCTGGTGCTGTCGTTCGCACCGGCCGAGGAGGCGGGCACGCTCGGCTTCCGGGTATGGAACGAGCGCTGGACCGCCAGCGCCTATCGGTTCGCGTTCTCGGAGTTCGGCAACGCCGGCGTCGCCTATTACAACTCCATCTACCGGACCGTTCTGGGCGTCGCCCTGGCGCTCGCCATGACGCTGCTGGCCGCCTATCCGCTGGCCAAGCGCGATCTCCCGGGCCGCAAGTGGATCACGCTCTACTTCCTGCTGATGCTGTTCTTCACCGGCGGCCTGATCCCACGCTTTCTGCTGGTGCGCGGCATCGGCCTGCTCGACACGCGCTGGGCGCTGATCCTGCCGCTCGCGGCGCAGGCGTACTACGTGATCATCATGCGCAACTTCCTGATGACGATCGACAGCGCCTACGAGGAGTCGGCGTTCATCGACGGCGCCAGTTACCTGCAGGTGCTGGTGCGCATCATCGTGCCGCTCGCCAAGCCGGTGATCGCGACCATCGCGCTGTGGTCGGCGGTGCAGCACTGGAACTCCTGGCTCGACGCCCTGATCTACCTCAACAGCGAGTCGAAGGTGGTGCTGCAGACGCTGCTGCGCCGCCTGGTGCGCGCCTGGGAGCAGGAGGCCACCGACGCGCTGGACATGTTCCTCTCCACCTACGCGGCCAAGGTGCCGTCGGAGGCGGCCAAGGCGGCGGTGATCGTGATCACGATCGGCCCGATCATCGCCCTGTATCCCTTCCTGCAGCGCTACTTCATCAAGGGGATCTTCCTGGGGTCGCTGAAGGGCTGAAGACGGGCGATGAGGTTCCCTCGCGGGGCCGGCTGCGGAGTAAGATGACTCGATGTCCCGGCGCAGACTGCCGATCGGCATACAGACCTTCCGGGAGTTGCGGGAGGAGGACTGCTACTACGTGGACAAGACGCCGTACGTCGAACGGCTGCTCCGCGAAGGCAAGCACTACTTCCTGTCACGGCCGCGGCGGTTCGGCAAGAGTCTGTTCCTGGACACCCTGAAGGAGTTCTTCGAGGGCAGCGAGGCGCTGTTCGCCGGGCTGTACATCCACGACCGGCACAACTGGTCGAAATGCCATCCGGTGGTGCGGCTGAGCTTCGGCGGCGGCAACTTCAAGGAGCCGGCCACGCTGCACGCGGACGTGATGGCGCAACTGGACGGTCTGGCGCGGGACAGGGAGATACCCGTGCGGTACGACATCGCTCCGGCGCGCTTTCGGCATCTGCTGCAGGCCCTTCACAAGGCGACGGGCCGGCGCGTCGCGGTGCTGGTGGACGAGTACGACAAGCCGATCCTGGACGCGTTGGTGGAGGCGCCGGAGGTGGCGCTCGCCAACCGCGACTACCTGCGCGGGCTGTACGGGGTCATCAAGGACTGCGACGCGCACGTCCGGTTCACGTTCCTGACCGGCATCAGCAAGTTCTCGAAGGTGAACCTGTTCTCGCAGTTGAACAACCTCACCGACCTCACCCTGGATCCGGTCTACTCGTCGATCTGCGGGTACACGGAAGATGACCTGGACACGGTGTTCGCGCCGGAGTTGACCGGCCTGGACCGGGAGCGGGTGCGGGAGTGGTACAACGGCTATAGCTGGCTGGGGACGGAGAAGGTGTACAACCCGTACGACGTGCTGCTGCTGCTGCGCCGCGGCAGGTTCGCGGCGTACTGGTTCGAGACGGGAACGCCGGCGTTTCTGGTGGACACGCTGTTCGAACGGCGGGTCTCGTCGGTGTCGCTGGACCGGACGGTGAGCACGGAGGATCTGCTTTCGTCGTTCGACGTCGGCGGCCGGACCGCCACTGACCACATCGGCACGGAGGCGCTGCTGTTCCAGACCGGCTACCTGACGATCACGGGAGAAGAGGAGCTGGGTGGAGAGCCGCTGTACCGGCTGGGCTATCCCAATCGGGAAGTACGGCAGAGTCTGAACCGGGTGCTGCTGCGCCATCTGGTGCAGGACGCGGAGCGGCAGACGGCGAACAGCGTGCGGCTGGCGCGCCTGCTGGAAGCGCAGGACTGCGCCGGCCTGAAGGAGCTGTTCCATGCCTTCTTCGCGAGCATCCCGTACGAATGGCACACCAGCAACGACATCGCCGACTACGAGGGTTACTATGCGAGCGTGTTCTATTCCTACTTCGCGGCGCTGGGCTACGAGATCGTCGTCGAGGAGTCGAGCGGCCACGGGCGGCTGGACATGGCCGTGCGTACGGGCGGACATGTCTATCTGTTCGAGTTCAAGGTGGCTGAGCTGTCGCCGCCGGGATCGGCGCTCGCCCAGTTGCAGGACCGGGACTACGCGGCCAAGCACCGCGGCCGGGGCGAGCCCATCCACCTGATCGGGGTGGAGTTCAGCCGCCGGACCCGCAACGTCACGGCGTTCGAGGTGGCCGACGGATGACGTGAGTCGGCGTCCATCGACGGCGCGGGGTCGCTGAAGGGCCGACTCAAACCCGGTCGGCGTGCGGCAGGCACGCCGGCAACGGGAACCATGTGACCGGCAGCGGCGGCTGCAGGGGGCCGAACAGCGCGCGCATCGCCGCCATCTCGTCCATCGTGAAGTCCGCCGGGTCGTCCGTGGGCACCGCGGCGGCGCTGGAGCCGTCGACGCCGAGGCGCAGCCGATTCGCATCGCCGATCTGCAGGACCAGGCTGCCCGGCTCGACACCGCCTGCGCGGACGCGTTCGCGGAGCAAGGCGGTCAGCACCGCCGGCCAGTCGAAGACCTTCCAGCAGTCGGCGGAGCGCACGGCCGTGGCCTCCGCGATCGCGTCCAGTCCCCTCACCAGCGCGGTCTGTGCCGGCGACACGGCGACCGTCACCGAGGCGATGTCCCGGTGGGCGCACCACGCGGCGGCGATCCGCAGCGCGGCCGGTGTGTCGGCAGCCAGCAGCTCGGTGACCTGCGAGCCGTCGCCGCCGGCGATCAGGTAGCCGGTCAGCCCGCCGCCGGCGACCGCGGCGTACGGCCGGTTGTTCCAGCTCGAGCAGATCGTGACGAACTCGGCGGCCGGCCGCTCGCCGCGCATGGACTCCCCTGCATGCAGGCGGTGCGCGGCGGCGAGCAGCGGGTCATCCTCGGTCAGCCGCCTGAACTCGATGCCGGTGCCGTCGACCCCGGCTGCGCGCAGATCGTCCCGTTCGAGCGTGAAGCGCAGGTCGGTCCCGGACTGCTCGTAGCCGAAGTGCCGGTAGCGGGGTCTGCGGCCGCTGAGCCACGAGAGGGGATAGCCGGCAGCGCGGATCTCCTCCACGCAGTGGCGCATCAGCGTGCTCATCAGGCCCCTGCCGCGATACCGCGGATGCGTCGAGACGCCGCCGATGCAGGCCACGCGCAACGCGGCGCCGCCCACGTGCCAGGTCAGCGGGAACACGCCGACCGCCGCCGCCAGCCGGCCGTCGCGGCGGATCGCGTAGTTGCAGCGCATGAGCTCCTCGGTGGGGCGGTAGATCTTCGGCAGCAGGGCCGGGAAGTCGTGCGGTCCGTGCGAGAAGGAGAAGGCGTAGTTGAGCAGGTCCATCGCCTCCCCGTAGTCCGCCGCCGTGAGCTGGACGATCCGCTCGCTCACCGTCCGGTCCCCGCGTTCGCCTTCATGCGCTCCATCTCGGACCCGGATCATACCGGACGCCTGCTGCTGGTCCCGGCGGCGGTGTTCGCGCTGTTCCCGCTGGTCTGGATCGTCTCGTCGTCCGTGAACGCCGTCGACAACCTGAGCACGGCGCGAATCATCCCCCGGCACCTCACCGTGGACAATTTCGTCGAGCTGTTCACCAACCCGCTGACGCCGTTCGGGACCTGGATCTGGAACACCTGGAAGGTGGCCGTCGTCGCCGCGCTCGGCAACGTGGCGCTGGCCGCCCTGGCCGCGTTCGCCTTCAGCCGGCTGCAGTTCCGCGGGCGGCGCGTGGGGCTGCTGAGCCTGGTGCTGGTGCAGGTCTTCCCGCAGTTCCTGGGCTTCATCGCCCTGTTCCTGCTGGGCCAGCAGATCGGCGACGTGGCCGACTTCGTCGGCCTCAACACGCACGGCTACCTGATCCTGGTCTACCTGGGCGGCGCGGTCGGCTTCAACGCCTTCCTGATCAAGGGCTACATGGACACCGTTCCGGGCTCGCTGGACGAATCGGCCGCCGTCGAGGGGGCGTCGCTGTGGCAGGTGTTCGCCCGCGTCATCCTGCCGCTGAGCCGCCCGGTGCTGGCGGTGATCTTCATCATCACCTTCATCGGCTTCTACTCGGAGTACATCCTGGCCCGCACCCTGCTGCGGAGCACCGACAACATGACCCTGGCGCTGGGGCTGCAGCTCTTCGTGAGCAGCGACTACTCGGCGCGGTGGGGCAACCTGTCCGCGGCCGCGCTGATCGGGGCGGCGCCGATCGTGCTGACCTTCCTGCTCGCGCAGCGGCAGATCATCGGCGGGCTGACCCGCGGCGCGGTCAAGGGTTGACCGCGCGGGAACGGTTTCGTAGGAGAAGATCAGGATGGATGCGAATGTGTTCCTCGGCGCGCTGATGGTGGTGTACGGAATCGTGACGCTGATCCTGCGCAGGGTTGCGCCGGACCGGTTCTGGAAACTGGAGACGATGAAGAAGAAGTGGGGCGAGAAAGCGGCCCTGCGGATTCATGTGATCGGGTACACGGTGCTGCCCCTGGTAGCCGGCACCGTGCTCATCATTCGCGGCCTGGCGTAGCACGGGATCGATGAGCCGCCGCCACGACGACGATCGCGGCATCTACGGCCTGCCCGGGGACGTGTCGCCCTGGGACGTCCGCTTCGACGCCGGGGACCGGGCGTTCCTGGACGCGGAGGGCGATGGACGGTTCCGCCTGCGCGTCTGGACGGAGCCGGCGCTGGGGGCCGCCCGCCTGGTGGTGCGGACGGGCCGGCAGGTGGAGTCGCATGCCATGACGGCGGTCGCGGCGAGTGATCGCTTCACCTTCTGGGAGACGGTCGCCGGGCCGTTCGCCGCCGGCTCCCGGTACTCGTTCGCGTTCCGCGCGGACGGCGGCCGCGGCCAGGGCGTCTACCTGTCGCCCGCCGGCGTCACCGTCGCCATTGAGCGGCTCGACCGCTGGCCGTTCCCGGATTCGGCCGCCGGGGAGATGGCGCCGCTCTCGGTGCCCTCCTGGGCGCGCGGCGCGGTGATCTACCAGATCTTCCCCGACCGCTTCGCGAACGGCGACCGCTCGATCGATCCGCCGGACGTGCGGCCGTGGGGGACGGCGCCCGAGGCGCGTGGGTTCTGGGGCGGCGACCTGGCGGGGATCGCCTCTCGCCTGGACTACCTGACGCGGCTGGGGGTGGAGGTGCTCTACCTCGCGCCGATCTTCGCCTCGCCCTCCAACCACCGCTACGACACGGTCGACTACCTGACCGTCGACCCGTTGCTAGGCGGCAACAAGGCGCTGCACGAGATGGTCGACGCCGCGCACGCGGCCGGGATCCGGGTGGTGCTGGACGTGTCCATCAACCACGTCCACCCGCGCTTCTTCGCGTTCGCCGACCTGGTGCGGAACGGGCGCCGCTCGGAGTTCCGCGACTGGTTCGTGATCGAGGAGTGGCCCCCGCGCATCCTCCATCGCCCGCACGTGAAGGCGCACCGCAGCCTCAGGGAGTGGTTGCCGGTGTGGCAGGAGGAGACCGGCCTGCCGGTCGAGGAGGTTGCCGACGCCGGCCCCGCGGTGGAGCCCACCTACGAGGCGTGGTACGGGGTGCCGACCATGCCGCGCGTGAACCTGGCCCATCCGCCGGCGCGCTCCTACATGCTGCAGGCGCTCACCGGCTGGGTGCGGGACTACGGCATCGACGGCTGGCGGCTGGACGTGGCGCGCTACGTCGATCCCGACGTGTGGCGCGACCTGCGCCGCGTGCTGCGGGAGGTCCGGCCGGACGCGTACCTGCTCGGCGAGGTGATGGGCGATGCCGGCCGCTGGCTGCAGGGCGACGCCTTCGACGCCTCCATGAACTACCCGCTGCGCGAGCTGGCGTTGCGCTTCTTCGCGACCGGCGCCATCGACGGCAGGGAGGTGGCCGACGGCCTGGCGCGCATGTGGGCGCGCGGCGCGTGGCCGGTAACCCAGGCCGCGCAGAACCTGATCGGCAGCCACGACACGCCGCGCTTCCTTACCCTGGCAGGCGGCGAGCTCTGGCGCCTGCGGCTGGCGGTGGTGCTGCAGATGACCTTCCCCGGCGCGCCGGGCCTCATACTACGGGGACGAGGTGGGCATGGCCGGCGGCGGCGACCCCGGCTGCCGCGGGGCTTTCCCGTGGCCGGACTCAGGGCACGCCGGCGAAGGAGCCGGCGATCCCGAACGCCATCCGCTGTTCCGCACCGTTGCCGAGCTGGCCGCGCTGCGCCGCGCGGAGCCGGCCCTGCGCGACGGCGAGTGGCGGGCGGGAGAGGCGCGCGCGTCGCTGGTCACGTTCGAGCGGCGGCGCGTCCGGCGCCGCGTGCTGGTCGCTCTCAACCGCGGCCGCACGGTCGCCGTGGTGGATCTGGGCAGCACACGGGCCCGCCTGCTCTGGGGCGGCGGGACGATCGCCGACGGGCGCCTGCGCGTGGCGGGCCGGGACGCTGCCATCGTGCGCCTATGACGCGGCGGGCGCTCGCGGTCGCGCTGCTCGCCGGACTTGCCGGACTGCCAGCGGCAGCCCAAGCCGAGCAGGCTGGGGATCCCGGCTTCTACCTGCTGCTCATGTGGCATCAGCACCAGCCGCTCTATCCCAAGGACGGGACCGGCGTGTACTCCCGGCCGTGGGTACGGGTGCACGCGACCAAGGACTACCTCGACATGGCGGCCTTGGTCGCCGAGCACCCCGGCGTGCGGGCGGTGTTCAACCTCACGCCGGCCCTGCTGCTGCAACTCGAAGACCTCGCCGCGGGCGCCAGGGACCGCTACTGGGTGGCAACGGAGATCCCCGGCGGGCGGCTCACCGCCGACGACAAGCGCTTCCTGCTGGAGCGCTTCTTCGACGTCAATCCCCGCGTGATCGCCCGCTTCCCGCGCTACCGGGAGCTGGCCGACGACCGCGCCGGCCGCGGCATCGACGCGGCGCTGGAAGCGTGGTCGGAGCAGGACTTCCGCGACCTGCAGGTGCTGTTCAACCTCGCCTGGACCGATCCCGACTTCCTGGCGGCCGCCCCGCTGGCGGAGCTGGTGGCGCGCGGACGCGGCTTCGCCGAACAGGACAAGGAGGTGGTGCTGGCCGAGCACCGGCGCATCCTCCGGCAGGTGATCCCCCTGCACGCGCGCCTGTGGGAGGAGGGCCGCATCGAGGTGACCACCACGCCGCTCGCGCACCCGATCCTGCCGCTGATCGCCGACACCGACTTCGCGCTGGCCGGCGACCCAACGGCGCGCCTGCCCGAGCATCGCTACCGGGAGATCATCGACGCCGACCAGCAGGTGATCCGCGGCCTGGACGTCGCCGAGCGGCTGCTCGGCCGGCGTCCCATGGGCATGTGGCCGGCTGAGGGGGCGGTCGCGCAGCTCGTCATGTCGCTCTTCTCCAAGAACGGCGTGCGCTGGGTCGCGACCGGCGAGGACGTGCTGGCACGCAGCCTGGGCCTGTCCATCACGCGCGACGGCAGCGACACGGTCGAGCAGAGCGAGCTGTACCGACCCTGGCAGGCGACGCTGCGGTGCAACCCGCCGGTGCCGATCTTCTTCCGCGACGTGCGCCTGTCCGACCTGATCGGCTTCGAGTACTCCGGCATGCCGGGGGGCGCGGCGGCGGCCGACTTCATGCGCCGGCTCCGCGCCATCCGCGACCGGCTGGACGGCGAGGGGCTGCTCGGCGGCGCGCAGCCTCCCGTGGTGTCGGTGATCCTGGACGGCGAGAACGCGTGGGAGCACTACGCCAACGACGGCAAGGACTTCCTGCGCGCACTGTACCGGCGGCTG
This sequence comes from Spirochaetaceae bacterium, assembly GCA_028818385.1. The sequence continues at coordinate 33,416 of JAPPNY010000210.1, forward strand.
GGAGAGGCGGACTGGGTGGCGACCATAACGCCGTCGGAATACCTGCAGCGGTTCGCGGAGCCGGAGCCGCTGGGCGAGGTGTTTCCGGCTTCCTGGTTCCAGCCCAACTTCGCCACCTGGTTCGGCGAGGAAGAGGAGGCGCTGGCCTGGGACTACCTGTGGCGGGTGCGCGACGACCTGCGTCGGGCGGAGCGATCGGGCGAGGTGGAGGACGAGGCGCTGGCCGCCGCCTACGAGCGCATGCTGTTCGCCGAGGGCTCGGACTGGTTCTGGTGGTACGGCTCGGACCAGGAGTCCGGCGACGACGGCTACTTCGACTGCGCGTTCCGGGAGTTGCTGGGCCAGGTCTACGACCGGCTCGGCCGGGAACGGCCGCCGTTCCTGCAGGTGCCGATCATCCCGTCGGCGCCGGTCCCGGTGATCCGTCAGCCGGACGAGGCGGCGGAGGTGACGGTCGATGGGGATCTCGGCGAGTGGTCGGTGGCGGCGCGCACTGGAGTGGCGTTCGCCGAGTCGCGCACCCGGCTGCGGTTCCCATTCGATATGGAGAACCTGTACGTGGCGCTCGACGGCCCGGCGGCCGGCGAGCCGGTGGACCTGTACCTGCAGGGATCGGGCACCGCGGTCGGGCTGACCCTGGCCGGCCGCGTGCTCGGCTTCCGCGCCACCCACGTGGCGCGCTCCGACGGTGAGGGGACCGCCTGCCTGGCTGCCCTGGCCAGACCGGAGACCTGCGAGTCGCTGCCCGCCGCCCGCTCGGAACAGGCCGTGGAGCTGCAGATCCCATTCGCGCTGCTCGGCGCGATGGAGTCGGGCGACCTGGTCAGGATGGTCGCCGAGCGTCGGGACGACGGCGCCGCGCTCGGCGGCGGCGCCGTCCGCTCTCTGCAGGTGCCGGACATCTCGGCGATGACCGTGCTGATCGACGTGGAGGACCCGGCCCGCGACGACCACGGCCCCGGCGCCTACACCTATCCGCTGGACGAGGTGTTCGTGCCCGGCAGCTACGACCTGACGCGCTTCCAGGTCGGCACCGATGAGGAGCACCTGATCTTCGCGTTCGAGGTGCGCGCGCCGATCGCCAATCCCTGGGGCTCGCCGCGCGGCCTGTCGGTGCAGACCTTCGACGTCTACGTCGACGCCGGCCCGGACGGGGACGGCGGAGCCCGCCGCTTGCTGCCGGGCCGCAACGCCGCGCTGGCGGCGGAGCACGGCTGGGAGTATGCCCTCACCGTGGAGGGCTGGGACTCGGCGTTCTACGTGGCTGACGCGGCCGGGGCGCTGGAAGAGCGCCAGCCGTCGTTCGACCTGGTGGTGTTCCCCGCCAAGGGCCGGGTGGTGGTACGGCTGCCACGCGAGCTGTTCCCCGACGGCGATCCCGCGGAGTGGGGCTACGCCGCCGCCCTGATGTCGCAGGAGGGGTTCCCGTCCGCCGGCGTGCGCCGCATCCGCGACGTGGAACGCTCGGCCGAGCGCTGGCGCATGGGAGGGGGTTCGACCGCAGTCAACCAGCCCCGCATCGTGGACGTGGCATGGCCGGAGCGCGGCGTGCAGGAGGGATTGCTCTCCGACTACCCGCCCGCGACCAGCTCGATCGACGGCCTGACCGCGGACGATTTCGGCCGCATCCCGTTGCTGATCCGACAGTGAGGGGCAAGGGACCCATCAGTCGCTCTTGCGATTCTTGACCCTCAGTTCAGCAATCAGACATACTGTCGCTACATTCTCGACAAATGGTAACGTTTCGTCTGGAGTCGGGACATGAGTGCGGACGCTGAAGAGATCTTTCGCGAGCATGGCGGGCAACTTCGCATGAGCGAGGCCGTCGCTCGCGGGGTCACGCGCTACATGCTGTACACGCTCAGGGACAGAGGCGTCATCGAGGCGGTGAGCCGGGGGATTTACCGGCTGCGGGAACTGCCGCCGATCGGCAACCCGGATCTGGTCACGGTGAGCCTTCGGTTTCCCAATGCCGTCATCTGTCTGGTCTCCGCGCTCGCTCACCACGGCATTACGACTCAGATTCCGCGCGAGGTCTCGGTTGCCGTCGCGAGGGGAGCTCGGGTTCCGGCACTCGACTATCCACCGCTGCGGGCTCACAGATTCTCGGGCGAAGCGTATGAATCAGGTATCGAAACCCATCTGATCGATCGCACTCCTGTCAAAATCTACAACCGTGAGAAGACCCTGGCTGATTGCTTCAAGTTTCGCAACAAGATCGGCATGGACGTGGTGCTGGAGGCGCTGAAGCTTCACAGGACACGATACGGGCTTCATCTCGGGGAGTTGCTGCACTATGCCAGGATCTGCCGGGTGGAACGAGTGATGGAGCCCTACCTGGAGGCTATCCTTTGAGGTCCCTCGACTTCAACGGAGACAAGCTGGTCACCGCTGTTCGGTTGACCTTCGAGCGGCGGGGTACGACGCTGCCGTCGGGAATCGATGCCTTTACCCAGACGTTCATCGATGCCAAGCAGCTCCAGTGGTCGGCGTTCCGCAAGAGGCTCAATCAGGACTCCGTCCCTTCCTCGTTCGGACCGGTCGTGACTTCTGTACGCGAGTTCTTGTCTCCCGTGGTCGCCGCTCTTTCCTCTGGAAAGGCAAGTCCGGGAAACTGGACGGCTCCCGGTCCATGGATCGGAGCCCCATGAGGTCTCCATCCGACCGAACCATCGCCGCGGCGATCGCGGCTCGGCAGGCGGCGTACGCGCCGTACTCGGGATTCCTCGTCGGGGCGGCGGTGCGGGCCGAGAGTGGCGTCATCTACAGCGGCTGCAACGTAGAGAACGCGGCCTATCCCGAGGGGGTCTGCGCTGAGGCGGCGGCGATCGCCGCCATGGTCATGGCTGGCGACCGTCACATCCAGGAGATCGCCGTGGCCGGCGGCGGCGACCACCTGTGCACTCCTTGCGGCGGATGCCGGCAGAAGATCCGGGAGTTCGCCGCCGACACCACTCCGATCCTCGTGTGCGGCCCCGACGGACTCCGGAGGCGCTTCACGCTGGGCGAACTGCTCCCCTCGTCCTTCGGGCCGGACAACCTCGCATGAGCTGAGCCGACCGGCCTAAGAGCCCGCAGCCGATCGGGCCTCCCAGCCACATCATGAAGGTGGGGCTGCCGACATCAGCGCGTCATGCCCTCTCGCCGAGCCTGATGCGCGAACCGATCTCGATCCTCGTCCGGGATCACAAGTTGCACTCTTGCCATGGATACTCAGAGCAGCTTCGTGTGTATGAAGCATACACATAAGCTTCAAGCATGCGTAAACGGACGGCGGGCCAAGGTGCCGGTCCCGGAGGCCATGCCGTCGACGTCGGAGTGGCCGACAGGTTCCGTCGGGGCGTATCATTGCAGGCCTCAGGCAAGTCGGTGAGCAGGGAGCTGTTGGTGCTCGGGTACTACTCCAAGCTGATTCGCGAACCCACGGAGATTCGCAATTCGAACATGCTCGCTCTCGAGGAGATTTGCTGCGTCACCGAGTGCGGCGGGTATGAAGCGCCGGACGGTTGGATCGATCACTGGAAGCACAACACCGACACATGGCTCTTCGATACGCCGGAGGCGGCGTGGTCGGTCGTGCCCGCGTCGCAACAGGAGCGGTACCGGCTCTACGGGTACCGTCTCCTGCCGACGTTGTTTCACGAGTCCGGCGTAGAGACTGAGCATCCGCTTCCGAAGTTGACGGCGGTCCCCATACCGGATGGGTTCTCCCGTCTCGGTTACGACGCTGTGGTGCGGGACGTCGGCAAGACCGAGGGAGACCTGAACTTCCCGTCGGGCTTCGGCTGCTCGCCGCTGTGCTGCAACGGCATGGCCGAGGAATGCCCCGTAAACCGGTACTGCCTGGTCGACGATCTGGATGCGGCGATCGCCATGGCTCGCGACTTCGCTGTCGGCAACTGCGAGCCCGGCCCGTACTGCGTGGTCGAGGTCTGGCGGCCAAGCCGTCGCGGCCGTCAGCCGGCGCCGGGGCTCGTTTCGCCGCGGCGATAGCGGCTGGCCAGGTACTCGTCGACCCATCTGCGGGAGCTGCGCCAGTGACCGTCGGAGCCGCGTGTGGCGCGGAGCCGTCCGCGGTCGGCCGCCGCGCGTAGTGCCGAAGCCTTCATGCCGGGAGTCTCGAGACCAGCCAGTGGCACCAGCCGGTCCGGGTCGGCGACGGCCGGGATGACGAATCGGTGCAGGCTGTCGAGTATCGCCCGCGCGAGCATCTCGCCGAGAGCGCTTGCGTCGCCCGTGTCCGCTCGCTGCAGAGCGCGGAGGTACCTGGCGCGGTCGCGCTTGTAGATGATGGCGGGCGGATAGCCGTGCCGCACCAGGACGAGGTTGAGGAGCAGCCGTCCGGTCCGGCCGTTTCCGTCGAGGAACGGGTGGATCTGCTCGAAACGGCAGTGAAGCGTGGCGAGCGCCTCGGGAAAGGCCGCTCTGCTGGAATCGAGGGCGTTCACCTGGTCGACCCAGCTCGCCATCTCCGCGGGGACGAAGGGCCAGGAGACGGGGGTCATGCCGCCGGGGAATGGGCGGATGTCGTGTTCACGGAAGCTGCCGGGCGCCTCCCGCGCTGTCGCGTCGGGATGCGGCGCGACGCTCCAGGCTGATCCCATGGCGGTCCGGTGGACCTGCCGGACCTCCGCGAGCGTCAGGACGCTTCCGGGGTGGGTGAGCCCGGTCGGGGCGATGGCCTGCCGATAGACCCAGTCGGATGCGTCGGCGTATCCCTGTACCTCCAGGTACTCGCGGAGCTCCTTGTTGCCGACGGCCCGGCCTTCCCGGAGCAGCTCCGCGACCTGCTTCAGCACCAGGGTGTTGCCTTCGATGGCGGTGGAGTGATGCGCCTCCTCGTACCAGATGTCACGCCAGATGCCGGCGGCGTCCGCGGGATCGGGCAGGCCTCCCATGCGCTCCCGGAGGTCGGCAATCTGGGCGTCGAGCCGGAGATACACGTCCGCCCGTGGTGGCCGGCCTCGTCCGCGAGGAATGTGTTCGCTCATGTCAATGAAAAGTTATCGAACATAATTTGTTGAGTCCAGGGGAAACAAATTTGATCGAACACTTTCGGAGATGGGTCGCGGGAGGCACTGGAGGACCTACCTCGGCTGCGCATGGTCTCGTACACTCGTCCGGTGATGATGCGCGCCAGCGCACGGGCAGCCCTCGCCGCAGCCGCAGTGCTCGCCACGCTCGGCTGCTTCCTGCTGCCGGACGAAGAGGAGGTGCTCTCGACCGATCTGCTGCAGGCGCCGCAGATCAGCTTCCGCACGGTGGTCGCCGAGCTCGCCGCGATCGAGCGCAAGACTATCGTCACGGGTCAGTTCGTCTATCGGGAACAGCACCCGGTCTTCTTCCGCGACCGCGCCGGCCCGCTACGGGCGATCCACGTGGGCTGGGGCGATGCGGTGGCGGCGGGACAGCTCCTGGCCGAGCTCGACACACAGGCGCTGCTCGACCGGATCGCGCTGCAGGAGCTGGAGCTGCGCCGCGCCGACCTGCTCCATCAGCGGGCGGTGGCCACCGGCGCGGACCGGTTCGCCTTGGGACTGGCCGAGCTCGACCTGGAGCGCGCCCGGCTGATCCTCGGCCAGCTTCGGGGCGAGCTGGACCGGTCGCGGCTGTTCGCTCCGATCGCCGGCCGCGTCATGTACATCGCGGCGGTGCAGCCGGGGGAGCAGGTCGTCGCATTTCGCACCGTGGTGCAGGTGGCCGATCCGAGCGACCTGGTGCTCGGCTACCGCGGTCAACAGGCACGTGACTTCATCGTCGGCGCGGCCGTGAGCGTGGTGATGGCAGGCGATACCTACGCGGGCGAGGTGATCGCCACGCCTGGCTCCGCTCCTCCCGACGCGACCGACGAGGAGACCGATCGCGTGCTGATCCGGGTCGACGGGCTGCCGCCGCGCGTCACGGCCGGCGCCAGCGCGGTCGTCCACCTGGTGCTGGAGCGCCGCGAAGGGGTGATCGTGGTGCCTCGCTCGGTCGTGGAGACCTACGTGAGCCGCACCTACGTGCAGGTGCTGGAGGACGGCCTCCCGATCGAGCGGGACGTCGAGGTGGGCATCCAGACGCCGACCCGCGCGGAGATCAGGAGCGGCCTGAGCGCGGGCGAGGCCGTCGTCCTGAGGTAACCCGCCACGCTCCTGCTGCTGATCCGCAAGACGCTGGCCTCCGGGTGGCTGGCCGTCGCCCTGCTGGGCAGTGCCGTGGCGTCGGCCGGCCTGCTCGCCGCGATCCCGATCTACACCGACGCGGTCCTGCAGCGCCTGCTGGTCAAGGAGCTGGAGGCCCGGCAGCGCGAGCGCGGGCGCCATCCGGGACGCACCAGCGCGATGATCAACCTGTTCCGGGCCGCTCCCGCCGAGCAGCGCGGCCAGCGGTTCGGGGAGCTGGATGACGCGGTCGGCGGGGCGATCGCGTCGCTCGGCCTGCCGGTCCTGGCGCAGACCACCCAGCTCACGCTCTCCTACCTGCGGCAGGACAACCAGCGCGACGGAGCGCGGCTGTTCCTGTCGGTGGAGGCGCTCGACGGCCTGCTGGAGGAGGTCGAGATCGTGCATGGCCGCGCTTACGGAGCCCGTGACGACGGCGTGCTGGAGGCGATCATCTCCGAGTACGTGCTGCGCGACCGTCCCGTGCTGCTCGGCGACGAGCTGCAGGTGAGCTCGATCACGCCCGGCGGGCCGGCCTTCACCGTGCGGATCGTGGGCGTCTTCCGCCCGGCCGCGGACTCCAGGCTGTTCTGGCCGTACGGGCTGCGCCAGTACGACGACAGCCTGGTGGTCGACTCCGGCGAGTTCCGCAGGCGATTCGTGGACGGGCCGCTCGCCCACGTCGCGGAGGTACGCTGGCACTACGCGCTCGACTACCACGCGCTGCGCGTCGCGGCGCTGGGAGAGGTGCTGCAGCGGCATCATGAGTTCCTGCGCATGGCGGACCCGGCGCGCGTGCAGGTGCAGTTCCCGCTTCGGGAGGTGATCGACACCTACCTGGTACGCGCCGGCCAGCTCCGCCTGACGCTGACGCTGCTGCTGGTTCCGGTGGCGCTGCTGCTCAGCTTCTTCACCTACCTGGTCGCGCGCCTGCTCGTCGAGTCGGAGCGCGACGCCATCGCCACGCTGCGCAGCCGCGGCGCCGGTGGCGAGCAGGTGGTCGGCATCTACCTGGGACAGGCGGCCGCGCTGGGGGTGGTGGCGCTGGCGGCGGGGCCGCCGGTGGGACTGTTCATCGCGGCGGTGATCGGGGCGGCGGACGGCTTCCTGGTCTTCGTCGACCGCGCGTCGCTGCCGGTGGAGCTGTCGCTGCGCGCGTGGCTGTTCGCCGCGGCCGGTGCGGTGCTGTTCGTGCTCACCACGGTGGCGGCGGCGGTCGCCGCGCGCGGGTCGATCGTCGAGCGCAAGGCGGCGCACGCCCGCAGCGGGTCGCGCGCGCCGTTCTGGCACCGTTACTACCTGGACGCGGTCCTGCTGGCGGTCGCCGCCTACGGGTATCTGCGCTTCACGGGCGACGGCGCCGTGCCGTCGGTGCCGGCGGTAGAGGGGAGCACGGCGCCGCTCGACCCGCTCCTGTTCGGGCTGTCGGTCGCGTTCATCCTGGGCTGCGGACTGGCGCTGCTGCGCCTCCTGCCACCGGCGGTTCGTGGGTTGGCGGCGGTGGGCGGCAGCCGCTGGCCGGCGCCGTTGTACGCGGCCCTCATCCAGGTGGGACGTGCTCCCGCGAACGGCCAGCTCGTCGCGCTGTTCCTGCTGCTGGCGGTCGCGCTTGGCATCTTCAACAGCCAGACGGCGCGCACGATCAACGCCAGCCTGGTCGACCGCATCGCCTATCGCGTGGGGGCCGACATCGTCGTGGAGCCCTACTTCCTGAGCGCTGCGCCCGCGAGCGTAGCGCCGATCGACGCGCCGCCGTCCTCGGCCGTGTCGAGCGCCGCGTCCGGAGCGCTGCGCGAGCCTCCCCATCACGCCTTCGGGCGCCTGGACGGGGTGGAGCGGGCCACGCGCGTCTTCCGGCGCGCCCGCGCCACGGTGCGGCTGCCGGACGGACAGACCACGCAGGCGCAGGTGCTGGGGGTGGTGGCGCCGGAGTTCGCGCAGGTCGCCTACTTTCCGCCCGGCCTGTTGCCGCGCCACCACTACCGCTACGCCCAGGCCCTCGCCTCCAACCCGCTGGCGCTGCTTGCCGGCAGTGCCCTGCGTGACCGCCACGGCGTGCGCCTGGGCGACCGCATCGAGGTCCGCTGGAGCGGGCAGCCGGCGCTGGCCGGGTTCGTGGTCGGCTTCGTCGATTACTGGCCCACCTTCAACCCGCTGGGAGAGGGCCGCTGGCTGTCCGGCATCCCCGACCGCCGGGGACCGACCAACCTGGTCGTCGCCAACCTCGCCTACCTGCACGCCAAGCTGGCGCTGGAGCCGTACGAGATCTGGCTGGACACGCGCGACGGCGCCTCGAGCGCGGCGGTGTATGCCGCCATGCAGGACGAGGGGCTCGTGGTCGAGCGGCTGTACGATACCGCGCAGGTGCTGCTCGGCGCCCGCAACGACGCGATGGTGCAGTCCACCAACGGCGCGCTCACCCTGGGCTTCGCGGTCGCCATGCTGACCAGCGTCGCCGGCTTCATCGTCTTCTGGGTCATGGCGTTGCGCACGCGCACGCTGCAGTTCGGCGTGCTGCGCGCGATGGGTCTGCGGCCCCGGCAGGTGACGGCGATGCTGATCGCGGAGCTGCTGGTGCTGGCGGCGGGGGCGGCGCTGATCGGCTTCGTCGCCGGCCGGCTGGCGGCCGACCTGTTCATCCCCCTGGTGCAGGTGGCAGAGGGCGCCGCACAGGTGCCGCCGTTCCGCGTCACCGCGCTGCGCGCCGACTTCCTGCGTGTGTACGCGGTGGTGGCCGCTTCGCTGCTGATCCAGTCGGTCGTGTTCCAGCTCTACGTGGCGCGCGTCTCAGTCCACCAGGCGCTCAAGCTCGGCGAAGAGTGAGCGAAGCGTTCACGCTATGATCCGGCGGGGGGAACCGATGAGCGACCTGGAATTCACCGATACGCACGTTCACTTCTACGACCTGCGCGATCCCGGCCTGCACTACTCGTGGCTGGTCCCGGATGCCGAGGAGGATCCCGACCTTGGCAACCACGACGCGCTCAAGGCCGTCCGCTACTGGGCCGACGACTTCATCGCGGAATCGCGCCTGGCCGGCACCACCAAGGCCGTGCACGTGCAGGCGGCGCTCGGCATCGAGGACCCGGTGGAGGAGACCCGCTTCGTGCAGGGGTTCGCCGACCGCCTGGAGTTCCCGCTCACCATCGTCGCCTTCTGCGACCTGACCTCCGGCGACGCCGAGCGCGTGATCGAGCGGCACGTGGAGTATCCCGGCGTGTGCGGGATCCGTGACCTGCGCTACGACGACTACCTGACCGACCCGAGGTGGGAGCGCGGGTATGCGCTGCTGGAGCCGCATGGGCTGGTCTGCTGCGACGACCCGCTGGTGCCGGTCATGGGCGACGCGGTGAAGCTGGTCGAGCGCTACCCCGGCATCACCTACTGCATCGACCACACCGGCTTTCCGCGGCGGCGCGATCCCGAGTACTTCGAGGCGTGGAAGCGCGGCATGCGCTCGCTGGCCGCCCTCGACCACACCGTGGTCAAGATTTCCGGGCTGGGCATGTGCGACCACCGCTGGACGGTCGACTCGATCCGACCCTGGGTGCTGGAGTGCATCGACGCCTGGGGCGTCGAGCGCTCGTTCTTCGGCACCAACTGGCCGGTGGACCGGCTGTTCTCGTCCTATACCGACGTCATCCAGGCGTACCGGCAGATCATCGCCGACTTCAGCCACGACGAGCAGGTGGCGCTGTTCTCCGGCAACGCCGACCGCATCTTCCGCCTCAAGCCGGCTGAGTGAGCGTAGCGAACCTCACTCGAAGAGTGAGCGCGTTGCGCGCCGGCGTGGCGCGGCGGGTGATCAACCCGCCGCTCGGCATCAAGCGGCCGGGAGTCCGGCTCTTCGCCGACCCCATCCAGGCGATCGAGAGCGACCTGACCGCGACCGTCCTGGTGCTGGCGGCCGGCGACAGCCGCGCGGCTATCGTCGCCTGCGATCTGTGCGCGATCCCGGTGCCGGTGGTCGATCGCTTGCGGCTCAGGATCGCCGGGGTGCTCGACACGACGGTCGAGCACGTGCTGGTGAACGAGAGCCACACGCACTCGGGGCCGGCGCTGCCGGAGTTCATCCCCGAGCCGCCGGAGCAGGCCGTGGTGCAGCAGGCGTACCAGGACGAGATGGAGGAGGCGGTCGTGCAGGCGGCCCGGGAGGCCGGCGCCACCCTGCAGCCGGCGCGGATCGGTGCGGGCTGGGGCGAGTGCGGCATCGCCGCCTATCGGCGCGAGCGCGGTCCCGACGGCACCGATCACCTGGGCGAGGTGCCCGGCGCGCCGACCGACCCGTCGGTGGGCGTGGTGCGCGTCGACGACCTGGGCGGCCGGCCGATCGCCACGCTGTTCAGCTATGGCTGCCACCCGGTGACGATGGGCCCGCACTCGCACGTGGCATCCTCGGACTTCCCCGGGGCCGCGCGGGCGGTGGTCGAAGGGGCGCTGGGCGGCACCGCGCTCTTTCTGCAGGCGTGCGGCGGCAACATCAATCCCGTCACCGGCATCGGCGCGGAGGTCGACTGCCGCGACAACAAGGACCGCATCGGCACCATGCTCGGCGCCGAGGTGGTCAAGGTGGCGGCCGGCATCCGGACGCACGTGCGGCGCGGCGCGAAGCGGCCGATCGATACGCTGGCCTCCGTGTCGGTGTGGCCGTGGGAGCCGGTGCGCGGCGAGTCGGAGAGCACGCCGGCCGCGGCCGAGCGCGCGCTGGACCTGGATTTCGTCGAGCTGCCGTCGCTGGAGAAGGCGCAGGCCATTCACGACCGCTGGCATCGGGAGCTCGCGGAGGCGGAATCCGCTGGCGGGCACCACTGGGACGTGGCGATCGCGAAGCGGTTCGCCCACTGGTCGGAGCGGCTGGTGGCGGCCGTCCGCGACGGCTCCCCCCGCTTTACGATGCCCGTCCAGGTGCTGCGTGTGGGAGACATCGCCTGGGTCGGGGTCGGTGCCGAGGTATTCTTCGAGACCGGCCTGACGATCAAGTCGAGCTCACCGATCGCCCACACACAGGTGCTCGGCTACTCGGCCGGCTGCCGCACTTATCTGCCGCGGGCGGAGGATTACCCGGACGGCGGCTGGGACATCGATGCTCGCTACGCGGTCCCGGACCTGTTCTTCCAAGCGTATAGCATGCCGGTAGCGCTGCGCCCGGACTCGGCCGAGCAGGTCACGGAGGCAGCGCTGGATCTGCTGAAGGATATCGCCGGCGGCTGACCCCGCGGTGGTCTCATCCATGCCGTGCACACGGACCCGGGATGTCGCCAGGACGTGCGTCGAGCACCTGCGGCGCGAGCTGCCAAGGATCCAGCTCCGTGGCATACGGTGCGTCTTCGTGAACGGTAGTTACGTTCGCGGCGACTGGCTCGACGGACGCAGCGACCTGGACATCGGAATGGTGACCGAGAGCGGCTGGCAGTCAGGGTTCGCCGAGATCGAACGGCTCGCCTCCGAGGCCATCGCGGGAGCTGCCTTCGCCGCTCACGTCGACGGTGGCGTCGACTGGAACCTGATCGATCGCGCCGCCCTGCCGCGGACAACCCGTCAGGCTGTCGATGCACCTTATCCGTACTTCAACGTCTTCCGCTTCGACCTTGACGCGCAGTGCCAGATCCTGTGGGGCGAGGACTTCCGCGAGTGGCTGCCGCCCGCCGCCACCGGGTGAGCTAGCCCGCAGATTCATCCAGCTCCAGTTGCGGCGAGTGTCGCAGCTCGAGGACTCTGCTCTCGGTCGCCGACGGGCGTTGTACGCCGCGTACAAGGCCGCGGTCACCCTGCAACTTGCCCATGGCCAGCAGACGCTCGACAAGTTCAGGTCGTTGGATCTGTTCAAGTCGTGTGTCCCAGACTTTCCCGAGAAGGCACGGTGCGTCCGTGTCATGGCAGACTACGTCCACGGGAGCGATGTCGTGGCCGAGTCCGTGCACTCCTATCTGAATCTGATGACCGGATGTGAGAGAGCGTTGCCGGGCTGAGCGGCGACCGCTCCCTGTCGATTACGCACGCCCGTGTTCGAGCCGCTCATTCAGTTCCCACAGCGCTACTTGGTTGGACTGCCAGTGGAGCCGCTCATGGCAATCTGCAAATGACAGCCATTCGACACGAGCGTGCTCCCGCGACAGCCCAAATTCTATCCCACTTGCATCCACAGCGAAGCAGTACTCGGGAATCACGTACAGATCCTCTGGCCAGTAGAGTCGTGCTCGAAAGTGGCATGTCGGAATGGAGGCAACCGTCTGGAGTTCAAGGAACCTGGCGCTCGGCGGAATCCTCGCTTCTTCCTCGGCTTCTCGAGTGGCCGCCTGGATTTTGTCCTCGCCCCTGCTGCCGCCACCGGCGATGAATTGCCAATAGTTCGACTCTTCGCGCAAGAAGGCCGCATATTGAATCGGCGTGGCGTTGCGATAGGGTATGACCAGCACCTGAAACGGCATCCTATCTCGTTCGATATCGTCTTTCTGTTTCGCCATCAGAGTATCCTCTTTTGTTGCGCTCGGCGAAGGACGCCCTCCCGAGGCTACACAGTCAAGCCCGTGGACAGTGTCTCGCACGATGCAGCGTGCCGCACTGCCCGTCGGACGCTGACGAATCAGCGGTATCTTCCATCCGGCAGTCGAGCAGACAGGAGATACAGGTATCAAGATGGTCTGATGCCGGCAAGCGAAAGGCACCGCCAAGGGTGCCCTGATGGTATTGAGGAACTCAGCGGTGGCACGGACGGATCACATAGTACCACGAACGAAAGATCCGTGGTACTATCGCCGTTGCTACTAGGCAGCCGGCAAGACCCAACGGTCATGGTGAGCCGATGGCGTCCGCTCACCATAGATGACCCATCGGCGCGGATCGACAGAGTGGGAGGGCTCGACCTGCACGTTCGTGGGCAACGTGAAATACAAGCGGATCCGGTATGAGCACGCACCGAACGTCTATCGGTTTCTTGCCTACGCCACGGCCCTCGACCTTCCGGGCGGGTTACTGGTCTATGCTCAGGGCGAGGCGGAGCAGGCGAAGCATCAGGTCCGACACGCGGGCATACGGTTGGAGATCGCCGCGCTCGACCTCTCCGGGACGATCGACGAGTTGCTCAAGCGAATCGATGAGTTGGCCGACCAGATTCGCGCACTACGCGGCGAGGCTCGGCACATGAGCCGCGCCGCATAGGAGCAACCCCTCGGCAGCGCTTGCGCTCCGACTCCGAACCTGTTCTTCCAGGCGTACGGCATGCCGTGACGCTGCGCCCCGACGCGGTGCCTCCCGCGGGCTGACGCTGACCACCCGCTACGCTGTGCCTCTATCGGTAAAGCCCATCGAATTCGTAATCGAGATCGTCGAAACGCTTCGTCCACCAAGCCTTCACGTCATCCAGCGCGGAGTTGTAGATCCTCTTCACCATCGGCGCCATGAGCGCGTTCATAACCTGCTCGGCCGCGATAACGCCGATATCCTCGCCTCTCTCTTCGCGGAAGAACCGTTGAATGTCGTGGATTAGCTCCTGGCGCTGCTTTTCGGATAGCTGAAACTCCATCCCGGGGTATCCTCATTGTTATGGATTACTGCATGATCGACTTTCCGAGGTCGCTGTTCACGCGCAAGTCGCAGCCGTGGCATCCGCACCGGTACTACCGGTACCACGGCGGGTTCGTGGGCACGCCGGGACAGGCGTACCACGTGCGGTTCACGCTGGAGGCTGCCTGCACGGTCGAGCACCACGCCTCCGGCACCACGGCCGAGCTGTTCCTGGGCGCGCCGTGCCGGAGCGAGTATACGATCGCAAGCCGCAATCTGTTCCAGGTGCCGAGCGGCGAGTACCGCATGGCGTTCAGCCGTACCGCGAAGCTGAACCTGGCCACCGGATCGTCGATCGAGCCGGAGCCGGTGAGCACCGAGCCGCTGGGCACGGGCTTCCAGGACCACAGCATCGACGTCCGCGCGATCGCGCACGCCGCCCAGGTCACCGACGGGCCGGCGGTGGTGCAGGCGACCCTGCGCCACGACCTGCTCAACGCGCAGAGCCGTTACGTCAGCGACGGCTTCACCGTGACGGTCGAGTACCCGGTCAACCTGATCAACCTCAACGAGGAGGACGCCGAGTTCCAGGTCTGCACCGGGCCCGTCCTGCTGCCCGATCTGGCCACGTGGGACGGGAAGCAGCCGGCGCGCGTGTTCCTGGCGCACGCCGCCTTCTCCGCGTTCGACCACGTGGAGTTCATTCTGCGCCGGCAGGTGGAGGCCGCGCCGGAGGAGCGGCGCTGGCTCGACCTGCCGCGCGGCCGCGACCGGTTCGAGCTCATCGATCCCGCGGTGTCCCCGCCCGGCCATCCGCCGCGTCGCCCTCGGCCGTACGCCTACAACGAGGTCTGGGAGCTGCTCGCGGAGAACGCGATCCTGGCCGCGGCCAACGACGCCCCGCGTCGCTGAGAACTACTTCCGATCCGACACCAGCCGCAGCAGATGCTCCTCGTCGCGGCACTCCAGAGCGGCCTGCACCAGCGCCGCGGTGGAGACGCCCTCCAGTTCCGTCAAGCGCCGCGGCAACGCCGCCGAAACCGGCAGCCCCCGCGTCCTGAACACCTGCAACACCGCTGCGCGCCGCGTCTCCACGCGGCCTGCTTCGCGACCTTCCGCACGGCCCTCCATGCGCTCTGCGCGCAGGAACGGATCGTCATCAGGCCCCGTGCCTTCCGCCGCACCTAGCATCCGCCCGATCCGGCGCAACGCCGCCGTCGTGGCGTCCGACAGCTCGGCCTCGTTCAAGGCCCGGTGAATCTCCCGTGCCGTCCACCCCGGAAACGCCCGGCTGCTCTGCACGGTGCGATAGCCGTCATCCCCCGGCACGTGAATCGTCAAGCCGGGCCTCAGTCCCGGCGGCCGGCTCGGCGAAGACTCGTCCGGCACCTCGACCCACACCTCCGGGAAGCCCCACGACTCGTAGAGCGAGAGCTTGCCGCGGCGTACGTCGGTGGTGTTGTCCACCTCCAGCACGACGTCTGGCAGCACGTCGCTGCCGACCTCGATCGCGGGACCTGCCGGCCGCTCCGCGCGCGGGTGCAGATACACCGTCTGATCGCCCTCCAGGATGCGCAGACAGGCGCCCTGCTCGTCGCGCATCAGAAGGTCGGCTGCCCCGAGCGTGCCGATCGGCGATCCGCGCGTCTGGGCGATCAGGGTCAGCAGCTCGCGAAGGCGTTGCCCCGGGTGTTCGTGGTAAATGCTGACCGGCTCGCACACCATGGCGATCTCCGTCGTGGCGTCCCAGTACTCGATGCGCCGATCGCAGTCGGCGATCTCCTCCCGCGATATGCGCACCGGGCGACAGCCCGGAAACTCCAGCGACGCCGGCTCGCCGTGCTCCCCCGGACGCGGGACCGTAGCAACGTGCTGCTCAACCATCGTCACCTACCATATCGCAGCGTATGGCGCCCGCGCATTCGGGGAGCGATTCGGGCACCCTGCGCCGCTGAGCCGGCGCGCGCACCGGGTTTGACCTGCGGCAGGCGGCGGGTGTCTGATGTCCGCGCCATGGCAGATGATCAGACCACCCTCAAGGACAAGGTCCGCTCGGGCGCTCCGCTCCTCGGCGCCGCGGTGCCGATGTTCTCCGACCGCCCCCGGCTGGCGCAACTCGCCGCCCGCCACCGCTACGACTGGTTCCAGGTCGACGCCCAGCACTCGGCGTTCGCGGAGGTCAGGCTGCGCGACTTCTGCAAGATCGCCGCCGAGCTGTCGATGCCGGTGGTGCTGCGCATCAAGCACACGCGCCTTACCTTCCTGATCGGCAACCTGCTCGACCTGGGCCCGGCCGGCATCGAGGTGCCGCAGGTGGAGCTGGAGGCCACGGTGGACGAGGCGGTGGCCAACTTCTACTACCCGCCGGACGGCGTGCGCAGCATGGGCGGCCAGGACCGTTATCGCTTCATCGACCAGACGCTCGACGAGTACATCGAGCTCTGGCACCGCACCGGCGTGCTCGCCATGCAGATCGAGTCCATCACCGCGGCCACCGCGGCGCGCCGCCTGGTCAGGCCCGGGGTCGACTTCGTCACCTTCGGCCCTTCCGACATGACGCTCGACATACGGCGCTACCCCAACCACGCCCTCAAGACGGTCGAGGACTGCGTCGCCTACGTGGCCAACGACCTGCAGGGCACCGGTGTGCGCGCCTGCATGCGCGTGGCGGCCGGCGACGACACCTCCCACTTCGAGGAAATGGGGGTGACCATGTTCCTGGAGAACAAGATCCCGTGAGCTCCGGGGCAGGCGAGCGCTACGTCGCGATCGACAACGTCTGCGCCTGGCCCAATCTGACGCTGCTCGCCGACGGCTCGATCGCCGCGGCCATCTACAACCAGCCCGTGCACGGCCGCTGGTACGGCGACGTGGAGTGCTGGGTTTCAACGGACGGCGGCCGCCTGTGGACGCGGCGCAGCGTGCCCGCGCGCGGCGAGCCGCCGGGCAACCGCATGAACGTCGCCGCCGGACGGACGGCCGCGGGCACCTACGTGGTGCTGGCGTCCGGTTGGTCGCCGGTCCTGGAGCCGGGGGACGAGAGCCACAGCACGCCACCCGAGGACGGCGTGCTGCGGCCGCTCGTGTGCCAATCGGCCGACCTCGGCCACCAATGGACCTGGGACGGCACCTTGGTGCTGCCGGACGAGTCGGCACCGGCCCCGGTTCCGTTCGGCGACGTGGTGGAGGGTGGCGGGGGCCTGCTTGCCGCCTCTGCCTATCACCGCTTCCGGCCCGGCCGCAGAATCGCCTACTTCTACGTCAGCACCGACGGCGGCGCGTCATGGCGGCCGCGCGCCCGCATCGGGGCGGGCGACTGCAGCGAGACGGCGCTGCTCCACCTGGGTTCGGGCGAGTGGCTAGCCGCGTGCCGGACGCTGCGCGACGCGCACCTGCGGCTGTTCCGATCGCGCGACGACGGCCTGACCTGGCGTGACGAAGGACCGCTCACCCTGCCGCGGCAGCATCCCGCGCACCTGCTGCGGGTCGCCGACGGGCGGATCCTCCTCGTCTACGGCATGCGCAACCAGGGCCTCTACGGCATCGGCGCCCGTCTCAGCCCGGATGACGGCGCCACCTGGGGGCCGCCCCGCCTGCTGGTCGGCCTGGATGACGCCACCGACGGCGGCTATCCGTCCAGCGTGCAGATGCCGGACGGGACGATCGTCACCGCCTATTACGCGAACCGCATCGCCTGCCATCGGCGCTACCACATGGGCGTGCTCCGGTGGAGCCTCGATGAGTAGCCCCTACGTGGGGCGGACCGGCTCGAGCCCGGAGGGGGTGACGCGGATGCGCTGCGCGCGGGCCAGGGTCTTGAAGGTGTCCCAGTACACGTAGAGGACCTCGTCCGGGGCGACCTCGACCATCGAGCCCATCGCCCACAGGCCGGTGTCGATCATCGTGCCCTGGTCCCAGGTCAGCCCGTCGTCGTGGCTGCAGTGCAGGGTCAGCCCCGGCATGCGGTGGGCGATCAGCAGCGCCCCGGAGGCGGTGCGCACCATGTTGGGCGAGGCGTAGCCGGCGAACGGCCCGCGCACCGCCGGTCCCCAGGTGCGGCCTCCGTCGTCCGACCAGCTCTCCCACATCACGGGGGAGTAGATCGGCCGCATGTAGGCGACGATGCGGCCCGAGCCCAGCTCCGTCGCCGTGCACTCGGTGAGGTCCAGGTTGCCCTCCATCGGCGTGCCGTCGTCGAGGAAGCCGGGCGTGTCGACGTTCACCGGCGCGCTCCAGGTGGCGCCGTCGTCGTCGCTTCGCGCGCAGAACGCCTGGCAGTGCCAGGAGCCCCAGGTATGGAGCGGCAGCGGGTTTTCGTGCATATCCTTGCCGAGCAGCAGGAAGGCAAGGACGCCGCCGTCGGCCAGGTTCAGGAAGCCCATCGGCGCCAGGCTCTGCACCGGCGGGTCCTTGGGCGGCCCGACGTGCAGGTTGGTGGTGCCGGCCTCGCTCCAGGTGCGACCGCGGTCGCCCGAGTCGTACACCAGCTTGTGGTCGGTGCCCGGCAGCATCGCGATCAGGCGTCCCCGCGGGGTGAGGTGCATGCGCGCCGGTGACCAGGAGCTGGCCAGCTCGCCCAGGCCGAGCGGCTGCAGCTCCGACCAGGTGCGGCCGTCGTCGGCCGAGCGGGTCAGGAACGGCTGCGCGTGCGCGGTGAGGGCGTCCGAGGTGTCGTCCTGCACGTTCACGAGCATCAGCAGCTCGCCGTCGTCGAAGCGCTTGATGTCGGTCGGCTGCTGCCAGTACCCGGGTCCGGCCGGCAGCGGGTGCCACCAGTTGGTGGGGTGCTCGAACCCGGGGCGCCAGACCGGCGGCGCGGATCTCCCCTCGACGCGGACGTTGCCGAGCTCTGCCTTCCCGAACAGATACGCGCCGACCGCGCCGGGGCCGGCGTACGTGCCGTCGCGTACCTCGAAGCGGCCGTAGTCGCCGACGCGCACGGTGAAGCGGTCGCCCTGCAGGGTGATCTCGCAGCGCATCCGGATGCCGTTGGTGCTCGGCACCCGTGGGAGCATCTGCAGCCGGATCAGCTCCAGGTAGCCGGCGTCGCCCATTTTCGACAGCGCCGCCCAGAAGTGCTGCGCGCGCGACGCTTGGCCGCAGTTGGGAAAGTGCACGAGGTAGAAGTGGGACTCGTCGCGGGCCCGCAGGATGATGCCGGTGTCGCTGTGGCTACGCAGCAGGAAGTCGAAGCTGACCCGGCAGTCCTGCAGGGCGCGGGTGCGGTCGAACGCGAAGTGCGCGCCCTGCAGGGGGGCGATCTCGGCGTCCGCCAGGTCGGGCGGAATCTTCAGCGCGCCGTCGCCTCCGTCCGTCCAGGCGCCGTTGACGAAATGCCAACCCGAGCCGTCGCCGATCGTGAGGGGAGTGGTGGTGGCCATGAGCGCAGTGTATGTCAGGCGGCGCCACCCGCACAGAACGAGAAAGGCGAATCTTACGGGCCGCTCGCGTTCTCCGGCAGCGGCACGTGCTCGCGCACGGCGGCGCCGGCCAGCAGATCGCGGAACCGATCGTAGCGGGTGCTGCAGCCGACGACGTAGCAGTCGTCCTCACGGTACTTGCGGATGCCGGACAGCACCGGCACCGCCAGCCTGCCGTCCGGTTCCGTCAGGGCGGCGTCCCGACCGGGCACGAGCACCCGGTCGCGGATGTCGCGCACCTCCAGGATTTCGCCGTCCGTGTCGACGTGGGCGGCGTAGTGCGGGTCGGCGAGCCGGCAGCGCGCCCGCGCGTAGAAGCCGAGCTGCAGTTCGTTCGGCAGCTCCCACAGGAACAGCCGCACGTCGTGGTCGAGGGCAAGGCGCTCCACGAAGCGCGCGCCCCCCAGCACCGGCGCACCGCTCACCGACAGGTCGTAGTCGTTCTCCACCGGGTGCCGCCAGCCCAGGATGGACGGGATCATCGCTTTCCAGGTCATCGCGCACTGCTCGAACCCCTCGCCGAAGGCCACGGCGGTGACGGTGCGCGGGTCACAGGTGAAGCCGCGTGCCGCCATCTCGGTCTCCAGGAAGCGGGCGTACAGGTAGTTGTTGGCGATCACCTTCAGCGCGCCGGTCCCCCAGGCGTAGCCGTCACGCGCGCACGCGGCCTCGATCTCGTTCCGGATCGGCGCCCGCTGATCCGCCGGGATGCTCGCCCAGTACGCCGCGCAGCCGGCATGGTCGGGGTCGTGCAGCACGTGACGGATCGGCTCCGGCACGCCGTCCAGGCCGGCCGGCTCGGTGATCACCGCGCCGCGCTCGACCAGGCACCGGTCGCCCAGCGCGTCGAGCGCGTGCCGCTCCAGGTCGCGCATCAGGCCGCTGTCGCCGATCGGGTGCAGGTACAGCAGCTCGTTCGGGCGCATGGCCGAGATGAAGTCCTTCTGCAGGGCGACGACCCGGCGCTCGCGGTTGCGCGCGGCGTACCACCAGGAGCGGCGCACGCCGTACGTCTCCAGGTACTCGGGATCGGGCGCCTCGCTCATGGCCCAGCAGGCCGGATGGAACAGGAAGACGATGCGGTCGATCACGCGCGTGCGGGCCACGGGCGGCATGGTAGCCTGTCCCGCCGATGAGCGGCGGAACCGGGGAGCGCCCCTGCGGCTCCATCATTTTTCTCATCCACCCGTGCTGCTACGAGGTGCTGCCGGACGAGCAGGTGCGCGCCGACAACCTGGAGCTCTTCGTCCGCATGGAGCGGGAGGTGAAGGAGCGCTGGCTTGCCGATCTGCGCAACCGGCCGGAGCCGACGCTGTTCGTGCAGCTCGGCGGCCCGCGGTACCTGACCGACGCGGCTGCCGAGGCGCTGGGCGCGCCGTACGCCCTGCGGTTCACCACCGAGTTCGACGGATCGATCACCCGCTTCTACGAGGGACTGACAGCCGAGTTCCATCGCCACGTCACGGATCACTGCCTGGCGCTCGACCTGGACACGGTGGCGTCCGAGCTCTGGGGCGAGTCGTTCGAGGGCTGCGTCCCCGGCTACGGCGGCGCCTTCGCCCAGTATCTGCCGCTCGGTCGGGCGCCGAGGATGCGCTTCGAGATGACCGTGCACGACTCACGCCTGTTGTACGGCCATCGCGGGTACGAGGTGATCCCGCTGCCCAGCACCGACGTCGAGGCCTGGCTGTTCGAGTTGCCGGACGGCACCGGCGCCGCCATGTTCCAGGCGCGCCGGCACGCGCAGTGGATCGACCGCCGGCGCATCGGACTCAGGCTCGACGACCGGCGCATCCAGGTGTGCACGAAGCTCGGCCACACGGTGTGGCCTCCCGAGCCGTGGGAGAAGGGCAAGCCGGAGCTGGTCTGCGACTACAGCATGCAGCTCATGGAGTGCATCTGGCGCTGGGTCCGCTCGGTCGGCATGCCGCTCGACCGCTTCCGGGAGGTCATCGCCGCAGCGGTGGTCCACGACGTCAGCGCTTGACGGTCACACCGACACCACCGCACCGCGCCTGCGCTTGAACGTGCCGCTCAGAGGGTCCATGCTCTCCGGAATCGGGAACGCCCGAAACTCGGGCTAGGAGGAGACGCATGAAAAGAGCGTTCTACATCGTGGCACTGCTCGCATTCGCGAGCGTGCTCGGCTGGGCCGCCGGCGAGACCGAAGGCACGGCGATGGAGGAGGGCGGACCGATCACCTTTCCCCTGGAAGAGCAGATCACCATCACCGTCGCGCTGACCGAGCATCCCAGCGAAGGGGCCTACGAGTGGGCCCAGGACGGGCACCTCGGCTTCCAGTGGCTGCAGGAGCAGACCAACATCGTGCTCGACGTCACGCAGATCCCGCAGGGAGCGCGCGAGGCCAAGTACAACCTGATGCTGCAGAGCGGGGACCTGCCGGACATGCTGTTCCCGCAGGGCTCGGGTTGGACGCGGGCCGACTTCGAGTCGTTCGGGGACAAGGGCATCTTCGTGGACATCATGGAGTACAAGGACCTGATGCCGAACTACGCGAAGCTGGTCGAGGAGGAGCCGAACCTCAATCTCCTGCTCTACGACGGCAAGCTGTACGGCTTCTGGCAGGTCAACCAGTTCTATTTCCCGTTCAACCAGTTCCTGCCGTACCGGCACGACCTGTGGCAGAAGTACGACCTGCAGCCGGAAACCTGGGACGACATGCATGAAGCCTTCACGCTGCTCAAGAACGAGTTCCCCAACTCGTTCCCGGTCGGTCCCTTCACCCAGGGCGGCGTCATCACGCTGATCAACCTGGCGGCGCCGACGTTCCGCACCGGCCCCACCATCTACTACAACCACGACGTGGGCGACTGGGTGTACGGCCCGGCGGAGGACAACTACCGGTACTACGTCGAGTACATGGCCAGGCTCTACAGCGAAGGCCTGTTGAATCCTGATGCGACCACCACCTCCTATGAGCAGTGGGTGCAGGACTGGATCAACGACAAGACGTTCTTCGCCTGGTGGTGGTCGGCGACCGGCAACTGGTTCATCGAGAACCCGGGCAACAACCCCAATTACGGCCCCGGCAAGCACTGGGTAGAGGCGCATCCCGTGCCGCGCATCTCGGCCGACGGGCCGCGCGGCTGGACCGGCAACAAGGCGCCGACCAACGTGCATGGACCGCCGTGGCTGATCAACGCCAAGTCCGACTACGTCCGCGAGATCATCGCTCTCAAGGACTTCATCGCCGATCCCGCGGTCAGCATCCAGATGACGCTCGGGGCGCCCGGCGAGGAGTGGGACATCGTCGACGGCACGTACCGCTTCATCCATCCGGACATCAAGACGCCGTACAATCCGGACGGCAAGTGGGCGTCGATCGACTACTACCGCAACGTCTACAACTTCTTCCGGTCGGAGAACAACTTCAGCTCCATCAGCGTGGACGGCATCTTCTTCGAGCTGCACGACGGCGCCTCCGACGGCGACTACGCGCAGTTCATCCGGGAGAGCTTCATGTACCAGGAGCAGGGCAGCACGCAGACCGACCCGCAGCCGATCGTGCGCTTCGCCGCCGAGGCTCAGGAGCAGGCCGGCCAGCTCAAGACGATCCTGGACACCTACGCGCACGAGATGACGATCAAGTTCATCTTCGGCGAGGAGCCGCTGTCCAACTACGACGCCTACAAGGCTCGCCTGGAGGAGCTCGGCACCGGCGACCTGATCGCGCTGTACAAGGAAGCGGCCGGCGGGTAGCACTCGGCCGGCGTGGAATACAGAACGGCGAGGCTCCCCGCACGGCGGGGCCTCGCCGTCCTGATCTCGGGCGGCCTTGTTTCAGGCCAGCAACGAGGCCGGGTGGTTGTAGTCGCCGCGCGGGTGGCGGCAGTCGGTCCAGTACATGAAGTGCAGCACGTATCCGTCGACGGCGCCGTCGCGCACGGCGGTGATCTCCGCGCGCTTGTCTGCGGGAAGATCGGGGTCGCAGGCGATGATCTTGCGCCACACCAGCACCGGCACGCCTGCCGCTTCCCGCATCGCCGCGGCGGCGTCCAGGCCGTGTGGATGCGGCGGGGGCAGCGCTACCAGCGCGTCGACCAGCCCCTCCCGGCCCCAACGCTCGTACTCGACGTGAAAGCCGGCCGCCGGCTGATCGCTCGAGCGCCCGGTCCGGGCGTCGAACCGATGCACGCCGCCTGCGCCCATCCCCTGCGAGATCACGGGAGTGGCCCGACCGGCCCAGCCGTGGATGCCGTCGGTGCGCGCGTAGCCCAGCAGCGCGCGGCCGCGGCGCCGGGTTTCGGCGCTCACCGCCTGCACGAACCGGGTAAAGTGCTCGCCGTGCAGGGCGTACCACGCGGCGGTATCGAACGGCTCGCGCAGTACGTCGACGCCGTATCGCTCCCTGAACTCCTCCACCACGCACGGGTTGAATCCGAAGCGGTGCGGCTGGTCACCGGCCGCGGCGTCGCAGTGGCTGAAGAAGCCCAGGGCGATTCCGTCGACCCCGCGGTCGAGCGCCTCCCGAACCTCGGCGAGCCGCAGCTCGCGCAGGCGCGGATCGCCGTAGCAGGGGATCCCTTCCAGCCGCGTCCGCTGATCGCGGGACCACAGCCACAGGTCCCGGTCGAACAGCGGGGAGCCGCCCGGCCAGCTCTCCGCCGTGCACCAGACGCCGGGCAGGTCGAACACGCTGAAGTTGAGGATCAGGGCGACGCCGTGCCGGTGCGCGGCCCGTACGGCCGCCTCCAGCGTGTCGAAGCGCCGGCACTGCTCGCCCAGCCACGCCCAGTCGCCGGCTGTCCAGCCCTGCTCCTGCGGCTCGGCGCCGATGCGGAACCGCGGCGGCAGCGGCGGGTCTCCGGCCAGAGGCGTATGGGCGCTCGGGTAGGTGAGGGTGCCTCCGCAGTTGGCCTGCCACAGCACCGCGGCCACGCCGTGCCGGGCGCAGTCCTCGAACCACGCGTCGATGTGCCCTTCGGTAAGCGGCGTTGCGGCCGCCGCCGGCGTGCCATCGTCAGGCCAGCGGCGGGTGGCGTACAGGATGCTACCGTAGACGCGGATCACCACCATCCAGATCGGAGGAGTGGAGAGCGCTGAGATGGCGTTGGACACGGGCGAGGCGAGGGTAGCAGCGGTGGGAGGCCCCGCAAAGGGCCGCGCCCGCATCGACCGGATCACCCGGAGTTTCGGCCACGAGAAGTACCTCTACGTGATGACCGCCGTGGGAGTGGTCCTGGTCTTCCTGTTCAGCTACCTGCCCATGTACGGCGTCCTGCTGGCGTTCAAGCGCTACGATTTCACCGCCGGCATCCTGGGTAGCCCCTGGGTGGGGTTTCACAACTTCGAGCTCTTCTTCAGGAACCCGTTCTTCTGGCGGCTCATCCGCAACACGGTGCTGCTCGGCTTCCTGTCCATCGTCTGGGGGTTCTGGCCACCGATCCTGCTGGCGCTGCTGCTCAACGAGGTGCGTTCGCCAGGCTACAAGCGCGCGGTGCAGACGATCACCTACCTGCCTCACTTCATCGCGGTCGTCGTGATCATCGGCATGCTCAAGGAGCTCCTGGCATACGACGGAGTGGTCAATCGCCTGGTGGCCGCACTGGGCGGCGAGCAGGTCAGCTACTTCGCCAAGCCGGGCTGGTTCCGCACCATCTACATAGGATCCGGTGTCTGGCAGGGGATCGGCTTCAGCACGATCATCTACCTGGCGGCGCTCTCCGGGATCGATCCGGAGCTGTACGAGAGCTCCATCGTCGAGGGTGCGGGCCGCCTGCAGATGTCCCGATTCATCACCCTTCCGCACTTGCTGCCGTACGTCATGGTGCTCCTGATCCTGAGCACGGTCGGCATCATCAACGTCGGCTTCGAGAAGGTGTTCCTGATGTACTCGCCGGCCACCTATGAAACCGCCGACGTGATCCAGACCTTCGTGTACCGTCTCGCGCTGGAGGGCGGGCAGTTCGCGTTCGGCACGGCGGTGGGGCTGTTCAACTCGGTCGTCAGCCTGATCTTCATGGTCGCGGTCAACCTGCTGGCCCGGCGCGTCGCCGGCCACAGCCTCTGGTAGGGATGGGCACGGGATGCATGCAGGCGTGAAAGAGAAGCACCTGGCGCTTTTCCCGGTGACGCTGTTCGACTACGGCAACGTCGCGGTTCTGTTCCTGCTCGCTGCGTTGACCGTGTACCCGTTCATTCACATCGTGGCCGTGTCGTTGAGCGACGCCGCCGGGATCGCGAGCGGGGCCGTGGCGCTGTATCCGTCGGGGGTGAACATCGACGCCTATCGGTTCGTGTTCAGCGACGAGGGAATGGTGCGCGCCTACTACAACTCCCTGCGCTACGCAGCGATCGGGACCGTGATTTTCGTGGTGGCGACCTCGATCGTCGCCTATCCACTGGCGGTGCGGGGATTCTGGCTCAATCGGGGCGTGATGATCTTCCACGTGATCCCCATGTTCTTCTCCGGCGGGCTCGTTCCCATGTACCTGGTGTACCGGTCGCTCGGCATGATCGACACCATGTGGGTGATGGTGCTGCCGGGCGCGATCGCGGTGTTCACCACCGTCGTCTTTCGCACCTACTTTCTCGGCCTGGGCACCGAGCTGCGCGAGGCAGCCCACATCGACGGCGCCAACGACATCTACATTCTGTTCCGGATCTATCTGCCCCTGTCGAAGCCGGTGGTCGCCTTCGGGGCGCTGTTTCAGATCGTATTGATCTGGAACGACTTCTTCCGGCCGCTGCTGTTCATGAACGACCAGGAACTGCAGCCGCTCACCCTGTTCCTGAGGCGCCTGTTGGTCGAGGTCGACGTCCAGTCGCTGCGCGAGCAGATGGAGCGCAGCATCATGGAGCGGGAGCGGCAGGAGCCCGTGCCGGTGCAGGCGTTCCAGGCGGCGTCGATCATCGTCTCGATCGTGCCGATCGTCTGCATCTATCCGTTCATCCAGCGCTACTTCGTGAAGGGCGCGTTGATCGGATCGCTGAAGTAGCGGACCGCCGGGCGGCGGTCAGGGCTCGTCGGGCGTCCATCCCTGCGGGCAGTCCTTGCGGACCGCCAGGCTGAGGCCGGACGAGCAGCGGTCCAGCTCCGCGGCCGCATCCGCGGGCAGCTCCCAGTCGGCGTCGCGGAAGTTCTGCCGGACCTGCTCGGGCGTGTCGGTACCGATGATGGCGGCGTTCACGACCGGCAGGCGCAGGCACCAGGCGGTGGCGACGCGGGTGGGGGTGGTGCCGCAGCGACGGGCGATGTCCAGGACGGCGTCGATCACGCGGCCGACCGCCGGGGTCATGGCGGCGCGGAAGTTGTACGGCCCGCGGTGCCATGAGGTGCCGGCCGGGGGCGGCCGGCCGTAACGGTAGCGGCCGGCCAGCAGGCCGATCGCCGTGGTTGCGAAGGCGGTGACGCCGATCCCGGCAGATTCGATGTCCGGCAGAAGATCCTCTTCGATTCGCCGGTCGAGCAGGCTGTAGCCCACCTGGTTGCAGACGTAGCTGACCCAGCCGCGCTCACGGCTGATCCGGGCCGACTCCAACACCTGAGCCGCGCTGAAGTTGCTCACGCCGGGATAGCGTACTTTCCCCTGGCTCACCAGGCGTTCGAACGCGGACAGCGTCTCGTCGAGCGGCGTGTCCGGGTCGGGGAAGTGGCAGAGGTAGCAGTCGATGTAATCGGTGTCCAGGCGCCGCAGGCTCGCCTCGCAGGCGCGCAGGATGTAGTCGCGCTTCAGGCCTCCGGCGGGCGCGTCCGGCATCGGCGAGCCCACCTTGGTAGTGACGACGAAGCGGTCCCGCTGCCCCCTGACCGCCGCGCCGACGATCCGCTCGGAGCGGCCGGTGCCGTAGAAGTCGGCGCAGTCCAGGAAGTTGCAGCCGTGCTCGGCGGCGGCGTGGATGGTCGCGATGCCGGTGGCCTCGTCCGGTTCGCTGCGGAACACGGTGCCCAGGCAGAGCCGGGAGACACGGAAGTCCGAGGTGCCCAGGCGCGTGTACTGCACGGCTGTCGTCCGTCGCGGTCAGGTCGCCAGACCGGCCGCGCGCAGCGCGGGCGCGATCCAGCCGACGCAGCGGGCGGGCGCCTCGGCGTAGTTGTAGAACCCGACCGCATGGGCGCCGGCATCTGCCACGGCACGCACGCTGTCGACCATCGCCTGCTCGGTGACGATCGGCGCCCCGTACTGCGGGCCGCCGTAGAAGCCCATGCGGAGCAGCACGATCAGCTCCTGGCCACAGCCGAGCCCGGCGCGGGCGTCGCGGGCGATCTGTGCCGTCCGGTCCGGCGGCTGGCCGTACGCGCCTCCCATCACCAGTTGAACCGACGGATCGGCCGAGCCCATCAGCCGCACGCCGTGCGGCTCGGCCTCGCGCCTGAACTCCTGCAGGAGTCGCGCCTCGTTCGCTTGCAGCGAGCGCTCGTAATCGTCCAGCTCCGGGTGCAGGCGGCCGAATGCCGCACGCGTATCGGGCCGATCGCCGGGCACGTCCGGCGCGACCGCCAGGTATGCCTCCAGGTGATCGCGTATCGCCGCCCGCAGCGCGGCCGCGTCGACGCCGTCCCGCTCCGCGCCGGCCATGTCCTCCGGGTTGAACGACACGTCCAGCAAGGCGGTCTCCAGATCGCGCAGGTGCGTCCCCTGCCGCTCGTGGTGATGGCCGCCGACCCAGGGGCCGCCGTGGGCGCGTGAGCGGTAGTCGGCCGCCTCCAGCATGATCGTGTCCAGCGGATAACGGGAGGACAGGTCGCGGATCACGCCGCGCGCGAACGCCGCCGCCGTGGGGTGGCCGGGCGTGAGCGCGTGCGGGTAGCTGTCGCCGAACGCGTTGTGGATGGTCAGCTCCGGGTGGGCCAGGCCGATGCGCGAGTTGTGCAGCAGCACCGTCCACGAGCACATCCGCAGTCCGGCGCGCGCAGCCGCCTGGCAGATGTCGCCGAACAGGTCGCGCCCGTTGCTGACGGCGGCGATCCGCGGCGTGAGCCCCTCGGGGTAGCACGCCGGGTCGGGACGGTAGTAGGCGACCCCGTCCTCCAGCATGTGCACCTTGCGGCGCGGGTTGTGGGGATAGAAGAAGAAGCCGGCGTGGTAGAGGCTGGCGACCGCCAGGTGGGTGACGCCGAGGTCGCGGGCGCGGCCGACGAGATCCTCGATTCCTTCGTCGACGAAGTCCCACGGATAGCAGAACAGGTAGGCGGCGCGCAGGTTGGCCGGGCTCATGCCGCCGCCCCCTCGATCGGCGCGCTGTAGTGAGCCAGGGCATCCCGGTCCAGCTCGATCCCCAGGCCCGGAGCGTCCGGCACCACAAGCAGGCCGTCCTCGAACGGGATCGGATCGACGATCAGGTCGTCCTCGCGCAGCAGGCTGCCGATGATGTCGCACGGCAGCTCGCACCCGGCCGCCGCCGCGGCGTGCACGCTCGACATGTCGCGCACCCCCAGGTCGACGCCGGTGCCGCGCCAGGTCGGCAGCCCAGCCTTGCGCGTGAGGGTCGCCCACTCCACGAACTCCTTGAGGGGGCCGAGGAGGTTGTAGCAATCGGCGGCCTCCGCGCGGACCGCCGGCAGCAGGTCGGTGATCGAGGTCAGGTGCAGCGCCACCGGCTGCGGTATGGTCCCGCGCACCTCGGCGTACCAGTCAACGCGGTCCTGCGGCATGGGACTCTCGAAGGTGACGCGGTCCAGGCCGTCCAGCGAGCGCGACACCTCGCGCGTGCCCTCCGGATGGTGGAACCGTTCGTTGGGGTCGAGCACGATCGGGAAGTGCGGGGCCACCTCGCGAACGGCCGCCACGCGCTCCGCGATCGGGTCGCCGAGCGCGCACTTCATCTTCATGCCCCGGAAGCCCAAATCGAGTCCCGTCTGCGCCCGCGCGGCGGTGTCTTCCGGCGTCCCGCGGCCCATCCAGAAGTCCACCGGGACGCGGTCGATCTTCTTGCCGCCCAGCAGGTGGTGGACCGGCACGCCCAGGTGCCTGCCGAGCAGGTCGAGCCACGCCATCTCGTACGCTTCGTAGATGATGTAGGACTCGTAGTCGTCCGAGTGGGGCAGCGGCAGGTTGCCGACCGGCAGGTCGATCAGCTCCTTGCCGATCATCAGGTCGGCCTGCTCGCGCAACGGGCCGTACAGGTCGCCGCGGCGCGGTTCACCCAGCCCGACCAAGCCGCTGTCGGCCTCCAGCTCGATGATCCACTTGGGGAACTCCCAGAAGTTCAGCGAGCGGCCGGTCACCGGGTCGGGCGCGCACAGCTTGTCGTCCACCCCTTCCGAGTGCACGACGCCCGGCCGCATCGGCACCACAACTTGGTGGATCCGCACGTCGACGATCTTCATTGCTCAGTCTCCGGTTGCAGGGGTCGTCGAGCCTTCGAGCGCCGTCATGGCGACACCGGGGTCTGCCAGGTGCCGTCGAAGTCGGGCGATCCGAGGATGCGGTAGCGCTCGCCCGGCAGGTCGAACTCGGCGGCGATGCCGCAGGCGAACTCCGTGCGCTGCAGCGTGCCGTCCGGAGAGAGCAGCCGGTGGGCGGTCATCTCCGACAGGGCGATCGAGCGGTAGAACGCGCGCCACGTTCGCAGCCACTCGAGTGCGCGTGCCGTGCGGCCGCTCCGCCAGTCGGCGACCGGGACCGGGTAGCCGTCACGCGGCGACAGCATCCAGTTCCAGGACGGCGGCGCCCCATACATCAGCTCGTAGAGCCGGTGCGAGCGGCTGGGGAACCAGTCGTAGAACGCTCCCTGGCCGGGGTCGCCCGAGAAGCCGGACATGCAGCAGTCATGGAACACGAGCTGGCACAACGGGATCGGCTCGCCCACCGGCCGATGCTCGGCGGCCTCGTCCTCCACGCGGGCGCTCAGCCGGTGGCCGCTCCAGTCCGTAAAGAAGAAGTGGTCGCAGTGCGGGATGGCCCAGAACTGGCGCAGCTCACCGGCCGGGATGATCCCCCGCCGGCGCGTCTCGTCGAAACAGGCCTGCTGGTGCTCGAACACCTGCCGGCGCGTCACCGGATGATCAGGCGAGAAGTTGCGCGGCGGAATGCTCGCCGCCGTGTAGCCGTCGAAGTAAAGCACGTCGAAGGGGAGGCCTCGCTCCTCCAGGCCGTCCAGCGCCGCAGAGGTGATCGCGAGCGCCGCGTGGGTGCCGAGATGGTCCGAGCGGGATCCGTCGGCGTTCACCGCCCAGAACGACTCGTCATAGCCCGTGACGCCGGGGCTCTGCTCGCACGGGCGTATGAACCCCTGCGTGAGGCAGCCCAGCCCGCGCGCGCGGTTGGCGAAGTCGACCATCGGCGCCCAGCCGCCGTCCCCCGGCTCGTCGACCAGGAACGCCTGGTGGTTCTGGATCGGCGGCCGCCCGTCCGGGCCGCCCCACTTCGGGTAGAACAGGTTGACGCCGATGCCCTGGCTCCGTAGCCGGCGGAGGTCGGCCAGCACCCGCTCCGCGTCCGCGCCGTTCCACTCCGTCCAGCGGAACAGGACGTTGCCGGTGTAATCCCGGATGCGGGGCGATTCGTCCGCCTTCTCCTCCAGGGTTCGCACCAGTCCCTGCCTCTGCGCGGCGGCGCGGTAGCGCTTGGCCATCGCCACGTAGTCCAGGTCGCGCGCGAAGTGGAGAAGCAGCCGCCGGGGATAGGCCAGGGTGCCCAGCTCGTCCGCCCACGAGAAGTCCAGGATCGACCGGTCGCCCGGCAGGTGGTGAGCGCGGACCTCGGCGTCCCACCACGTGTCCACCGTGGCGCACAGCCCGGCGCCGTCGCGGGTCAGACCGAAGATCGGCAGCGACCAGCGCCCTCCGACCTGGACCGGCTCCGGCCCGCGGCCGGGCAGCGCGTCCGGGCAGTCGGCCGGGACCAGGTAGCCGGAGCCGTGCGACAGGACCAGGCAGCCGCCCTGCGCGGCCGGCCGCTCGAAGCGGTACAGGTGCTCGACGCGCTGTACGGCGTGCTCGCCGCCCGTCTGTTCGATCTCGATCAGAAGCTCGTCGTCGTCCGCGTCGAGGCCGATGCACAGCTCCAGCGCCACGTCCGCGCCGGGATAGTCGGAGAGCGTCATGCGCTGACCGCGGTAGCGTCCGTCGGCGAAGGGATGCGCCGAGCGCTGCCGCGCGTCGGCCAGGCCGAAGCGCGGCGCTGGCCCATGGCCGGTGTCGGCGCAGAACGCCGGCGGCAGCAGGCGCGAGCTCTCCCACAGCGGCTCGCCGTCGAGCCCGGACACCGTGAGCCGCAGCGCGTCGTCGATCGCGACCCTGACGCCG
The DNA here is from genome assembly GCA_028818385.1 of Spirochaetaceae bacterium. The sequence goes on from JAPPNY010000210.1 coordinate 64,693, forward strand.
CGGCCCCGCAAATTCACCGGCATTGGGGCAGCGTCATCCGGCGGCGTCCAGCGCTTCCAGCAGACCGCGCAGGTAGCCGATTGCGAACAGCCGGCCCTTCATCATGTAGCCGGGGTGGTCGTTGGACTCGCCGGCCATGGTCGGCACGTGATCGGGACGGACCGGGCCGTCGAAGCCGACCTCCCGGTAGGCGCGCAGGGCCGCGGCCATGTCGGTCGGGCCGTCGTCCTGGAAGGTCTCGACGAAGCGCGAAGCGGTGCCGAGCACGTCGCGGAAGTGCACGAAGAAGATCTTGCGCTCCGCGCCGAAGCGGCGGATCGCCGCCGGTATGTCGGCGCCCATGGCCGTGAAGTTGCCCTGGCAGAAGGTGACGCCGTTGCACGGGCTCGGCACCAGGTTGATGGCGCGCTCCATGTTCTCGACGCTGCGCATGATCCGGCCGACGCCGCGGATCGGGGACAGCGGCGGGTCGTCGGGGTGCAGCGCCAGCTTCACGCCGTTCGCCTCCGCCACAGGAACGACCCGCTCGCTGAACCAGGCGAAGTTCTCCCAGAGCTGCTCCTCGCTGATCAGCAGCCCGTCCGGGCCGGGCGTCAGGCCTTCCGCCGCGGCGCGCCCGCGCGCCTCCATCGCGGCGTGGTCGTAGGCCGATGACAGCGCGCCGCCGCGCACCGGGACCGCCATGTCGGTGCGCAGCCAGCCGAACACGGCCATGAAGTTCCAGCAGACCGCCTCCACGCCCGCGGCAGCCAGGTGCTCGAGCATCCGGCAGAAGCGGTCGGCCTCGCGGTCGCGCCCCGGCAGTCCGAGCTTCGCGTCCTCCATCGGCGTCGGTCCCTCGACCACCGACAGGCGCAACCCGGCGCCGGCGGCCCGTTCGCACAGCCGGTCCAGCGCCTCGCGGTCGGCCGCCGGTGTCCCGTCGGCGCCCAGCGGCACGCCGCACACTAGGTCGGTGACGCCCATCTGGCGGGCCAGTTCCCACCGTTCGCCCGGCTCGCCCGGCATGTGCAGCGCCAGTCTCATCCCATCATTCCTTGGGCCGTCATCCCTTGATGGAGCCGACCATCACGCCCTTGGCGAAATGCTTCTGGATGAACGGATAGAGGATCATCATCGGCACGCTGGCAACGACGATAAGCGCGAACTTGAGTGTCTGCAAGATCTCCGTGCTCTCCATCAGCGTGCGGATGTCGATGTCTCCCCCCGCCATCGCCTGCGCGATGATGCTCTCGTTGATGATCAGGATCCGCGCCAGCACGAGCTGCAGCGGGAACTTCGACTCGTCGAACAGGTACAGCAGGGCGTTGAAGTAGGTGTTCCAGTGGTCGATGGCGTACCACAGCACCAGCACCGCCAGGATCGGCCGCGACAGCGGCATCACCACCTGGGCGAGGAAGCGGAGGTCCGAGCAGCCGTCGATCTCCGACGCCTCGGTGAGCTCCTGCGGCAGGTTGGCGAAGTAGGTGCGCGCGACGATGGTGTTCCAGATGGACAGGCCGGCCGGCAGGATGACCGCCCAGCGCGTGTTGACCAGGCCCAGCGAGTTGACCACCAGGAACGTCGGCACGATGCCGCCCCGGAAGAACATCGGGATGAGCACGAAGATGCCGATGATCGCCAGTCCGCGCAGGTCCTTTCGCGACAGGGGATAGGCCAGGCACACGGTCAGCACCAGGTTGAGCGAGGTGCCGGCCGTCACGTAGAACAGGCTGTTGAGGAAGCCGGAGAGCACCAGCTTGTAGCGGAAGATGCGCTCGTAGCTCAGCAGCGTGAAGCCGCGGGGATAGACGGTGACGTCGCCGGCCAGGGTGTGATCGGAGCTGGAGAACGAGGAGGCGACCACGTTCAGCACCGGGACGACGATGAGCAGGCCGACGGTGACCAGCAGCAGCGTGTTGAAGACGTCGAACGCGCGGTCGCCGGCGCCCTCGCTACGCATCGTGCGGCGCAGGCCGGCTACCACAGGCTGATCTCCGAGAGCCGTCTGGAGAGCAGGTTGGCCGACACGATGAGCACCAGGTTGATCACGCCGTTGAACAGGTCCACGGCCGCGCCCAGGCTGTAGTTGGTGTTCAGGACCCCGACCTTGTAGACGTAGGTGGCGATGATCTCCGAGGAGGCCAGGTTGAGGGGGTTCTGCAGCAGGTACACCTTCTCGAACCCCAGCGTCATCGCGCTGCCGATCTCCAGGATCAGCAGGATGACGATGGTGGCGCGGATGCCGGGGATGTCGACGTTCCGGATCTTCTGCAGCTTCGATGCGCCGTCGATCCGCGCCGCGTCGTAGAGCTCGACGTCGACGGCGGACAGGGCGGCGATGTAGATGACCGCCGCGAAGCCCATGTGCTGCCACACCTCGGAGAGGGCGTAGATGATCGCGAAGTACGACGGATCGGCGATCAGGCTGACCGTCTCCATCCCGAGCAGGTCGAAGAAGAAGCCGATGAACCCGAAGCGCGGATCCAGAAACGTCAGGATCATCCCCGCCATCACCACGGTCGAGATGAAGTGCGGGGCGAAGGCGATCGTCTGGACCGCACGCCGCAGCTTCATCCAGCGCATCTCGTTCAGCGCCAGCGCCAGGACGATCGCTGCCGGAAAAGCGAAGGCGATGCGCACGAATGCGATGACGACGGTGTTGCGGACGATGTTCCAGAACTGGAACGACCCCAGCAGGCGCTCGAACTCCCGGAATCCCACCCAGGGGCTTCCGTGGATGCCCTTGAGCACGCTGAAGTTCTTGAAGGCGATCACCACGCCGTACATCGGCGCGTACAGGAAGATCAGCATCCAGGCGATCGGGATCGCCATCAGCAGGTAGAGCTGCCAGTGCTTCCTGAAAACGGTCGAGAAGGGCCGCTTGCCGATGCGCGGCCGTCCCAGGGCGGGTCGCCGCTCAGACAGCGTCATGGACGCTCTTGATGTGACGAAGGGGACGGGAGCCGCCGACGGCGGCGGCTCCCGATAAACACTCGAACCCTGAACGTTACAGCGTGGCCTGCAGGATCGACGTGACCTCGGCCAGACCGATCTTGACCAGGTCGTTCACGTAGGCGTCCCAGTCGCTGTCCAGGTCGCGCTCTCCGGTCACGAACAGTGCGGCCTGCTGCTCGACGAAGGTGCGCAGCTCCGCGGAGATCTGCGCCACCCGGCGGGCGTCGTCCGGAGCCAGGTAGATGAAGTCCGAGAACATGCTGATGCCGGTCGCGTCCTTGACCGGCTCGTACACGTCCCTGGTGGACACGTTCAGGAGCCGCTCCAGCACGTTCACCTCGCCTTCGAACCCGATGCCGAAGCCGAAGTCCGGGGTCGGGAAGAAGACCGGGAACTCCCACTTGACGTCTCCCGTTCCCGGGCGTTCCAGGGCCACGACCGCGGCCTGCCCGCCCAGCACGTTCTCCTCGCCCGCTTCGGCCTTGCGCCACAGGTTGGCGCCGTGGGTGACGTGGTTGGAGCCCTCGAACGAGAAGGCCCAGTTCATGATCTGCATGGCGACGTCGATCTCCGCGTCACCGGCCTTGTCGGTGATGGAGAAGGTACCGGCCTCACCGCCGAGGCGGCGGGTGCCGAACGGATAGCCGGCCGCCGTCCGGATCCCGGTGGGTCCCCGCAGCGGCGGAAGCGGCGAGTAATCCTCAGCCCGCGGGTTGCCCCCGCCGAACGCGACCATCGGGCCGCCGGCCGGGAAGGAGCCGATGACGACGTCCTTGGGATCGTCGCTGGATCCGCCCATGGCGCTGAGCTGGTCGCCGGTCTGCACGAAGGCGTTGAGGTCGAGCGACCCTTCCTCGAACAGCCCGTTCATGAAGCGCAGCGCGTCACGCCAGCGGCCGTCGGCGTACGGGAAGTAGATTCGGTTGCCGTGCACACCGAACAGCTTGGTGCCGGAGCCGGCGGCGGCGTAGGGGACGAACGCCTGGCCGATGAAGTAGATGGGATTGGTGTACCAGCCGTTGGTGGCGCCGGTGAGCGGCACCTCGTCCTGCTGGCCGTTGCCGTTGGGGTCCTGGGTCTTGAACGCACGCAGAGCGTCCCGGTACTCGTCCGGCGTGGCCGGCATGTCCAGTCCCAGCGCGTCCAGCCAGGCCTGGTTGATCCAGAACTTCTGATAGATCGAGCAGTGGTAGCAGCCGCCCGAGCCGCCGCCGGTCAGGACGTAGATGTTGCCGTCCGGAGCGGTGATCTCCTGCCGCAGCTTCGGGAACTCCCGGAACCCGCTCAGGATGTCCGGGGTGCTCTCCTCCGTCAGATAGGAGTTGAGCGGGATCAGGACCTTGCCCTCGACCCCGAACTCCAGCTCGTCGGCCGGCACGAACGGGGCGTTCATGAAGACCGACGGATACCTGCCGCTGGTCAGGAGCAGCGTGATCTGCTGCTTGGCTCCCTCCAGCGGGATGACGATGAAGTCGAACTCGACGTTGAACGTCTCCTCGATCAGGTCGGTGAGCCGGTTGTCCTCGATGGACGCGATCCAGGGCGGTTGCGTCGCGGCAGCGCTGAGCATGACGGGCCCGCCGCCTTCCGATTCGGCCTCCGTGGTCGCGGTCGCGAACAGCAGGGCCGCGACCGACAACAGCACTGGAACGAGACAGAGCTTCTTCACAGGGATACTCCTCTTTGCTGGGAATGAACGTTGTGCGGACCGTGTCGGTGGCACCAGCCGAGGCGGGTCCGTCGGGCAGGCTGTCACAACAGGGATGCGCGCGCAAGCCGCGGCGGCCGCGGCCGGCCTTGCCGCCGGCGCGGCTGACCCGACAGACTCCGCAGCGGATCCCGATGCCATCGACCCGCTACGAACCGACTTGGCGCAGCCTGCGCGAGCACCCGACGCCGCAGTGGTTCCGCGACGCCAAGTTCGGGATCTACACCCACTGGGGAGTCTACTCGGTGCCGGGATTCGGCAGCTCGGGCGCCGCCAGCAACGCCACCTGGTACCCGCACCGCATGTACGTGGACGGCAGCCCGCACCAACGGCACCACCTCGCCACCTACGGGTCGCTGGACCGGTTCGGTTACAAGGATTTCATACCTCTGTTCACGGCGCCGAGGTTCGACCCCGACGAGTGGGCGGAGCTGTTCAAGGCGGCCGGCGCGCGCTTCGCCGGCCCGGTGGGCGAGCACCACGACGGCTTCTCCCTGTGGGCGACCGCCCGGACCGAGTGGCACGCCGGCCGCCTGGGGCCGAAGCGTGATGTCCTCGCCGCGCTGGAGCGGTCGATCCGCGCGGCCGGGATGCGCTACCTGGTCGCCCTGCACCACGCCGAGCACTGGTGGTTCTACCCGCACTGGCGGCGGGACTACGACACCGGCGGCTCGGACGCGTCGAGCCTCTACGGCGAGCGGCACAACCTGGAATTCTCCGCCGGCGTCCCGGAGGTGGAATTCGAGCGCTCGGCCGGCGACCTGATGGCGCACTGGTGGGTGCAGGATCAGCCGAGCGCGGCGTTCTGCGATCAGTGGATGGGCAAGACCCGCGAGGTGATCGACCGCTTCAACCCGGACCTGCTGTGGTTCGACTTCGGCATCAACTGGATCCGCGAGCGCTACCTCCTCGACCTGCTGGCCTACTACTACAACCGGGCGGTCGACTGGGGCGGGGAGGTGGCGGTCACCTACAAGCACCACCACCTGGTGCCGGGCAGCGCCGTGGTCGACCTGGAGCTGGGCCGCTTCGCCGGCCTCACGTACCACGACTGGCTGACCGACACCTCGATCGACGCGCAGGGCATGTGGGCCTACGTGGAAGGCGTGCCGTTCAAGACGGTCGCGCAGATCGTCCACAACCTGGTCGACAACGTGGCCAAGAACGGCTACCTCCTGCTCAACGTCGGCCCGCGCGCGGACGGCAGCATTCCGGAGGAGGCGCAGGAGGTGCTGCGCGGCATCGGCCGCTGGCTTGCCATCAACGGCGAGGCGATCTTCGACACCACGCCCTGGAAGCTGTTCGGCGAGGGCCCGAACACCGTGACCGGCGGCGACCGCATCAGCGAGAAACGGAGTTCCATCAGTTACACGGGCGAAGACGTCCGCTACACGTGCAAGGGGAACGCGCTATACGCCACCTGCCTGGGCCGGACGGCCGGCGAGGTGATCCTGCGCGACGCGGCCGAGTACCTGCACCCCGGCGAGGTGGCCGCCGTAGCCGCGCTCGGCTCCGACGAGCCGCTGGCGTTCGAGCAGACGCGCCGCGAGCTGCGCATCCGCGCCCCGCGGCAGGCCCCGTCGGACGGGGCGGTGGCGTTCAGGATCACCCGGCGCTGACGGCGCCGGAGCCGTGGCATAGTCGCGCCATGGACACCTCCCCGACCGGGCACATCCCGCGCCCGGAGCATCCTCGCCCGCAGTTCCGGCGCTCCGCGTGGATCAACCTCAACGGCCCGTGGACGTGCCGGATCGAGCCGACGCGGCCGGGTCAGATCCATCCGGACAAGCACCGCGAGATGGCGGCGCAGGGCGGCTTCGAGACTCCGATCACCGTCCCGTTCTGTCCGGAGAGCCCGCTGTCGGGCGTGGGAGACCGGGAGTTCATCGGCGTGATCTGGTACCACCGCGTAATCGAAGTGCCGGCCGCCGGGACCGGACGGCGCGTGCTGCTGCACTTCGGGGCGGTGTTCTATCGGGCGGAGATCTACGTCGACGACGCCTACGCTGGCCAGCACGTGGGCGGCAGCGTCTCCTTCGCCGTGGACGTCACGCGCTTCGTGAAGGCGGGGGGCAGCCATCACCTGACGGTGGCCGTCACCAACGACCTGTGGAGCGGAGCGCAGCCCTCCGGCAAGCAGTCGTGGCGATACTGTTCCTACGGCTGCCACTACACCCGGACCACCGGTATCTGGCAGACGGTGTGGATGGAGGCGGTCGACGCCTGCGGCCTGGCGGACGTGCAGATCGTCGCCGACGTCGAGGAGGGGCGCCTGATCGTCACGCCATCGTTCCGCGGGATCTCGGCGGGTCAGCGCCTGGAGGTCGCCGCCAGTCTTGACGGCCGCGAAGTGGGCCGTGCGGGCCGGCCGGCTCGGGACGGCATTCCGCTGTCTCTGGAGATCGCCGACCCGCAACTCTGGGAGCCCGAGTCGCCGGTGCTCTACGACCTGGAGTTGCGCGTCACGCGCGGCGACGGATCCGAGGCCGACCGCGTGTCCAGCTACGCCGGGCTGCGGGAGACCCATGTCGAAGGCGACCGGGTGTTCCTCAACGGCACGCCCCGCTACCTTAAGCTGGTCCTCGACCAGGGCTTCTATCCGGACGGCATCTGGACCGCGCCTGCCGACGATGCGCTGCGGCGCGACATCGAGCTCGCTCTGGCCGCTGGCTTCAATGGCGCCCGGCTCCACCAGAAGGTGTTCGAGGAGCGGTTTCTCTACTGGGCGGACCGCCTGGGCTACCTGCTGTGGGGCGAGTCACCGAGCTGGGGGCTCGATCTCCTGGACGAGGGCGCCCCGCACCGAAACTTCCTGGCCGAGTGGCGGGAGATCGTCCGGCGCGACCGCAACCACCCCAGCATCATCGCCTGGACCCCGTTCAACGAGACCCTGGACGTACGCGAGCCGCGGGCGCACCAGCGCATCCACGAGGACGCCTGCGCGGTCTGCAAGAGCCTCGATCCGACGCGGCCGGTCAACGACGCGTCGGGCTACGTCCACCACGTCACCGACCTGTACACCGTGCACAGCTACGAGCAGGATCCGGCGAAGCTGGGCGAGCAGCTCGCCGACCGGCCGGGGATCGGTCCGTTTCGCAACCATCCCGACGTGGACGCGCCCTACGAGGGTCAGCCCTATCTGATCGACGAGTTCGGCGGCATCAAATGGGACCCGGGAACGCAGGGGGACGCCGCCTCGGGCTCGGGCCAGAATCCGGTCTCATGGGGCTACGGGCAGGCGCCGGTGTCCCTGGAGGATTTCTACCGGCGGCTGGAGGGTCTGGTGCGGGCCGTGACGGCGCACGGTCACATCTGCGGCTGGTGCTACACGCAACTCACCGACGTCGAGCAGGAGCGGAACGGAATCTACTTCTACGACCGCTCGGAGAAGTTCGACATGGAGCGGATCAGGCGGATCTTCTCGATCGAGCCGTAGCCGGTCAGCCGGACGAGCGGCGCTCCTTCCACGCCTCGTACTCGGCCTGCGCGTCGCCGGTGAGCGGGTAGTAGCGGCGCAGGTCGCCGCCTTCGCCCAGGCGCTCGCGGCTGAAGTCCTCCCACTCGGCGTGCTCGCTGGCGTGCTCGGCGAGTTGCTCGGCCAACTGGATCGGCACCACGACGGCGCCGTCGTCGTCGGCGACGATCAGGTCGCCCGGCATCACCAGGGTGTCGCCGCAGGCGACCGGCACGTTCACGGCGAACGGAACGATGTTGGTCTGGGTGTGGAAGTTCGGCGTCGTGCCGCGCAGCCACAGGCCGAGGCCGAGCGTGCGGGCCAGCGGGAAGTCGCGGATGCAGCCGTCGATCACGGCGCCGATGCCGCCGCGCCCCTTGAAGAAGGTGAGCATCATCTCCCCGAACACGCCGCTCTGCAGATCGCCGCGGGCGTCCACGACCACCACGTCGCCCGGCTGCGCGTGGTACAGGCAGTGGCGGTGAAGCTGCTGCTCGGGGTCGTCGTAGGCGCCCTTGGCGTACTGGTCCTCGCGCTTGGGCATGAACTGCAGCGTCAGCGCGGGGCCGACGATCCGGGCGCCGGGGGTGCGCGGGGTGGGGCCGCGGAGGTAGGGATCGCGGATCCCCAGCTCGTTGAGGTCGCCGGCGGCGGTGGCCGCCGATACGCCGGCGAAGCGCTCGATGAGCGCGCGCGGCGGGCGCTCGATGTCCGGCGTGCGGCCGGGGGTGCGTGGGTCGGTGTCCATTGTTCGTCCTCAGTCGTAGCCGCGTTCGAGGGGCCGATCGGTCTCCGGGAACAGGGACGGAAAGTGCCGGTGCGGGTCGGCCGGCTCGCGAAACAGGATCTGCTGCTGCTCGGTGAGCTCCGTGGCGGGCGGCGGAGCCACCCGGTTGGCGGTCCAGGCGACGTGCGACACGCAGTACTTGTACAGCAGCGAGCGGCGCTCGTGGGGGCCGCTCCACGCTGCCGTGCCGTGCGTCAGCGCTTCCGTGAACAGCACCGCGGAGCCTGCCGGCACCTCCGGCACCACCACGAACGGGCAGTCTTCCGGTGAATCGGCGATCCGCTCCGGCAGCCGGAAGTGGCTCTTGTGGCTGCCGGGGATGCAGCAGAACCCGCCATGCTCGGGCCCGGCGTCGGTGAGGTTGAAGGTGACCACCACGAAGCCCTCGGCGATCCGGTTCTCCCGGAACGGGAAGTAGCTTCCGGGCGAGGCTCCGCCCACGGGAGCGCTGGCGCCGTAGTCGGCATGCAATACCCCGCGTGACATCCCCGGCCGCATGCAAATGCCGTAGATGCGGTCCAGGCGAAAGCAGTCGCCGAGCCTGAAGCGCAGGATCGGCATGATCCGCGGGTGGGTGAGCAGGGCGCAGAACGGGTCTCCCCACTCCAGGAACCCCGACCCCGCCGGCGCGGCGCCGAAGCGGACCATGTGGTCGCCGAGCACCTCGCCCTCGGCCGCCAGCCGCCGGTCGACCGCCTGCTTGAGCGCCGCCACCTCGTCCGGGGCGAGCACGTCCCTCACCACGAGGTAGCCGTTGAGGTCGAACAGGTACTCCTGGAGCTGCAGCTCCTCCGAAGACCCCGCGCCGTTACGCCAATCCCGCATCGCCGTCCTCCGTGCCTCTCAGGTGCCGGGCACCGGGATGGTGCTCATCGCGCCGCCGTCGACGTCGAGCGCCGATCCGGTGATGAACGCCGCCTCGTCGCTGAGGAAGAAGAGGATCGCCTGCACGATGTCATCCTCGGTGGCGTTGCGGCCGAGGGGGATGCCGGCGGCCGTGGCATCGCGGATCTCCTCCGCGGCCGAGCCGGTGGCGTCCATCTTCCAGCGCACGACCTGTTGCCCCATGCCGGTGGTGGGCACGCCGACCGGGCAGACGCAGTTCACGGTGACCTTGCCGCGCGCCAACTCCCCCGCCAGTGCCCTGGTGAGCCCGAGCACGCCGTGCTTGGCCGCGCAGTAGTGGGGGATCATCGGGAAGCCGACGTGCGAGGCGTCCGAGCCGATGGTGACGATCCGGCCCCGGCCGCTCGCGGTCAGGTGCGGCGCCGCCGCCTGCGAGCACAGGAACGTGCCCTTCAGGTCGACGTCGATGGTCCGGTCCCAGTCCTCCTCGCCGATTTCCGCCAGCGGCGCCAGGTGGATGATGCCGGCGCAGTTGACCAGGCAGTCGAGGCCGCCGTGGGCGGCCACGTGGGCCTGCACCGCAGCCCGAACGGAGGGAGGCCGGGTGACGTCCATCTCGACCGCATGCAGCCCTTCCTGCGGCAGAGCGGCGCGCGCCGCGTCGAGCTGCCGGCGGTCGATGTCGGCGATGGTCACCCGGTCGCCACGCTGGAGCAGCGCCCGAGCGGTGGCCAGTCCGAAGCCGTTGGCGCCGCCGGTGATCAGCGCACTGCGTGGCTGCCGGCCGTCGGTCACAGGCCGAGGTCCGCGAGCAGCTCGCCGAAACCGGCCACCAGGGTGTCGACCGCGTCCTCGGCGGGCGGCGCCGGCAGGTCGTAGGTGCGCACGGCCGAGGAGACGGACATGCCGCCCTGGCGCACGGTCTGCGCCGTGGGCACGTAGCCGAGCACGCCGTTGACGTAGCCGGCGAACATGGTGTGCGCAGCCTGCGAGCGTTGCTTGGCGCCCAGGCCGATTTCCACGAACGGCTCGCCCTGCATGCCGAGCAGCACGAAGTCGTCGATCCGGTGGCCGATCAGGTCGTAGTCCACCGAGCACTGCGTCTCGCCAGCGCGGACCCGGTCCAGGACGGTGTGCGCCCAGTAGACCTCGATCTCCTGCGGAGCGGTGAGCACGGTGGAGGCGCCCTCGTCGCGCAGCTCCTGCAGCTTCGCTTCCGCGGCCGCGACCTGCTTCTCGGCTTCCTCGATCGGCGGCAGCGGCTGCAGCGCCACCGTCCCCTTGCGCTCGGCGCTGCGCAGGATCCGGTGCGTGGGGCCGTCGGAGAACTCCTTGTGGTAGAGCGCGATGGACGAGAGCGAGGTGCCTTCCTCGCGGACCTCGCGGTGCGGCCGGGTCTCGATCCCGTAGTACGCCTGCAGCGCGCCGGCCGCCACCTGGCCGCCGATGCGTTCCTTTTCGCCCCAGTCGCTCTGCAGGAACGACAGGCACGCCTGGTTGCCGGCGGCGCCGGTCAGGTACAGGCAGGTGGCGCCGGTCGCGCCTTCGACGATGCGCCGCACCGTGCCCGGAAAGTCCGGGCTGAGCTCGTAGGTCTGGTAGCCCATCACCACGGGGTGGGCGGCGTAGCCGACGATCGCCGCGATCGGGTTGCCGGCCAAGTCGTCCACGCGCAGCACGTCCACGGCGTGATCGCTGACGCCGTCGGGGTTGCGCCCGACCAGCACGCGGCCGTCGGCGGCCACCTCCTCGCGGTTGACCGCTACTGCGGCGTGGCCGTGGCCTCCCGCCACCCGCGCCGGCCCGCGGGCGGCGTTGGCCATGGCGCTGACGCCCACGAGCTGTTGCACCAGCACCTCGATGTAGTGGTCGAGCGCCTCGACCTCGCCGTCGCGCGGCGCGACATGGTGCGGGCCGCCCAGGTTGCCGCGCCCCGTGCAGGGGCCGTTGTGCGTGTGCGTGCAGCCGAGCGTTACGCCGGTGGTGGTCGTGCCCACGCGGTCGGCGATCTGCCGGCGGATGGTCTCGGCCAGCGGGAGGTCGAAGCCGATCAGGTCGCAGTCCAGGATGACCACCTTGTGGTCGTCGTCGGCCAGCACCAGGGCGGTCGCGTAGAGCGGCTGCTCCACGCCGACGGCGCCTTCGATGCGGCGCATCGCCCCCTGCATGCGGAAGCCCAGTGGAGGAGTGATGTCGATCCGGGCGGTCCCGGCGGTGAGCGTATTGTCGGCCACGAGCTGCTCCTGCGGGTGCCGCTGGAGCCCGGGTCGGGCCCGGCACCGCGCTCCGGCCATGCTACCATGCGGCGGAGGGAGTGGCGTTCCGGCGATGAGGGTGGTGCTGTGCGGCGTCGGCGGGGTGGGGCGCAACGTGACCCGCCTGCTGTGCGCGCGCCCGGACTACCGGATCGTGGCGGCCTGTTCCCGGAACGCCGATCTCACCGGCCGCGATCTCGGCGAGCTGGCCGGCGGTGCGCCGCTTGGCGTCGCGGTCGGCGGCGATCTCGGCACGGCCCTGGGCGAGCCGGCAGACCTGTTGCTGGTCGCAACCACCTCCTTCCTGGCCGAGGTGGCCGCCGATGTGCGTGCCGGGCTCGAACGCGGCCTGAACGTGATCACCACCGCCGAGGAGGCGGCCTTCCCGTGGATCATCGACGCCGGCTTGGCCGGGGAGCTGGACGAGCTGGCGCGGCAGCGCGGCGTGTCCGTGATCGGCGTGGGCCTGAACCCGGGATTCATCTTCGACGCGCTGCTGCTGACCGCCAGCGGCATTGCCTGGGATGTGCGTGGGATCGACATCCGCCGCGTGGTCGACGTGTCGCGCTTCAGCGCCGCGATCCAGCGGCGGCTCGGGATCGGCTTCACCGCCGAGCGCTTCGCGGAAGGCGTGGCCGCCGGCTCCATCACCGGCCACATCGGCTTTCCGCAGTCCTTCCACCTGGCGGCGCGCTGCATGGGCGTCGACATCGACCGGATCGAGAGCGGCTTCGAGCCTCTCGTCGCTGACCGTCCGTTCGACTGCGAGCATCTACGCGTGGAGCCCGGCACCACCGCCGGCTTCGTGCAGCGCTACCGCGCCATCTGCGCCGGCCGGCGGTGGATGTCCGCCGAGTTCATCGCCCACATGGACCCGCCCGCCGCCGGCCACGAGCCGTCCGACTCGATCCGGATCGACGGCTACAACGCGGTCAACCTCGCCATCAATCCCGGCTGCCAGCCGCAGCTCGGCACCGCCGCCATGATCGCCAACGTGATGCCGCGCCTCGTGGAGGCGCGGCCGGGCTACCTGACCGTGGCCGACCTGGCGCTGCCGCACGCCCGGCCCACGACCGGATCCTTCGAGTGAGGCACCGATGAAGCTGGCGATCGTGCAGATGGAGAGCGTCATGGGAGAGGTGAGCCGCAACATCGACTCGGCCATGCGCCTGCTCGATCAGGCCGCCGCGTCGGGGGCGGAGGTGGCGCTGTTGCCCGAGTACTGGAGCACCGGCTTCTTCCCGGCCAGCCGCGACTACCGCCGCTACGACCTGGCGGCGCCCGACGACGGGCCGGCGATGACGGCGGTCCGCGACAAGGCGGTCGAGCTGGGTCTGCACGTGGTGGCGACCATCTTCGAGCGCGACGGCAGCGACCTCTGCTACGACACCGCCATGCTGGTCCGGCCGGACGGCCGCATCGCCGGCAAGTACCGCAAGACCCACATCGGCGGCGAGCGCCACATCGTCGTCGACGGCGAGCTGGCCACCGACCTGGGCATCGAGTCCATCTACTTCCGCACCGGCATGCGCTTCCCGTTGTTCGGCATCGGCGAGTGGCGGGTCGGCATCATGCTCTGCTACGACACCTACTTCCCGGAAGCGGCGCGCTGCCTGGCGCTCGGCGGGGCCGAGGTCATCCTGGCGCCGTTCGGGATCTCCGACACCAAGAAGACGATCTGGAAGGAGCTGCTGGCCACGCGAGCGTTCGAGAACATGGTCTACTTGGCCGCGGCCAACAACACCGGCTACGTGCCGGCCCCGGACATGCCGATCGTGATGGGCGGCCACAGCATCGCCATCGACCCGTACGGCGACGAGCTGGCGATGGCCAGCTACGACCGCGACGAGGTGCTGCGCGTGGACCTGGACCGCGACCACCTGCTGCGCGCGCGCCGCATGCACTTCATGTTCCGCGACCGACGTCCGGAGGCGTACGGGATCATCAGCACGCCCACCGACGACATCGACCGCGGCTGACGCTACGATCGCGTTCTCAGGAGGATGACGATGCGGCTGGCAATATCGGGACCGTTGACCGACGAGGTCCTGGCCTTCGGCGCTCAGATCGGCGCCACCGACTACGTGGGCGACCCACCCGACATCCCGCGCGAGCGGGACTACTTCGGCTTCCAGGAGCTGATGATCGCCCGCAACCGCGTCGAGGACGCGGGCCTGAAGTGGACGGTGGCCGGCATCCCGGAGGAGTGGACGCACCGGATCAAGCTGGGACTTCCGGGACGCGACGCGCAGGTCACGAGCTGGTGCCGGTCCATCGAGCACCTGGGAGCGGCCGGCGTGCCGATCCTCCATTACTGCTTCGCGCTGCGCAGCTCCATAGGTCACTACGGCCTGCGCACCTCGCGCAGCACACCGGGCAGGGGCGGCGCGAAGGTGACCAGCTTCGACTACGACCAGATCAGGCCGGCCACCCAGGACTTCTGGGACCCTCCGGTCGACCGGTCGCTGGAGGTGACGGACGAGCAGGTCTGGGACAACCTGACGTGGTTCCTGGAGCGGGTCGTCCCGGTCGCCGAGGACGCCGGCGTCAGGCTGGCCCTCCATCCCGACGACCCGCCGGTGTCGCCGATCGCGGGCGTGGCGCGGGTGCTGCGCGATCACGCCGCGCTGAAGCGCGTGGTCGACATCGTGCCCAGCGACGCGAACGGCCTCACCTTCTGCGTGGGAACGATCGGGGCCATGCCGGGGGACGTGCTCAAGGCGATCGAATACTTCGGCACGCGCGGCAAGATCCACCACGTACACTTCAGGAACGTGACCGGCACGGTGCCGGCGTTCGCCGAGACGTTCATCGACGAGGGGTACGTGGACATGGTGAAGGCCATGCGAGCCTGCCGAGACGCCGGCTTCGAAGGCCCCATGGTCGAGGACCACGTGCCGGAGATGGCCGGCGGCCCCGACCAGTGGCCGGCCAAGGCGTTCGCGCTGGGCTACATGAAGGCCGCCATGCAGGCGGCGGGCGCGGACTGAACGCGAACGCCTCCGGGCGAGCCGTTCACCTGCGGCCAGCGGCCGCGGATTGCATTACCACGACCCAGTCCTGACGTATCGGCGGTGTCCCCCGGATCGTGTCGGCGATGCGCCAATCGCCTGCGCCGTCGGGTCGGATCTCGCCGATGCCGTGCTCCGCGCCGGTCCTCGGGTCGAAGAAGAACCCCTCGTACGCGATGTCGCGCTCGAGTCCCTTCACGGTCAGTTGGTCCGCCCGCTGTGACGAGATCCCCTTCGGCGCGTAGATGATCCGCACTTCGCCCGGGATCCCCGCAACGTACGGGTTGAAGTAGTCTTCCTCGCTCCAGTGGGGCTCGACCCACTCCGGGTGCGGCTCGAAGCGCCACCACTCGTAGTGCTCCAGCAGGGACTTGCCGATGCCGACCTGTGCGGATCCCGCGAACCGGTAGGAATCCTCCCACGGATGCGCGCTGTACGCCTGGCCGGGCGACCCATATGCCTCCTGCCACGGGATGTCCGCCCAGCGCTCGTCCATCAACTGCGGCGAGTGCCCGTACGGCTGCGCCCTGGTGCTGACCTCCCAGACGCCGCTCGCGCCGTAGTTGTGGCCGGCCGCGCCGCTCAGCATGCTCGTCCAGAACATCAGGCGCTGCTGGTATTCCCAGTTGCCGCCCAGGATCCCCTCGTAGTTGGTCTCGCCGATGAGGGCCGGCATGCGCGGCTTCCTGGCGGCCGCCTTCGCCAACGCGCTCACGGTCGCCGGCACGCTCTCGCTCTGCACGGGGCTGTGCGAGCCGGACAGGAGCTCGAAGTCGACGATCGACGGGTCGTCGACCAGTTCCTCGACGAATCCCGCGTGGATCGTCACCGGGTGATCATAGGGATCGATCGATTGCAGATAGCGCGCGACGTTCGACCACCCTGCGCGAGCCTTCACGGCGAACCGCTCGTCGTCTCCGCCATAGATGCGGTACCGCACGTCCGGGTTCTTCGGGCTGGTCGCCTCTCCGGCCACGCACCACACCACCGGCCAGGCTCCGTAACGAGCGACGACATTCCGTACGTGGCGCTTCATCACCTGCTCGCCCGCGTACTCGATGAAGTAGCCCCAGGCGCCGACGATGCACGGCAGCAGTCCACGGGCGACCAGCCGGCCGATGCGGCGATCCGCCAGGTCGAAATAGGCCGGATTCAGGCGCGAGTAGTCCTCCTCCCACGGGAAGCCGGCCTCGTTGGCGCCGCGCGGGTCGAACGGGAACATGTCGGGATAGAGTCCTGCGACGATCAGGACCGCGGAGAATCCCTTGGCGACCCGGTCATCGGTCAGCGTATCGAATCCGTCCGGCCAGGTGAGCCGTTTGGTGAGGCCCATCCACCAGGTGTCGGCCAGCCAGAAGAAAGGGGTCCCATCACGATGCCGGAGGTGCGTGCGATCCTGGCTCACCGTCAGCGGACCGTGCCGCAACAGGGGGTTGTCCCCCCGGTACGGCGTTACCTCCAGGACTTCTCTGCGTCCATGCAGGTCGGCGTTGCTCTCATCGGAGCAGGTCGTCTCCAGCACGTGCCGGCCGATCGTGGAGGAGGAGTAGCGGACACCCCAGAAGCTGCCGCCGGCCCAGAACGCGGGGACGGTCGTCTCCTTTCCGTCGGGATCGGTGACGACGGCGGACAGCTCGACCTCGTCGAACGGATCGGCGTACTCCCGTGCGGACGAGAAGGACCACTCCGCCACGCAGTTCTGCATCGCGCGTTTCATGGCCCCGAGGATGATCGCTTCGGCCGCTCCTGCCTACCGGACCGGGCCGGCGCCGTTACGGCGGGCCGGGGAAGAAGTCGGCGCCCTGCATCATCATGTCCTGCTGCCTGACCACCAGGCCCTTCACGCGGGGGAGGTAGTCGTTGATCCAGCGTGGATCGGTGCGCACCTTCTCGCGCGCTTCCTGGAAGTGGGCGTAGTCCTGGTAGGCCCAGATATGCACGATGCGGTTGAGCGGGCCGATGTCGGTGTAGTACCAGCCGGCGAGCTTCACCCCGTGGTCCTCCCGGATCTTCAGGGCGATGTCCCGGACCGCCTCCATGTAGGTCGGCACGGCGCCCGGCTGCACGTCGTAGATCCTCATGTCGTAGATCATCGCGCTCCTCCTGTCCCGTAGAGCCAGGGCACCTCGACGCTGGTGACCTGCAGCGTGGCCAGCCCGTTGCGGCGGGAGTCGCCGGCGCAGTAGGCCAGCAGGACCCGCTCCGGGTCGCCCGCCACGAAGTGCATGGCCGTGTAGCAGTAGTGCCCGTTCGGATCGTCCTCCAGCACCCGCCGGTGCCGCCAAGTACGGCCGTCGTCCGCGGAGACCGCCGTGGTCAGCGGCGTGCGGGCTCCATGGCCGCGGTGACCGGGATCAAAGCTGTCGTTCCACACCAGCAGCAGGTCGCCCGTCGACGGGATGCGCTTGATCGACGCCGGCGAGCGTGGCGAGCGGATGTCGCTGGGCACCGGCTGCGTCCAGGTCTCGCCATCGTCGTGCGAGTGGCACAGGTACTGGCTGCCCAGCACGGTGCGGCTGAACATGAGCAGCCGTCCGTCCCCGAGTTGCACGACGCCGGGCTCCTGCAGCCCGGTGCCGGTAGGGTCGTCGGCGACCGCCGCCTCGCCGCGCCCACGGCGCCAGCTCCGGCCCCGGTCGTCGGACAGGTAGCAGACCGCCTCGCCGGTGGCCACGGGGTCGTTCTTCCACGCCGGTCCGTGGTCGGCGATGGGGGCGATCAGGCGCCCGCTCGCCGAGACCACGACGCGGTCGGCGATGAGGATGAGGTAGCCGTCGTCGTCGGTGACCATGTCGACCGGGTCGCCCCAGGTCGCCCCGTCGTCGCTCGACCGTCGCACCACCGGCTTGCAGTCGGACAGCGCGTTCTTCAGCAGGTAGAACAGCAGCAGGTCGCCGTCGTCCAGCCGCAGCAGGCTCACCGACATCACGTTCAGGCCGGCGTCGTTGCCGAGGACGATCTCGTCGCGCTCGGACCAGGTGAGCCCGCCGTCGGCCGAGAAGCGCGCGGCCAGCTCCGCCGGATCGTGGTCGCCGCCGCGGCCTGCGGAGAACCGCGAGTAGATCAGCATGATCCGGCCATCGCGCAACTCGACGAAGGCCCCCTCGCTGTTGCGCGTGTTCCCCGGCCCCGGCTCCAGCCGGAGCGCCCGTCTCACACCGGTCCGATCGCTGTCGCTCATCAGGCCGGCATCATCCGCGGCGCCGTCGGCGAGTGCAAGAGTTGATGAATCCACAAAACTGACGGAGGGTTATGGCATGCCGATGAAGAGTCCTCCGCACCCGGGTCTTTCCGTACGCCACGATTGTCTGGAGCCGCTCGGGCTGAGCGTGACGGAAGCCGCACAGAAGCTGGGAGTCAGCCGCAATCAGTTGTCGGATGTTGTAAATGGCCGCTCGGGCATCTCGCCGGAAATGGCGATCCGCCTCGACAAGGCGTTCGGTGGTGGAGCAGCCACGTGGTATCGGCTGCAGGCTGCTTACGACGTAGCTCAGGCCATGAAGCAGGCAGACCGCATCGACGTCGAGCGGCTTGCGCCCGCGGGAGTCGAGTGATGGGCGACATCCTGGACTACGGGCTCTCATTCATCTCCGGAAGGGCCGAGGAGAACCGGGTGCGGTTCTGGATCGAGTCGCGGACCCGCATCTTCGACAGCGTGACCGGCAGGAGCGATTGCTTCTACCAGTGCGCCTCCTGCAAGAGCGAGCACACCTTCGCAGAGCGCGGCCTGTTCGTGGAGGACAACTACGACTTCCTGCCGATCTTCGGGCAGGACCACGGCATCGTGTTCCGGCGCAAGTCCGCCCGGCACGACGGGTACCGCGAGACGCGCCCGGCCCATGAGTGGTGGGGCGGTCAGGTGTACCGCCTGGTCCCCGCGGCCGACGTGCAGGAGGTGTCCACCTTCGAGGAGATCGCCGCGGCCACCCACCAGGCCAAGCCGCTGGTGGCCGTGACCGAGATCCGCAACGAGGAGACCGGCCTCACCGCCACCATCGAGTATCCGGTGAAGACCATGAACATTCACGAGCCCGACCGGATCTATCAGGTCGATACCGGGCCGGTGGCGTGGCCCGACCTGAGCCGGAGGCGCGAGCGGCTGGCCGACGTGCTGTCGCTCGCCTTCGTCGCCTTCAACGCCCCGCACTTCGCCGACTTCGTGATCGAGGCGCCGACTACGATCGGCGAGGAGGAGGCGGCGTCCGAGGTCTTTCACTACTCCAAGCTGGTCTCGCTGCCGGCGGCCAACCGCCTGTTCGCGATCGGTCCTGGGTTCGGGGACACGCGGTGAAGATCACGGCCGTGACGCCGCATATCATGTGGGGCGGCGATGCGGGCGGGTTCCAGTTTTCCTCCACCCTGTGGGGCCGCGGGGCGGGACGCAACTGGCTGTTCGTCAAGGTGGAGACCGACGCCGGCGTGCACGGCTGGGGCGAGGCGTCCCTGGTCAACCAGACCCCGGCGATCGCGGCGTCGGTCGAGCTGCTCGGCCGGCAGATCGTGGGTCAGGATCCGGCGGCGATCGAGCGGCTATGGCAGATCATGTACCTGCACAACCGCTACCGCGGCGGCGTGGTCATCAGCTCCGCGCTGAGCGCCATCGACCAGGCGCTCTGGGACATCAAGGGCAAGGTGCTGGACGCGCCGGTGTACCAGCTCCTCGGCGGGGCGGTGCGCGAGTCGATCCGCGTGTACGCCGGCGCGGGCGACCCGGAGCAGGCGCGGGAACGGATCGCCGAGGGCTTCGCCGGCGTCAAGGCCGGCGGCGGGTGGCACGGTCCGGACCACGCCGTGGACGACCGCCGGGCCCCGGAGGTGCTGCGCCGGGAGCTGCTGGCGATCCGGGAGGCGCTGCCGCCGGATGCCGAGCTGATGGTCGACAACCACGGCCACTCGCGGCCGCCGGATGCGATCCGGCAGATCCGGGCCGTCGACGACCTGGGGCTGCTGTTCTTCGAGGAGCCGGTGCCGCCCGACAATCCCGACGAGCTGGCGCTGCTGCGCGCCGCCGGCCTGTCCACGCCGCTGGCCGCCGGCGAGCGCCTGCACAGCCGCTGGGCGTTTCGCGACTTGGTGATCCGCCAGCTCGTGGACGTGATCCAGCCCGACATCTGTCACTGTGGCGGCATCTCCGAGCTGCGCCGCATCGCCGCGCTGGCGGAGATCTACGGGATCACCGTCGCGCCGCACAATCCCAAGGGGCCGGTGTCCACGGCCGCCAGCCTGCACGTATGCGCGACCATCCCCAACTTCCTGATCCTCGAGCACGCGCACGCCAACCCGCTGTACGACGCCGTGCAGGCTGAGCCGATGGAGATCGGCGAATCGGGCTACGCGCTGCCGGCAGGCCCCGGGCTTGGGGTCGACCTGGACGAGGAGGTAATCGCCGCCCACCCGTACCGCCACCGGCCGGTCCTGCAGGCGTACGAGGCGGACGGCACCCCTTCGCACCCATAGCGTGCGGCCGGACGAGGAGCCGCGCCGCCACGAGCTGGACGCCCTGCGCGCCTTCGCCATGCTGCTTGGCGTCGCGCTGCACGCATTGCTGACATTCTCTCCCGGAGTGTGGCCGGTGCAGGATCGAACGGCCGGTTACCACGGCCCCTGGGACGAGCTTTCCCTCGCCGTGCACGGCTTCCGCATGCCGGTGTTCTTCCTGTTGAGCGGGTTCTTCACCGCCATGCTGTGGCGCCGGCGCGGCCTGCCGTCCCTGATCCGCCATCGCCTGCGCCGGGTGGCCCTGCCGCTGGTACTCGCCATGGCGACGGTCGGGCCGGCGATGGACTGGATCGTCGCCCGTGCCCTCGAATCAAGGGCGAACGGCTCTTCCGCCCACGAGCTGCTGCCGTGGCTGGGCGGGCTCCATCACCTGTGGTTCCTGTGGACGCTGCTGTGGCTGCTGGCCGGCTTCCTGGTGGTGGCGTTCGTCGCCGATCGGGTTCGCTCCGAAGCTCCGCGTAGCGAGCGCGCCGCGCAGCCGGCATGGCCGCGATCGGTGATGTGGCTGCTGATCCCGCTGACGCTGCTTCCGCAGCTCGGCATGGCCGACGGCGGCGCCTACCCGTTGTACGGCCCGGACACCGACACCGGGCTGCTCCCCCCGCTCCACCTGCCGGCCTACTACGGGGCGTTCTTCGGGTTCGGGGCGCTGGCGTACGGTTGCCGCGGCCGCAGCGGCGCGCTCCTGGCCGACACGATCGGCAGGCGCTGGCCGGTCGTCCTCCCGGTCACCGTGCTGGCGGTGCTCCCGGCAGGACTCGCCGTCACCTACCTGCCGGAGGTCCGCTCGTGGGCGGCATCGCAGGTCCTGCAGGTGCTCTACGCCTGGGGAATGTGCCTGGGCCTGATCGGGCTGTTCCGCGTCCTCCTGACCCGCGAGCGGCCGAGCGTGCGCTACCTGGCTGACGCCTCGTACTGGATCTACCTCGTACACCTGCCACTGGTGATCGGCGCGCAGATCGTCGTCCGTGACTGGGCCCTGCCGTCCGGGATCAAGTTCCTGCTGATCACTGGCGGGGTCTCCGCGATCCTGCTGCTCAGCTACCAGGCATTCGTCCGCTACACGCCGATCGGCACCGTGCTGAACGGCCGCAAACGACGACCGGCGCAAAGACCGTAGCGGCCGCGTCTGAGTCGGGATAGAATCGCCTTGATAGGACGAAAGCAAGGAGGAGCCGATCTGTGAAAAGTTTGGAATCAAAGGGAGCAAGGCGGGGGGAGGTTCTCGTCTTGGACAGCTGTACATTCATCGCGGAGATCGGCTTGACTTCGAGGGGTGCCTCGCCCTCAAGCACTATCTATACCATCGTGGAACTCAGTTAGTTGTGCCGGAAGTGGTCGCGGAAGAGTGTGAGCCAAAGTTGGCTTTGATCGCAAGAGGGAGAATAGGGAAAGTCATAGAGCAGTTGGACTGGTTGGGGCGCTTCCTCGGAAGAGTGAGCGGCTGGCAGGCACCGAGCGATGATGCGATTGAGGAGCGTACGAAGGTGCTCGCCAAAGCGGAGCATCTCGAGGCTATCGCCATGCCGGAGGCAGAGATGGTCCGGAAGCGAGCAGAATCAAGATACCGAGCAGAGCGGCCTCCTAGCCATCGTCGTCCAGGGCTTGGTGACTGTAGAATCTGGGAACAATGCCTCGAACTTCTGGCGGACCACGATGTGGTTCTCGTCTCGGGCGACGAAGACTTTCTGGGTCACAGGCGCGATGAGTTGCATCCGCAGCTACGAGCCGAGGCCGACGCCGTAGGCACTGGGCGGATCCTAACGTTCCATCAGAGCATGGAAGACTTGCTGGCCGAGCTCAGAACCGAGATTCCCTCAATACCGGACACGGAGGTAATCGCCTTTGTCTACGATGCAGTCGCTGCAGACATACAAGAATTGGAAACAAACAGCGGATGCCGACCCATGGCCGCCGGCGGTGTAAAGCAAACGCTCCTAACGACAGACCAAGCTGACGTCATCGAGATGAGACTTGAAATGAGCGACCAATGGAAGAGTGTAGATGGCGACCAAATCTGCGACTTTCGTCTGAGCGGCTCATGTCACTATAGTCTCTCCGACCGCCGCCTAAGCGACTTGACGACCTCAAGCATCCGGCTCCTCACTACCGATCCTGATGGGTCCGTTCGCGCTACGAAGGGGTCATTCATAGGCATTAGCGCGCACGCGTACGCTGGACCGCGGCCCATTGAACCGGAGCCAGAGGTCCTGGCATGAAGGCTTCGCGGCTGGTTTGCCGGCCGGCCTACGGGTAGAAGTAGCCGAGGGGGTAGATGCGCAGCACGTTTTCGTGGCCCAGCACCACATCGGAGCTGCCCTCGTCCTCGAAGCCGGACTTCGTGCCACCCGCGAGCTCGAACCACTCGCGCGCGTAGAGGACGAAGACCCGGTCGCCGATCACGCGGACATTGGGGTAGCGGAACACGGCGAAGTCGTCGGGAAGCTGGCCCAGGTCGGGCACGCCGATCACGGGGGTGAGCGGATACTCCTCCGGGATTCGCTCGACGTCGTCCAGGCCCGCGCTCACCTCGATGGTGCGGAACTGCTCCCAGGTGGCGCCCGAGTCGCGCGAGATAGCGGCCGACAGCCGGCCGCGCCGGTAGCCGCGGCGGATCTCCTCTCGCGATGTCTGGTTCCAGACGCAGAGCAGGTCGCCGGTGGACGGGATCGAGGTCACGGCCGGAGGCGAGTAGGAGGCGGCAAGCGCGGTGGGCCGCACCGCCGACCACGTTTTGCCGCCGTCACGGCTGTAGCTTGCTACCAGCCGGCCCACCGTGGAGCGCGCCAGGAACAGCACGCGCCCGTCGGTGGTCTCGACCACGCTCGGCTCGTCGCAGGCGGTGATGCCGCCGTAGCCGTTGGCAACGCCGTCGCGGTCGAACCAGCCCATCAGCTCGCCGTCGCAGGTCTGCCAAGTCGCTCCCTCGTCGTCGGAGTAGCTCACCGAGGCGATGTCGATCTCCGGCCAGTGGTAGTGCCCGTCCACCAGGCGCCGGATTCCCTTCCAGATGCCGTAGCTGCGGATCTGGTCCAGCGGCAGGTCGGGATGGTTCTGGTTGGCGAAGCACGTCCGGTTGGGGTAGAGGAGGCGGCCGCTCGACAACTGGATCAGGGTGTCGTAATAGGGACTGCCGAACAGTTCGATCGGTCTTCCCTCGCCCCAGCTCCTTCCGTCGTCACCCGAGAGCCACAGCGTGTCCCGCGAGAACGCGGCCAGGGCGCCGGACTGCAGCCGCAGCACCCCCCACGCGCAGACCGGCTCCGGGAACTCCCGTTCCTCTCCCCACGACTCTCCTCCATCGTGGGAGATGCGATAGTGGCGCTTGCGCGCCGCCTGCAGCGCGCCGTCGGCGAGCTGCGCGATGCTCCACTCGCGGCCGATTCCCACGAACTCCACCACGCCCTCCGGCGGTGGCTTGCGGAATACAGGGCGCCCCGGTGTTTCGTCGTTCATGGTTTCCTCCTCGGACATGGACGTTACCCGTCGGTGGCCAGCCGCACGAGAAACCGGTCGAAGTCGTCCAGGTCGCGGGCGATCAGCGGCCGTACTTTCTCGTAGGTTCGGGTCAGAGAGTCGATTCGATCCCAGTCGTATTGCTGCTCCACATAGTGGCGTTTGAAGTGACGGAATCTCATGAGCTCCGCCAAGTGCCGGTAGGTCTCGCGTGCGATCAGAGGCTGTCGGATGCCGGGGACTTCGAGAGTCATCTTCTCCAGCAGGTCACTGTGCCAGCGGTCGGCCGACAGGCGGTTTTCGAAGAATTGCGACACCCTGAGGAACAGGGTCTCCAGGGCGGTGTAAGTGTCGTCCAGGACCTCTGCGATGACGATGGCGCTGGTCCGCCCGCGCCCGAGCGCCGGCAACTCACGCTCACGGAAGTCGCGATAATAGGAGTCGACATCGTCCAGAATCTCTCGCGCCTGCGCGAGGTGGGCGCGCAGAACCGCTGTCGACTCACGTACGCTCATAGATCAGGCGTCCGCGTTCACGGATGGATGCGGCATGGGCCGGATACGCCTTCTCGAGCTGCACCAAGTCCACGTCGAACCCGGTAAGTTCGCAGGCCTCCCCATAGAGCGCCAGGAAGTCTTCGGATGAGGCGATGCCTTCGACCGCGATGTCAATGTCGGACCTCTCGGAAAAGGCGCGCGGGTGCAAGAGCGATCCCCACTGGTAAATCCTTGTCGGATGGTACTTTTCGACTACCAGATCGACGATGCGGTCGAAGTCGCGGCGTGCGGCCTGCAGTCGCCGCTGGAGCGCCTCGCGGCGCGTCTCTTCTCTGCGGTGCAGGAATCGCCGTGCCGATCCGTAGTCGAAGTCACTCACCGGCTCGCAGTGTAGCACTGCGTCCGGTCATGCCCAGACGGCCAAGTCGCCAAACACCGAGCGCAGGCGCTCGGCGTGCTCGTCGGGGAGCTCCAGGCTCTCCATGCAGGCGACGTTGGCGTCGAGGTGCTGGAGGCTGGTGGTGCCGGTCAGCACCGTGTGGATGTCCGGATGGCGGGCCGCGAAGCGGTAGCCGGCGGTGATGACCGAGTCGACGCTGCCGCCGACCAGCCAGCCCAGCGGATCGTCGTCGTCCAGGGCGTCGTCGGCGATCAGCTCGTCCCGTTTCAGCTCGGCGATCAGCGCGCGGAGCTGGGCCGGCTGGGAGAGCTTTGAGCGCACCGCGCTCATGCAGACGACGCCGGCGCCGTGCTGCCGCGCCAGCGGCAGTGCCCGCTTGGCCGCGAACTGGTTGAGGATCCCGTACTTGAGCGAGATCACGTCCCAGGAGTCCGGGTGGCGTTCGAGCGCCAGCGAGACCGCCTCGTGCGCGGGGTCGACGATGTAGCGCTCGCTGATGCCGCGATGGCGGATCTTGCCCTCGGCGCGCAGGCGGTCCAGCACCGGGATGAACCGCTCGGCGACCTCCTCGTACTGCTCGGGACGCACGCCGTGCAACTCCATGATGTCGATGACGTCGGTGCGCAGCCGCCGCAGGCTCGCCTCGACCCCGCGGGTGAGCGACTCCGGATCGGTCTGGATCGGCGCGTCGGCGCCGCCCATCCCCGCCGGCGACCAGCGCGGCGAAGGCGCCCACTTGGTCAGCAGCAGGTAACGGTCGCGCGGCACGCCGGCCAGGGCCTCGCCGAGCAGCGCCTCGCTCTCGCCATAGTTCTCGGAGGTGTCGAAGAGGTTGATGCCGTGGTCCAGGCAGCGGTGCACCAGGGCGGCGCGCTGCGGGCGCTCGGCCGCCTCCGGGGCGCCGAACCCGCTGGGGCCGCCGGTGCCGAAGGAGACCAGCGAAACCGAAAGGCCGGTGCGGCCGAGCGTGCGGAACTCCATCCTCGGCTCCTGTGCCGGGGGTCAGACGCTGGTCATGCCGGCGTCCGCCGCGGCCTGGTCCAGCAGTTGCATGTCGGAGTCGGACAGCGCCGCGATCGGCGCGCGCGTGCACCCGCCGGCCAGACCGCGCTTGTTGGCCAGGTAGCGCAGCGCGGCGGCCGGCGTCGCGGCGGCGGCCGCGAACGCGCGCCGGATGCTGTTCACCTTTCGCTGAATCGCGCGTGCCTGCGCCAGGTCGCCGGCGCGGACGCAGTCGTACAGGCTGATGCACTCCCTCCCCAGCATCAGTGGCGAGATGCCGTAGTTGGCGTCGGCTCCCATCACCAGCGCCGGCAGCGCCCGCGGCTCCTGCCCGTTGGTCACGAAGAAGCCGTCCCGGCCGTCGGTGAGGTCGATCAGGTCGATCAACTCCGTCAGGTCCAGGCTGGACTGCTTGATGGTCACCACGTTGTCGAGCCGGCTGAGCTCCACCAGGAGCGACACCGACATGTTGATCGCGACGCGCGGCGGGTTGTTGTAGATCGTGATCGGCAGCTTGCTCTCGGCCGCGATGCGGCCGAAGTGCCACCGCAGGTCGTCGTCGCAGGGGCGCAGGTAGTGCGGGGGCGTCATCATCACGCCGTCCGCTCCCGCACGGGCGGCGGCGTCGCCGAGCTCGATCACGGTGTCGGTGCGCGCGTGCGCGGTGCCGGCGATCACCGTGCAGCGGCCGGCCGCCTCCTCGACGGCCACCTCGTACAGGCGGATGCGCTCCGGCTCGCTGAGCAGCGGGAACTCCCCGAACGAGCCGGTGAGGGTGATGCCGTGGATGCCTTCGCCGATCAGGTAGTCGATGTTGGTGCGCATGCCCTGCTCGTCGACGCTGCCGTCGGCGTTGAACGGCGTCAGCAGGGGCATGATGTAGCCGCGCAGCGGCGCGGGACGGTCTGCGGACATGGAACGCTCCTCGTGCGGATTAACCCGAGCTTCGCGCAATGCGCGCGGAGCGGCAAGATCCGGGAGCGCGTCGCGCGTACGCTCACCGCGCCGCGGGGTACGATGCGGCGATGGCTGAACCGCCCCGACGCTACCGCGTCGCCGTGGACATCGGCGGTACCTTCACCGATCTCCTGTTTCTGGACGAGGGGCGGCAGCGCTGCCACGTCGGCAAGGTGCTGACCACCGTGCCCGACCCCTCGGCTGGAGTGCTGCAGGGGATCGCGGCACTGCTGGAGACGAGCGGGGTGGCGCCGGCAGGCATTGGCGGCGTCATTCATGGGACGACGCTGGTGACGAACGCCCTGATCGAGCGGCGCGGCGCGCGAACGGCGCTGCTCACCACCGCCGGCTTCCGCGACGCGCTGGAGATCGGCACCGAGGGCCGCTACGACATCTACGACCTGGGGCTCGTCAAGCCGGCGCCGCTGGTGGAGCGCCGGCTGCGTTTCCAGGTGCCGGAGCGGATGAACGCGGCCGGAGCGCCGCTGCGGGCACTGGACCCGGCGGCGCTGGAGCCGATCTGTGACGCCCTGCAGGAGGAGGGCATCGAGGCGGTAGCGGTGTGCTACCTGCACGCCTACGCCAACCCCGCGCACGAGGTCGCAACCGCGGAGTTTCTGCGGGAGCGGCTGCCGCTCCTGCCGGTGACCCTGTCGCACCGGGTCGCGCCGGCCCTGCGCGAGTACCAGCGCGCCTCCACCGCGGTCGCCAACGCCTACGTGCAGCCGCTCGCTTCCGGCTACCTGCGCGGGCTGGAGGACGGGCTGCGCCGCGCCGGCGTGGCCGCGCCCGTGCACATCATGCTGTCCACCGGCGGCACCGCCACGGTCGAGACCGCGGCCGACGTGCCCATCCGCCTGGTGGAGTCGGGACCGGCCGGCGGCGCGCTGGCGGGAGCCTGGTGGGGCCGCCTGACCGGCCACGACGAGGTGCTGGCGTTCGACATGGGCGGCACCACGGCCAAGGCGGTGTTCACCGAGCACGGCGAGTTCGCGGTGACCGCCGAGTCGGAGGTGGCGCGCGTGCACCGCTTCAAGCGCGGCAGCGGGCTGCCGCTGCTGATGCCCACCATGCAGATGATCGAGATCGGCGCCGGCGGCGGCAGCATCGCCCGGCTGGGTGACCTGGGACTGCCGGCCGTGGGCCCGCGGAGCGCCGGCTCCGAACCGGGGCCCGCCTGCTACGGGCGCGGCGGGCGCGAGCCCACGGTCACCGACGCCGACCTGCTGCTGGGCTACCTGGATCCGCACGCCTTCGCCGGCGGCACCATGACGCTGGACGTGGAGGCCGCCCGCGCTGCCTTCCGGGAGTTGGCGGCGAGCCTGGAGATGGATGCGGTGCGCGTGGCGTGGGGGATCCACGACCTGGTCAACGAGAACATGGCCGCGGCCGCCCGCGTGCACGCCGCCGAGCGCGGACTCGACACGCGCCGCTACGCCCTGGTGGCGACCGGCGGCGCCGGCCCGCTGCACGCCTGCGGAGTGGCGCGGCGCCTGGGGCTCGACACGGTGGTGATCCCGCCGCTGGCCGGGGTCGGCTCGGCGTACGGCCTGCTGCTGGCGCCGCTCTCCTTCGACATCACGCGGAGCTACGTGGCGCGGCTCGACCGGATCGAGCGCTCGACGCTGGCCACGATCCTGGAGGAGCTGGAGCGGGAGGGCCGGGAGCGCGTGGGGGCGGCGGGCGTGTCGGACGATCAGATTGGCGTACGGCGATCCGCTGACATGAGATACACAGGGCAGGGCTACGAGATCCGGGTGGAGGTGCCGCCGGGCGTGCCGGACGCTGCCCTGCTGGAGGACGTGCGGCGGAGCTTCGAGCACGCCTACACGGCCTTCTACGGCCAGCTCTGTGACGGCGTGCCGTTGGAGGCCGTGAACTGGCGGGTCTCCGTGGAGGGGCCGCGTCCCGACCTCGGCGAGGTGCCGGAGCACATGGCGGCACGCGACGACGCAACCGGTGGTGCGGCTCAGGCTGCCGCGGAAGCGCCGTGCCGCGATGCGCTGTTCGACGGCACGGGTGCCTTCATGTCCACGCCGGTCTACCAGCGCCACCGGCTGGCGGCGGACTTCGCCGCCGAGGGGCCGGCCATCATCGAGGAGGCGGAGTCCACCACCGTGGTGCCGCCGGGCTGGAGCGTGACCGTCGGCGCGGGCGGATGCCTGCTGGTGCGCTCCGCATCGGCTGCGGGAGGCGCGTCATGATCGATCCGATCACGATCGACCCGATTACGCTGGAGGTGCTGCGCAACCGGCTGATCTCCATCGTCGACGAGCAGGCGGCGGCCCTGATCCACGCCTCCTTCACCACCGTGGTGCGCGAGGCGGGAGACCTGTCCGCCGGCGTGTTCGACGCCCGCGGGCGCATGCTGGCGCAGGCCGTCACCGGCACCCCCGGCCACATCAACACCATGGCCAACTGCGTGCGCGACTACGTGGTGCCCCGCCATCCGCTTGCGTCTCTGAGCCCCGGCGACACCCTGATCACCAACGATCCGTGGGCCGCCTCCGGGCACCTGTTCGACTTCACCGTGGTCACGCCGGTGTTCCACCGCGGCCGCGGCGTCGGCTGGTTCGCCAACACCTGCCACGCCACCGACATCGGCGGCCTGAGCATGGGCGCGGACGCCACCGAGGTGTTCGAGGAGGGGCTGGCCGTGCCGTTGCTGAAGCTGTTCCGCGGCGGCGAGCCCAACCGCGAGTTGCTGGACATCGTCCGCGCCAACGTACGCATGCCGGACATGGTGATCGGCGACCTGTACGCGCAGCACACCGGCAACCTGGTCGGGGCGCGCAAGCTCGTGGAGATGCTCGACGAGTACGGGCTCCCGGACGTGGAGGCAGTAGGCGAGGCGATCCTCGACCGGACCGAGGACGCGGTGCGCGCCGCGATCCGGGAGATTCCCGACGGCACCTACCGCAGCGCCGTGGCCATCGACGGCTTCGACGACCCCTTGAGGATCGAGTGCCGCGTGCAGGTGGCCGGCGACACGATCGCCATCGACTACGCCGGCAGCTCGCCGCAGGTGGAGCGCGGCATCAACGTGGTCATGAACTACACGCACGCGTACTCCACCTACACGGTGATGACCGTGGTGGCGCCGGCCATCCCCAACAACGAGGGCGCCTTCCGGCCGATGACCATCACCGCGCCGCCAGGATCGATCCTCAACTGCCGCCGGCCGGCCGCGGTGGCCGCCCGCCACCTGATCGGGCACTTCGTGTCGCAGCCGATCCTGACCGCCCTGGGCCAGGCGGTCCCCGACCGGGTGATGGCCGAGGGCTCGGCCGGCCTCTGGAACACCATGCTGGAGGGCAGGACCGGCCAGGACGGCGAGCTGTTCGCCTACATCTTCTTCTCCGCCGGCGGCATGGGCGCGCGGGCGCACTGCGACGGCGTGTCGGCGACGGCGTTTCCGTCAGGCATCACCGGCGTGCCGGCCGAGGCGATCGAGGCGGTGGCACCGGTGATGCTGCACCACCGCGCGCTGATCCGGGACTCCGGCGGGCCCGGACGGTTTCGCGGCGGGCTGGGGCAGGAGATGGAGCTGGAGGTGGTCACCGGCCACGCGGCCGTCCACTCGCCGATGTACGACCGCACGCGCATCCCGGCGCGCGGCTTCGCCGGCGGCGAGGACGGCAGCTCGGGAGAGGTGGTGCACAGTGACGGCCGCGCGCTGCACCCCAAGAAGCGCTACACGTTGCAGCCGGGGGAACGGTTCACCTTGCGCCTGCCGGGAGGCGCAGGCTACCACCCGCCCTGGCAGCGCGATCCGGCGGCGGTGGCCGAGGACGTGCGCCAGGGCTACGTGTCGGCGCAGGCCGCGGCGGAGCGCTACGGCGTGGTGATCGATCCCGCGACCGGCGCCGTCGACCACGACGCCTCCGTCCGCCGCCGGCGCGCCCTCGCCCTCACGCACCGTGACCGGATCGACCCGCCGCGCGTGCGCGAGTGACAGAGCACGCTGCCGTGTGCCAGCCTCGCGCGGCCATGGGGAGACGGCAGAGCGTCGCCAACCGGCCCAACGTGGTCTTCATTCTGGCCGACGACCTGGGGTGGTGCGACCTCGGCGTCGAAGGGAGCCGCTTCTACGAGAGTCCGCACATCGACCGCCTGGCCGGTGGCGGGATGCGCTTCACCCAGGGCTACGCCGCCTGTCAGGTGTGCAGCCCCTCGCGTGCCAGCATCCTGACCGGCAAGTACCCACCGCGCCACGGGGTTACCGACTGGATCGGCGCACCGGCCGGCGCAGCGTGGCGTGAGCAGGGCCGGCACAGCAAGCTGTTGCCTCCCGAGTATGAACGCAGCCTGAGAGCAGACGAGATCACCTTTGCCGAGGTGTTCCGTAGAGCCGGCTACCGCACGTTCTTCGCCGGCAAGTGGCACCTCGGCGACACCGGCGCCGATCCGGAGGACTTCGGCTTTCAGATCAACAAGGGAGGGTGGAGGGTCGGATCGCCCAGGGGCGGGTACTTCGCCCCGTGGGACAACCCGAAGCTGGAGTCGGGCCCCGACGGCGAATCGCTGCCGCTCCGGCTCGGCAGGGAGACCGCACGCTTCATCAGCGATCATCGGGACCAGCCGTTTCTCGCCTATCTGTCATTTTACTCGGTGCATGGACCGATCCAGACCAGCCGGGAGCGCTGGGCGCGGTTTCGTGCAAAGGCGTCTGCGCTCGGAGCACCGGGCCGACGGTTCCGGTTCGATCGGAACCTGCCCGTTCGGCAGGTGGCCGACTGCCCGGTCTACGCGGGCATGATCGCCGCCATGGACGAGGCAGTCGGCCTGGTGCTCGATGCGCTGGATCGGTTCGGGCTCGCCGAGAACACGATCGTCTGCTTCACGTCCGACAATGGCGGGGCCTCCTCCGGCGACTCCTACTCCGCGTCGATGTTGCCCCTGCGCGGCGGCAAGGGGCGCCAGTGGGAGGGCGGGATTCGCGAGCCCTTCCATGTCCGCTTTCCCGGGGTGGTGGAGCCGGGGACCACCTGCGAGGTGCCGGTTTCGGGCATCGACTTCTATCCCACGCTCCTGGAGCTGGCAGGTCTGGGCATGCCGGCCGAGCAGTTGATCGACGGGCGCACCCTGGTCCCGCTGCTGCGGGGCCGGCCGGACCCGGCCACTTCGGAACGCGACCTGTTCTGGCACTACCCCCACTACGGCAACCAGGGCGGCGATCCCTCATCGATAGTCAGACGCGGGCAATGGAAGCTGATTCACTACCACGAAGACCGGCACAACGAGCTGTATGATCTGAGTGCCGATCCCGGAGAGCGGCATGACGTCCTGAGCGACCGGCGCGACACCGCCGAGGAGTTGTGGCTGCGCCTGGAACGTTGGCTCGACGAAGTGGATGCGAACTTTCCGGCGTCCGACCCGCAGTACGATGCGGCCGAGGATCAGGCGCGTGTGCATCGGCTCGAGCATGAACTGATGCCCGAGCTGGAGGCGCAGCACGCGGCCTATCTCGACCCGGACTGGCAGCCGAACGCCGACTGGTGGGGCAGCCAGGTCACCGCCGACTAGCGGTGGTATCCGTGGACATCAGTTTGATGGGGTACTACGGTGAGGCATGAGCCAAGGTCGGTTCTTTGCGCGTGACGAGGTGGAGCGCGATGCGTTGGAGGGGTTCGAGCTGGGCTGGCACAGCCGGCCGCAGACCACTGCGGCCAGGGAGCTGGTGGTCATCGAGGTGAAGCTCGAGCCCGGCGGAGGACACGACTTCCACCGCCACCCCAATCAGGAAGAGGTGATCTACGTCCTGGACGGCGAGGTCGAGCAGTGGGTCGACCGCCGCAGCCGCACGCTGCGGGCCGGCGACTCGGCGTTCATCCCCGCGGCCATGGTGCACGCCTCGTTCAACGTGTCCGGGGTGCCCGCGAAGCTGCTGGCGATCCTCGCCCCCTGCATCGGCGAGGAGGGGTACGAGCTGGAGGAGGTGCACGAGCAACTCCCCTGGAGCGGGCTGCGCTCCTGAGCCGCCGTCCCGGCCTCAGCGGGGCCTGAAGCGGGCGATCACGTCGTCGGCATAGGCGTGGTTGGCGTCGCGCGTCCGGCCCGCGGCGTGCGGGGTGTGCGCGACGTTGTGACGGCCGATCAGGGGTGAGTCGAGCGGCACCGGCTCCGCGTCGAACACGTCGGCGGCCAGCGCCAGCTCGTCGTTCAACACGCGCCGGTACAGGGCGCGCGTGTCGCACACCGCCGCTCGGGTGACCTGCACCACCAGGCCGTGCATGGGCAGGGCGTCGATCAGCTCCGCGGTGATCAGGCCGCGGGTCGAATCGGTGAGCGGCACCATGGGCACGAAGATCTGCGCGTCGGCGACCAGCTCCTCGACGTGGAAGCGGCGTGCGGCGCGCGCCGCCACGAACGTGGCGTCGGGCGCGAACGGATCCCAGGCCGCCACGTCGGCGCCCAGCGCCGCGCACCAGGAGGCGTAGCGGGCGCCGATGTTGCCGACGCCGACCACGCGCACCCGCTTGCCGGCGACGGTGCCGTTGCAGAACCGCGGGTCGTCGCAGAACTGGGAGCCGCGCACGCGGCCGGCGCCCGCTTCCGGGGAGTAGTCCCACGGCGCCAGGCTGCTCTGCATGGCGGTGTGGTTCTGCGGAATCCGGCGCAGCCCACAGATGGTCATCGCGAGGGCGTACTCGGCCACGGTCTGGCCCCAGTACACGTCCGCGCGGTGCGGGATGATGCGCACGCCGCGCGCCTCGGCGGACGCGACCGCCTCCTGCGAGCGGTGCTGCTGGCCGAGGTAGCACTCCTCCAGCGCGGTGAAGGGGTCCAGGTCGCGCGCGTGGAGTTCGAACCCCAGCAGCACCAGCCTCTGCACCGAGCCGGGATCCGGCACCAGGCGCGCCGGGGCGTCCCCCGAGTCGGTCCGTATCAACTCGCACCCGCCGCGTTCCTCCCAGCGGCGCTGCCAGTGATCGGCCGTGTAGGGCCAACTGCGTTCGAACTGCCCGTTCACGCAGATCACGGAGCGCACGCCGGCCCCGTCCGGCCGCGGAGGAATCATCCCTTGACCGATCCGGCCATCAGGCCGCGCACGAAGTAGCGCTGCAGCGCGAAGAAGACGGCCAGGGGCATCACGATGGTCACGAACGCCCCGGAGGTTAGCACGTGCCAGTCCTGCCCGCGGGAACCCACCAGCTCGGCGAGCCGGGTGGTGACCAGCGCCAGCTCCGCCTTGGTGCCCAGGAACACCAGCGCGACGAGCAGGTCGTTCCACACCCAGAGGAACTGGAAGATCGCGAAGGACGCGACTACCGGGGTGGCCAGCGGCAGCACCAGCCGCGTGAAGGTGATCCACGGCGTGGCGCCGTCGGTGTGCGCCGACTCGATGATCTCGCCGGAGATGGACGTGGCGATGTACCCGTACAGCAGGTAGGTGGCCAGCGGCAGGCCGAAGCCGGTGTGCGCGAGCCAGATGCCCAGGAAGGTGCCGTTCAGCCGCAGGCCGGTGTAGAGCCGCAGCACCGGGATCAGCGCCATCTGCAGCGGTACGATCAGCAGGCTGACGATGAGGATGAAGATCAGGTGGCGGCCCGGAAAGTCCATCCACGCGATCGCGTAGGCGGCGAACGCCGCGATCGTGATCGGGATCACCGTGGACGGGATCGTCACCAGCAGGCTGTTCAGGAAGGCGTTGCCCATGTTGTCGGCCAGGATGACGCGCTCGTAGTTGCCCAGGGTCCACTGTCCGGATGCGAACGGCCTGGCGAAAGCCGTCCACCAGCCGCTGTTCAGGATGGCGTCCTCGGAGCGAAACGAGCTCACCAGCAACCCCAGCGTCGGGGCCGTCCAGATGATCACCAGCGCCCCCACGAATAGCCAGATGAACAGCTTGCCGGCCTTCATGCCGATTCCCTCCGCATGCGCCGGACGGTCCGCATCATGAACGGGACGACGATGATGAACAGCAGCACCGCGAGCGCGCTGCCGCGGCCGAAGTCGAAGAAGCGGAACGCCTCGGCGTACATGCGCGACGCCACCACGTCGGTGTCGAAGTTGCCGCTGGTCATGACGAACACGACGTCGAAGACCTTCAGCACCAGGAACAGGATGGTGGTGGACACCGTCAGCACCGTGGCCCTGATGCGCGGGATGGTGATGCGGAAGAAGACCCTGACCTCGCCCGCGCCGTCGATGCGCGCGGCCTCCAGGAGCTCCTGGGGAACGCCCTTGACCGCGGCGGACAGGATCACCATGGCGAACCCGGTCTGCAGCCAGATCATGATGAATATCAGGAACAGGTTGTTGATCCACGGGATGCCGATCGCGTTCCAGGGGATCTGCGTCAGCCATGCCTGCGGCTCGCCGCCGAGCGCGGTGAAGATGGCGTTGAGCAGTCCGACCTGGTCGTAGCCGGCCGGCTGGAAGTAGTAGACGAAGCGCCAGATGACGCTGGCGCCGACGAACGAGATGGCCATGGGCAGGAAGATCAGCGCCTTGATGACGCGCTCGACGACCCGCCCGAGGCGGTCGATCAGGACCGCGATCAAGAGCCCCAGCACGACCGAGAAGAACGGCACCAGCAGCACCCAGAGCAGGGTGTTGCGGAGCACCAGCAGCATCTCGGGGTCCGTGATGATGAAGGCGTAGTTCGCGAGCCCGACGAACACCTGCGAGGTGCGGTCGAAGAAGCTGATCCAGATCGTGCGCACCGCCGGAAAGACGATGTAGATGCACAGGATCAGGATGGCGGGGCCGACGAACAGCCAGGGCCGGGCCGCCTCGCGCAGGCGGCGCGGCAGGGCTTCGACCACGCCGTTGCCGGCGTAGAACAGCCCCCAGACGCCGCCGATGCCGATGATCAGCGCGATCATGGCGATAAGCGCCTTCGGCGCCCGGCTGTCCCGCATGAACAGGAACGCCAGGAACAGGAGCGCCGCGACGGCCGTGAACAGCCCGGCTGCGCGGAGCAGCGCGGGGAGCGCGGTCCGTTCGGGGCGTGTGCCTTCGGTCATCGTGGCGCGTGCGCGGCGCGCCGGCCGCGGGCGGTCAACCCACGGCCGGCGCCGCAGCGCCTGCTGCGGTTCAGGTCAGCGCGGGAACGATGCGTCGATCTTCGCGAGCACGGAGCCCAGCTCCTCGCCGCTGATGTAGTCGACCATGCCGGTCCAGAAGGTGCCGGCGCCGACCGCTCCCGGCATCAGGTCCGATCCGTCGAAGCGGAAGGTGTCGGCGTTTTGGATGATCTCCGCCGCCTTCTGATCGACGTAGGAGCCGTGCCACTCGATCTTCGCGTCCTTGTGTGGCGCCACGAAGCCGCCGAAGCCGGCCCATACGCGGGTGGACTCGCCCGACGCCAGCCAGCGCATGACCGCAAGGGTCGCCGGGTCGTCGTTGAAGGCGCTCAGGATGTCGCCGGCGCCGAGCGCGGGGCGTCCTTCCTCGTCGTCGATCGGCGGCAGGTAGAAGACGTCGATGACGTCGCCGATCTGCTCCTGCGCGCTCTCCGGCAGGAAGCCGGCGATGAAGGTGGCCTGCCGGTGCATCAGGGCGCGCGGCGGGTCCGTCACCAGCGGCGTGGCCGCGTCGCCGAACGGCACCGTCAGGATCGCGCTGCGGCCGCCCAGGACGAAGTCGTCGCGGAACCAGATGTCGCCCATGATCTCGACCGCCCGCCGCACCTCGGGCGAGTCGAACGGCAGCTCGCCGCGGGTCCAGGCGTCGTACTGCTCGGGCGTGGCCGTGCGCAGCAGGATGTCCTCGATCCAGTCGGTGGCGACCCAGCCGGTCGCGCCGGAGCTCTCGATGCCGATCGACCACGGAACGTGGCCGTCTGCGACCATCTGCTCGGAGAGCGCGACCAGCTCGTCCCAGGTCTCCGGGATCTCGTAGCCTTCGGCCTCGAACACCGGCTTGGCGTACCAGACCAGGCTCTTCAGCGACGCGCGGTACCAGACGCCGGCGATGGTGTCGTCGACGCGTGACAGGTCGATCCAGGCGTCGGAGTACTGCTGCTGCAGGTAGTCCATGCTGAACGATTCGGAAAGGTCGACGATGAACCCGCGCCGCACCATGTCGGCCATCAGACCGGGCTGCGGGAACGCCGCGATGTCGGGCGGATCGCCGCCCTCGGCGCGGATCACGACGAGGGACTCGAAGTCGCCGGATCCCTCGTAGACGATGTCGATGCCGGTCTGCTCCTCGAACGGCGCCATGCTGGCGTCGAAGCGCTCTGCGTCGACGTCGACGAAGGCGCCGAACACGTTGACCGTGGACCCGGACAGGTCCTGGCCGTCGGTCCAGGGGTTGTCGGCGGCGGCGGACGCCGTCGAGGTTTCCTCCTCGCCGGTGGCGAACAGCGGCGCTGCTGCGAGGGCGCAGAGCGTCGCCAGGATGAGCAACGTGCGTGCTCGATTCATGTGTGTTCCTCCTCGATAGACACTGCTACCGAAAATGTCTAGAGCGCCCGTCCACTGTCAAATCGACGCGCTCACGGCGTCGCGTTCGGATCGCGGTCTACCAGGTGACGTAGTAGGGCGACGGCCCGAGGCGCTGGAGGTGGAGGGGCAGCAGCTCGTTCGGCAGTCCGTGGAGACGGTTCACGGCAAGCCTGGAGCAGATCACGCTGTTGCGGTATTTCCTCGCCTGCTTCAGGTCGGTCGATCGGACCTGCCCCGTCCACTTCACCTCGATCGGCCGGAACGTCGAACCCTCGACGATGGCGATGTCGACCTCTCCGTCTCCCTTGATGTAGTAGGTGGGGTGCATGCGGTGGTGATGAACGGCGGCGCATGCCTCGGCCAGCTTGCCGGCCTATTCCGGGTCGGCCACGACGGGCTCGACCTGAGCGGCAAACGGATCCTGGATGTAGGTCACTTCGTCCACCAGCAGTTACGCCGGCTGGCTGGAAAACCGGTCCGGCGTGATCCGGCCGATTTACATGATGGTCATTATGCAAATTCGCACAATGGCCGTTGAGCAAACCCTGAGACCGGAGAGTCGAGGCAGCCTGGCGACTGGTTGGGCTACGGCGCCGGTGCCGCGTGCTCCCAGAGATGCAGCAGATCGGCGGAGGTGGTCAGGTCCAGGCCGATGGCCCGGAACTGCCGCAGCGCGGCCCTGTGGCCGTCGGGGCGGGGGGAGCGCAGGCAGTCTTCGACCATCACCAGGTAGTAGTCGAGGCCGTTGCCGTCCCAGGCGGTCGCCTCCACGCACCAGTCGGTCGAGCAGCCGGTCACCACCACGGTCTCGCGTTGCAGGGTGCGCAGCAACAGATCGAAGTCCGTGCCCTTGAAAGCGCTGCCACGGTCCTTGGGAATCACGACGTCGCCCGGTGCAGGTTCCAGGCGAGGATGCACGCGCATGCGGTCCGCGGCCGGCTCGAAACGAGTCCGGAGCTCGTCGGCCGGATGGCCCAGGTTGATCAGCGCGCGCAGGTAGGCGGCCGAGAAGTTGCGCAGGCCCGGGCCCCGGAAGTTGTAGAAGAAGAACACCGGCACGCCGGCAGCGCGCGCCGCCTGCGTGAGCCGCTTCACCCGCTCCAGGATGGCGCGGTCGGCCCCGTCGTCCCACATCGACGAGTTCTCGATGTCGATCACGGCCAGCGCCGCGCGGTCCGGATCGACCACCTCGGCCAGGGTCTCGCAGACCCGTTTCCCGTCTATCGTCAGCATGACCCGTGCTCCATGACCGGCAACGATAGCGCGCCGGCGCCGGCCGTCAACGCGCGGCCGGTCATGGAGTATGCTCTGTCCGCCATGGACCGGGCACGCTTCGAGCACCACTTCACCGGACCGCTCGCCTCGATCAACACGCCGTTCCGATCGGACGGCGCCATCGACTACGACGGCCTGCGCCGGTTCGTCGACGCCGCCATCGCCGGCGGCGCGCGCACGGTGCTGTTCACGCCGGGCGACAGCCTCTACGCGGTGCTGTCGGAACAGGAGATCGCCGATCTGACCAGGGTCACGCGCGAGCACGTCGGCAGCCGGGCGATGTTCCTGGCCGCGGCGGCGCCCTGGTGGCAGGACCAGGCCGTGGCGTTCGCCCGCTACGCGGCCGAGGTCGGCGCCGACGGCGTGCTGGCCTCTCCGCCGTACCGGGGCGTCAGCGTGCGCGACTGCGCCGATTACTTCCTGGCCGTCTCCCGCGAACTGCCGACGGTGATCCTGAGCGCCACGCTGGCGCCGCTCGGACTCGGCGGCGCGCTGGAGGCGGTGCGGATGCTGGTGGCCGAAGGCGACCGCATCGTCGGTTTCAAGGAGGACTACGGCCCCGAGTTCGCGCGGCCGGCCTGCCTGCTGTCGCAGGGCACGTGGAGCAACTTCGCCGGCGGCCAGAAGCAGACCCACCTGGACATGCATCCCTACGGGTGCGCCGGCTACATGTCCGTGCTGGTGGTCTTCAAGCCGGAGATCAGCCGCGCCTACTGGAACGCGATCGAGGGCGGCGATCTGGTGGCCGCGGCAGCGATCATCCGCGACTACGACATGCCGATGTTCGACCTGCTGGCAGCCGCCTCGCCGGCCGGCAGCGACGCCGCACAGCACGCCATGATGGAGCTGGCCGGCATCTCCGGCCGCTGGCGCCGGCCGCCGCTGTCCGACTACACCGACGAGGAGCTGGAGCGGCTGCGCGCCGGGCTGCGGGAGCTGTCGCTGCTGTGAGCCGAAGGGGGAGGGAACGCTGATGCGCATCCTGGACACGGGGCTGGTCTACGCCAATCCCAAGCCGCACCTGCACACCAGGCACGCCTTCCACCCGACGCTGGTCGACCTTGGCGGCGGGGAGCTGCTGTGCGGCTACGACGTGGGGCGCGCGGTGGAGGGTCTGGACTACCGCACCTACCTGGCCCGGTCTCGGGACGGGGGCGCCACCTGGGAACCGGAGGGGCCGTTGCTCCCCGACCGCTGGGCGGACGGCTACACCCACTCGGTCAGGCTGAGCGCCGCCGCCGGCGGCCTGGTCGGCTTCGGTGCGCTTCACCGGCGCGACGATCCCGCCGAAGGGATCGTCAACCACGCCACGCTGGGCATGGTGCCGATGAGCCTGATCCTGGCCCGATCCGATGACGACGGAGCGAGCTGGAGCGACCCGGAGATCATCGACACCCCGCTGATCGGCCCCGCGTTCGAGATCTGCCACGCGATAGTGGAACTGCCTGACGGGCGCTGGCTGGCGCCCACGGCGACGTGGGCCGGCTGGGACGGGGAACGTCCCGAGGGCCGCAAGACCGTGGTCCTGGAGAGCGACGACGCCGGGCGCACGTGGCCGCGGTACGCGGTGATGTTCGACGGAACCGCCGAGGGCGTCGAGCACTGGGAAGTGTCGGTGGTGCCGTTGGGCGGCGACCGGGTGCTGGCGGTGAGCTGGGTGTGCCACACGGAGTCCGGCTCCCACTGGCCGAACCGATACGCGCTGAGCGGCGACGGCGGGCGCAGCTTCGGGCCGCCGGCCGAGCTGGGCCTGCGCGGGCAGACCTGCAAGGCGCTGGCGCTGAGCGACGGCCGGGTGCTGTTCGTCTACCGCCGCATCGACCCCCCGGGGCTGTGGGCGGTGCCGGGCACCCTGAACGGCGGCGGCTGGCGGTATGGGGAGCATCTCCTGCTCTGGAACGGCGGCTTGGCCGATTCGGGAATGACCGGCGCCGGCGGCGCCTCGGACGAGCTGGCGGCGCTGAAGTTCGGCTTCCCGCAGATGATCGAGCGTGACGGAGGCGAGGTGCTGGTGGCGTTCTGGTGCTTCGAGGACTGGTCGACCCGCATCCGCTGGATCAGGCTGGACGTTTCGCCGAACTGACCCGGCGGGACCTGCACGGCAGGATGGCGCCGATACATTCGACGACCGTTATGCAGTGGTCGCGAGGTCGTACTCGGGCACGAGGACCTCGGCCGGTATTCCCCACGCGGCGGACAGAGTCCGGATCATCGCCAGCGTGAGCGGACGGCGACGATTGAGGACCTCGGACGCGTGTGACTGCGACCCGATCAGGTCGGCGAAGTCTTTTTGCCGGAGTCCACGCGCCTGCATCACGTGCTCGAGTGCCGAAATGGGGTCAGGCGCCTCTATCGTCCAGTGCTTGGTTTCGTAAGCCTCCACAAGAGTAACGAGCACATCGAGTTCGTCGCTCTCCGGAGTGCCGGGCGACGTGCCCATGAGTCTGTCGATGGCGTTCAAAGCCACGTCGTAATCGAATTCGTTCTTGATCGGCCTTATATCCATATCGAACTCCTTACACGTGGGCGGCACTCACGCGATCGTACTCGGCGTGGGTTCCCACGAACCGAACGAACCCGAGTCGACTCGCGTAGTCGAACCGAACGATAAGCCGGTACCGGTTCCCCCCAATGTTGAACACGGTCCGGTCATTCCCGACGATGCTGGCGTTTCTGTACATCTGCTTCACGTCCGTCGGGGACGACCAGTCGGCTTTCGACGCGATCGCGTACCAGGACTTCAGCGGCTGTTCCGCTCTGGGTTCCTGCTCCCAATACTCTCGCAATGTCCGCTTGGCAATGATGCGCACCGAGACATGGATATGGCATCCCGATTCGGGATGTCAAGGACGACCTGCGGAGGACAAGGAGTGAGGCGTCCGCTCAGTCTTCCATTGCCCCGCCGTCGGTGAGGGTGTGCCAGAACACGATGTCGGCCTGGTGCACGATGCTCACGTGCAGGGAGCGCTGCACCAGCTCGCCCTCGCCGGAGTGGCAGCCGGCGGCGTGGCAGACCTCCTCGGGGAGCCCGACGGTCAGGCAGACGTGGACGCCGTACAGGGTGTGGCGGAGCGCCGGCCGGCCGGTCGCGACGGTATCGGCGCGCCAGCGGCGCTGGTTGTCGGGGTCGAACTCGAACGGCTTGCCCACGTCGTGGCAGAGGGCGCACGCCGCGAGCAGGTCGCGGTCGATCGGCAGCTCCGGGAAGCGGCCCTTCATCTCGTCGCCCATCGCCAGCGCGAGGCGGGTGACCCCGCGGATGTGGTCGAGCTGGGTGCCCCGCTTCATGCGCGGCGAGTCCGGCACACCCGAGCCGCGGATCTGGTCGATGGCAGTGAACGAGCTGTGAGCGAGCGCATACGCCCAGGCGCGCGCCACCTTGTCGCGCAGGCCGGCGTCGGTGATCTCGGCGAGCTCCGGCAGGCTGGCCGTCACGGTCTCAAGGAGAGCGGCGTCCTGTGTGGCACTCATCGGGCCTCCGCCTCCTCCCGTTCCCGTCGCTGCCGTTCTTCCCGTTCCTTGACCGCGCCGATGCCCCGGTACTCGAAGCGCGGCTTGGCGCCGGTGACCTCGATGATCTGGTAGTTGCGCGGCGACTCCTCCCACGCGGACTGGCACTCGAAGCCCCAGAGCCGGCGCAGGGTGGGCGAGGCCGCCTCGACGATGTCGTTCGGGATCGAGCGGGTGTGGTCGCAGAACGGCTTCATGCGCGCGCGGCAGTGGAAATTCAGCACGGCGTAGCGGATCTGGTTCGTGTCGTTGGGCGCGCCGCCGTGCATGAGACGTCCGTCGTACACCAGGCAGGCACCCGGTTTGCAGATGAACTGGCGCTCGTCCTCGGGCGGGATCTTCGCGGAGTCGAGGTCCCTGACGTGCGACCCGGGCACGAAGCGGGTGGCGCCGCTCTCCGCCGTGAACTCGGACAGCGCGAACAGGGACTGCGCGAACGTGGGCACCACCGCGTGCACCTTGTAGGGCGGGTTGGGCATGAAGTCGTCGCCGTCGCGGTGCAGCCCCTGCGCCTTCATGCCGGGCATCGGCGACCGCGCCCCGGAGTCGCACAGGATGTAGTCGTCGCCCAGCAGGTAGGCCAGGCAGGCCATCACGCGCGGCACCTGCAGCATCTCCCGGAACACCTCGGCGCGTGCGGTCAGGTTGTGGGTGCGCAGGGTGCCGGGCTCGTGCTCGGTGGCACTCACCTCCCGGTAGGTGACTGCGATCTCCCGGATCGCCTCGCCGACCTGACGCTGGGTGAGGGTGTCTTCGAGGATGGTGTAGCCGTGCTCGT
Source organism: Spirochaetaceae bacterium (assembly GCA_028818385.1). The sequence continues at coordinate 107,462 of JAPPNY010000210.1, forward strand.
CCAACTCCTCGAAGTGCCTGAGCATCGCCGGGTCGGTCTTCAGGTTCTGCAGCTCGGTCTCGATGTCCGTCGCCATGGGTCGCAACGTACCACGCGGGGCGCCGGACTTGCGACGGATTCGCGCCCGGCGGTACCGTGCGCGGTATGGCACAGCTTCGGCACCTCGCGCTGCGCTGCGGCGACATGGAGCGCTCGCGGAATTTCTACGAGACCGTGTTCGGCTGGCGATTTGTGGGCTATCGGCCCAGCGGGCAGGCGCTGGATCTCAGCGACGGCACGCTCAACGTCACGCTGATCGACCAGGACCCGACCGACCGCCGCCAGTACGAAGAGGGCGAGGAGTTCATCCACTTCGGCATCGTCGTCGACGACCTGCACGCGGTGTGGCAGCGGCTGCACGAACTGGGGGTGTCGTTCTCGAAAGAGAGCGTCAAGGAGCGCAAGCCGATCGACCCCAGCCAGCCGCCGCCGGTCTCCTTCAAGGTCCTCGATCCCGACGGCAACGTGGTCGACATCACCTCCAACCGCAGCGAGTGGGTCGGGGTGCGGCTGGACGACTGACGGCTACTCGACGGCGAGGGACTCGGAGAGCCAGCGCCAGACCGGGAGCAGCCGTATCCGTCCCCGCATCCCATACCACTCCACGTCCTCCTCGCGGTCGGCGTCGGCCGTGAGCACGAGCAGCCGGTCACAGGCGAGGTCCCGTCCCGCCTGGAGGAGGGCGCGAATCTCGCGTGCCCGCGTCTCCGGAGCGCTCATGTCCCAGCAGACCTGGATGAGCTGAGTGACCTGGAGCCCGTCCTTCACGACGAAGTCCACTTCCCGCTGCCGGGCGTCCTTCCAGTAGAAGATCTGCCACACTCCGTCCAGAGCGCGCTTGTGCAGCGCGACCGCAACCAGATTCTCCACCAGCCTGCCCAGGTCAGGGCTGAACTGCGTGGCGCGGGCAGTCACCAGGCCGTTGTCGATGCAGTAGATCTTGCGGTTGGCGGTGGCCTGCTCCCTGGCCTTGAACGAGAAGCGCGGGAGCGAGAAGAACAGGAACGCCTCTTCGAGGTGGCCGATGTACTTGGCTACCGTCTGGACGCCCCGGCAGCGCGTCACGGTGGTCAGGCGGTTCAGCGAGTACTCCCGCCCAACGTTCGCGAGCAGGTAACCGGCCAGGTCCTCGATCCCGGCCACCGAGCGGATGCGGCGGCGACGGACGATGTCCTTGTAGAGGACGGAATCCCACAGGGTGCGCAGGTAGAAGCCGCGGTCCACGTCACGCAGCAGCGGCTCCGGGTAGCCGCCGTCCCGAGCGTAGCGGAGGAAGGCTTCCGCCCTTTCCGATCCGGTGCGCGCGGCAGGGTTGGCGCTCAGGGACTCGGCGAACGAAAAGGGAAAGAGGACGATGGGGAGGTGCCGCCCCGTCAGGTGCGTGGCCAGCTCACCACTCAACAGGTGCGCGTTGCTGCCGGTCAACAGCAGCCGATACCCCTGACGCTGCAGGCGATTCACGAATAGTTCCCACTTCGGCAGGTTCTGGATCTCGTCGAGCAGCAGATGCCGGGGGTTCCCGTACACGGCGTTGACGGCGGCCAGGAGCCGGTCGTAGTCCTCCACCGCGACGAGGCGCTCATCATCGAAGTTGAGATACCCTCGGGAGGCGGCCTGCGCCAGCAGATGCATCGCCAGAAAGGACTTCCCGCAGCGTCGCGGGCCGATGATCACCTTGATCAGGTCGTCGTCGCCGTACGGGACGCCGAGTCGGCGCTCGACGTAGCGCTCGCTCAGCCGGGACAGCATCTCCCGCCGCTGCACTTCGACCGCGTCGTGGAGCATCGAGTGCTCGGCGTATTTCTGCATTCTGGCATCTATAATACACAAAACTTGCAAGTTTCATGTATTACGTTTCATCGATATGATCAATCGTGCGGTGTTGACCGAATCGTGCCGTCCCGGTCGACCGGGATCGGCTCGGCCGCCGGGGTGGCGCCGGGCTCGGGCATGGGCACCGGCTCCAGCGAGGCGCCGCTTGGTTCCGAGCCCGTTGGCCGGCGGACCGCGCCGGTCATCGGCGCGTAGGTGATTCCCAGGTGAGGGGTCTCGATGCGCCGGCCGCCGCAGTGGTGGGAGATGAGCGCCGCCTCCAGCACGCCGGTGGTGAGCAGCGTCCGCTCCACCGGGCTCTGCGGGCGGCCGGACAGCAGGAAGTCCTCGACGGCCAGGCCGAAGTAGCTGAAGTGGGCGTGGTTGGGGCCTTCGTCACCGTGGAACTCGCGCGCGTCGACGCGCCCCGCACGCCGGCCGGCGTAGGCGAACTTGCGGACGTAGCCGTCGTCGCCGAGCATCAGCACCGTACCGCGCAGTCCGTCGGCATATTCGATCAGGAACACGTGCGGATCGCTCACGCGTTCCGGTTCCAGGCGGTCGGGTCCCGGGTTCGTCGCGGCCAGCGCGGCGTCGGCCAGGTCGGTCGGCCAGCGGCCGGCGTCTGCCGCCCGCCACACGTCCCGGCCTGACAGGCAGGTCACGGCCACGACCCCGGTCTCGCCGCCCGCGCGGCGCTCCACCTGGCACTGCAGGGACTCCAGCGCGTGGAACCCGTAGCGCTCCAGCATGTGGAACCCGGTGGCGAGCGCCTCGTCGAGCGGATCGCCGAGCGGATGCTCGACGTTCGGCCGGCGCCAGTGGACGGGCAGGGAGGAACCGGCCCAGAGCGGCACGCGCAACTCGCGCGCGGTGTCGTACATCCAGCGCGCGTCGGACCACCGGTAGGACAGGTGCTTGTCGCAGAACACGGGCACGGGCCGGCCGTGCTCGGCGAGCACGCCGCAGACCTGCTCGAACAGCCAGCGGCGGGGCAGCATCTCCTGCCCCAGGGCGGTGCGCGGGTAGTCGCCGTGCTCGCCGATCAAGAGCACCCCGTCGACGGCCAGCTCGCCGGTGTCCAGGGTCAGAGCGGCGGGAATGCTCTGGTAGACCGGCACGCCCCACTGCCGGGCGAGCTGCAGGCCCACGTCGTTCCGGTGAATCTGATCGATGTACAGCGAGACGACGCGGGTACGCGGCGGGATCAGCCCCTCGTCGGTCGGAAAGCCGGTGAGGAACTTGGCAGCCAGGACGCCGGCGTGGCTGTTGGGGAAGAAGGTGGTCGTGATCGCGGCGATACGAGCTGGTTCTGCCATCGGTGCACTCGGAGCGTAGCAGATGGAGACCGCCGACAGACCGGGGCGTCGATGCGCGGTGCGCCAGCGAGCGCTCCGCGTCGATCTGGTCATCTGGTCGCTGGCTCTTGACAGCCGCGCACGTGCGCCCATAATGGTCGGCTGAACCGCTAGACTTGCCCCACCTCGCGTGCCACATCCAGCGTGAGCACGAAAGAAGGAGTCTACGATGGCGAGAACACATCGAGCGCACCCGCCGGAGTTTCGCCAGCAGACGTCGAGATGGAGCGCTCCGGACGAACGCCGGACGAGTTGCTGGAGCAGCTCAAGACGATCCGGCAGTCCAACCGCGAGGCGTACGGCCGCCAGAGGTCGACGAAGACCACCACAGGGAGCGAGCGGGCAGCTCCTGTGGCGCCCGATCCGGTAGCCTCCGCCCGGCATGCCGTGACCGTTATTGGCTAATGTCGAATTCCACACGGGTGTCCTCCCCGGTCCTCACGAAGGATCAGTCAGCAGGCAAACGGTGGCAACGAGTCAAGAGCAATTCGAGCTTCTACCTCTTGTTGCTGCCCGCCGTTGGCCTCCTGATCATCTTTCACTACGTTCCGATCTGGGGCATCGCCATGGCCTTCACGGAATTCAGCTACGGCAAGGGCATACTTGGAAGCCCCTGGAACGACTTCGCTCACTTCAAGATGTTGTTCAACGATCCCTTCTTTCTCCGCGTGTTCCGAAACTCCATAATCATAAGGTTCTATCACCTTGTCTTCGGGTTTCCCATGCCCATTCTTCTCGCCTTGCTCGTCAACGAGATCAGAAATGTGGCGTTCAAGAAGACGTTCCAGACAATATCGTACCTTCCCCACTTCGTCTCATGGGTGGTGCTAGGCACGATAGTCACACAGTTCTTCCACCCGTCGAGGGGTATCGTCGCCTCCGTGTTCGACTTCCTGGGAATGGAGGCGATCAACTTTCTGACCTATTCTCCCACCTTCCGAGGGCTCCTGGTCATCACCGCCATATGGCAGGGGGTCGGATGGAGCGCGATAGTGTATATGGCAGCGCTGTCGTCCATCGATACCTATTTGTATGAAAGCGCAGCCATCGATGGCGCGAATCGTATCCAACAGGCGATCTACATCACGATACCTTCTCTCGTCCCGGTGATCACGATCCTCTTCATTCTGAATATGGGTCAAATGCTGGATGCCGGGTTCGACCAGATATTCAATCTGTACAATCCGATGGTGTACGAACGAGCTGACGTCATCGACACGTACGTCTACCGGAGAGGCATCATGATGGCTCAATTCGCCTATTCCGCTGCGGTGGGCTTGTTCAAGAACGTCGTAGGCGTAACGTTGGTGGTAGTGTCGAATACGATTATCAGACGCTACACGGAATATGGACTCTGGTAGGGTTGCCAGCGTATGTATATGCCGTCACGGTCAATAGCAACCAGGTTCTTCGACGGGCTTCTCTATGGCATGCTGGTCGTGTTGGCGTTTCTCTTTGTTTATCCGTTTTGGACCCTGCTCCTGGCGTCGTTTTCCGACGCGCTCGAGTTGCAACATATCGGTTTGAAGATCTGGAACAAGACCTGGACCTTGGAACCGTACATGTGGGTCTTCACCGACCGTTCTCTGGTTATCGGCATCGGCTACGTGAATACGATATTTCGAACCGTGGCCGGTACCACGCTCACGCTCCTCGTCACTCTCTGTGCCGGCTACTCCCTTTCGAAGAGGCACCTTCCCGGCCGGACGTATATCATGTTCTTCTTCGTATTCACCATGTTCTTCGGCGGCGGTCTGATACCCACATATCTGCTGGTACTGCGTCTGGGATTTCTTGACTCTCGCTGGGTATATGTCATTCCGACCGCGGCTAACGCATTCTACGTCATCATCGCGAGGAACTTCCTGATGGCCGTGGACCCGGCGATGGAAGAGTCGGCTTTGATGGACGGAGCGAGCCGTACGACGGTTCTGTTTAGAATAGTGGCACCGCTGTCGAAACCGATGATGGCCATCATAGGACTATGGACGGCGGTGTGGCACTGGAATGCATGGTTCGATTCATTGATCTATATCAAAAGTCCGGGCAAGCGGGTGTTGCAGTTGATCCTGCACAAGATGCGAAACCTGCTGGAGAATTATCGAGAGTTCGAGATGTACAACTTGCAGCTTCCCATAGTCATACCGCCGGAGTCGGTGCAGGCGGTAGTCGTGCTCATAACGATCGGGCCGATCGTGTTGGTATATCCGTTCGCGCAGAGATATTTCGTGCGGGGAATCATGCTTGGCGCGTTCAGATAGGCGGATGGGAGCATATGGACACGAACGCGATGCTATTTCTGATGACAAGGAGGTGATTTGTGGGCGATTGAAATGGTCTGACGTCATGTCAGACGTCGTAGCGACGAGCCTAAGGAGAGGACAACCGTTATGAAAGGAACGGGATTTTGGACGGCATCGATCGTAGCTGTACTCCTTGCCTTGCCGGTGGTGGGATTCGCGGCTCCGGAAGCGGAAGGGACCGAAGGGTCTGCGCTCATCGAGATCATATGGTCGGGACCAGGAGTCGCAGACGCCCCTGAAGGCAACTGGATGCAGCGGCAGATAGAAGAGAAGTTCGGTGTCAAGATCATCAACCACACCGTCCACATCAACGACCGGGCTGCCAGAGAACTGATGATCACGTCAGGGGTGGACCTGCCCGATGTCGGGCAGTTCGAAACGAACCCGATGAGGCTGTATCGGGACGGCGTGACGCGCAGCATTCCGAAAGAAATGGTGAGAGAACATGCGCCGAATTTCGCGCAGTTTCTTACCGATAACCCGCCGATGTGGGACGTGAAAGTTGCGCCGGACGATCCGGAGGCGTTCTATACGATTACCGGATATGCCGGGCACGGGATCGGCGCTGGTGACTTTCCGTACATTCGATTGGATTGGCTCGAACGAGTTGGAATGGCGCCGGCGGCCGAGGACGTGATCCAATTGGATAGAGCGGGCTATGAACAGTATGCCGGTCAGGCTTTTGCGCACAAGAAGGGGTACAACCTCGATCAGCTCGAGGAGATGATGTACGCTTTCCGGGATGCGGATTTGGACGGCAACGGCAAGGCTGACACCATCGCATACTACATGGTCAGGAACCACCGGGGATCTCGTCCGGTTTCCGGGATGTGGTATGTGGATGGAGAGAATCTTCAGTTTACCAAGATTGAAGATGGCGTCGAGAGGATCGGTGTGCTGTCCGAGGGCTGGAGATCCTATCTGCGCTACATGCAGAAGTGGTATGCGGACAAACTCATCAACCAGGAGCTTCCCGCCGGAGCATACGGGGACATGCACCCGTTGATGGGTGGCGGTTTGGTAGGAATCACTGCTGACTGCTTCATATGCTGGGATGAAACGACGAGGCCGCCAAAGAACCTCTGGGATCGAGATCCGGATTCGAAGGTGATGGTGGTTCCGCACTGGACAGGGCCGGATGGCTTTGCCGGCGGTCCAACGGATTATCCTCCATTTCGCTACGGTTGGGGCTGGGCTGTGAACAAGACGGTGGACGACGCGAAACTGGCCAAAGCTCTGGCGATCATGGATTGGGTCAACTGGGACAGAGAGGGTCAGGTACAGTCGATCTTTGGCGTTGAGGGAAAGCACTACACCTGGGGCGGCGAGCCGTACAACTCCAACGTCGTCATCACGCCTCAGTGGAAGACCGGTGGCGGTCATCCCGATGGCTTGGGGGTGTACAGGTACCAGAACGTGCCTCCCAAGATGGCATTCTATCGATGGGATCCTGCGTGGAGCGAGTGGACCGAGCTTACCCAACCGCCAGGGGCGCTGTCCAACCGGGTATTCATTCCGCTGAGATTCGATGCACTAGGCGAAGCGGTGAACTACCAGTTGCCGACGGCGGTGCAGCAGTATGCCACGGCGTTGAGCACCATACGAGACGAGTTCAAGTGGAAAGCGATCGGTGGCCAGGTGAACCTCGAGGAGGACTGGGACGCGTACGTGGAGACATTCATGAACTCCGGAGGGACGGAGCTCCTGGCGGCGATACAGGAGGCGCCGATCAGTTTGAAGCCCTATCCGGGAGTTCCGTATTTTCATCTCGAGGGATTGCCGGCATCTGTCCGTGAGCGGGTTGAAAACGGCGAGTTCGTGTACGATTGGTAGAAGGTATCTACTGTCGATGCGAACGCCGCTGAGAGGGGAGGGCTGTCACAGCCCTCCCCTCTTAGATGCCGGCTCTGATGAGAAACGCCAATATGCGCAGGAAGATCCCCATTGCGATTGTCGTGCTTGTGCTGGCGAGCTGTGCCAGACCGGCTGATATGGATCTATCCGAAACTCTCGACTTGCTCGGCTTCGGATTCAGCATGGATTATCCGGGAGGGTGGTCCAGCGCAGAGATCGAGGAAAAGGTAGTCGCCGTTGCTGAAAACGAGTGGGAGAGCGAACGATTGTCTTTTCGGTTCGATGACACTGGATTCACCTGGATCTATGGCCAGAGCCCCTTGTCCGCGAAGACCGGCGACGATGATCCCGTGGCATCCATACAAACCAAGGTTTCCGGCTATCAGGTCATTTTCACGATGAGTGACACACAGTATTTGGCGGACAAGGTCAATGGGAGTCTCATCCGGTCGGATATTGCCCCCGAGCCGCTGCGAGCGTTCTTCGAAGGTGCTGTTGTGTTGTACGGATATGCGACGCCGAAGGAAAGCAAGATTTCGGAGATCGAGATCTTTGGAGTTTCGGCGATTAGCGGGACCCTGCGGAATAGATATAGCGCAGCGATTCTCATTTTGGGTCACAAAGCCGATGTTACGTTCAGTCTACGAGTTCTTGCTCGGTCGAACCGATCGCTCAAGGCGTTCATGCCGACGTGGGAAAAAATGCTCGAAAGCATAGAGCTGTTGGAAGGATAGAGAGTCGCTGAGATCGGTCGGTCTCAGGAGAAGTTCAAGGAGGATTGACATGGATACCATCCTGTATTGGCACGAAGCTCGCTATTCCAGTTTTCCGAGCGTGGTAATCGGCGATGCGGACGCGCTCTGGGTGAGCTTCAACTGGAATTCCCATACCCCAAACGCTCGTGGTAGCGGAGGAGCGGCCCACTCGCATATGGGCGGATTGGCCGGAGGAGAGACCGGTCATGTCGAGCTCTTCTCTCCAGACGGGGGTGCGAGCTGGCTTGAGGAAGGGAAAGATCAAGGCTACCGCGTATGCCCCGAGAAGCTCAGAAGTGCGGTGCTCAGTGACGGCACGCAAGTTCGGATATCCCGACCATCGGACGCATTTCCTGGGGAGCGAAGGGACGAATTCGTAGGACGCGGTTTCTCAGTGGAAGACCTGCCCGACGGGCGAATACACGTTGGGCATCGACTGGTGATGGAGCGAAAGAAGGCGGGGGAGGATAGGTGGGAGAGTAGAGAGTTGAGAAGCGGGGAAGAGCTACCGTTTGTTGCGCTCATTCACGGAGCCGACCTGCAGTTCAGAGGTTGTGTGCTTCCGGACGACACGATCGTGCAGCAGGTCTACGGAAACACCGTGGCGGGGGGCCCCTATCGGGCATGGGTACTGCGTTCGGAAGACCGCGGAGAGACGTGGGAAATGGTGAGCATGGCCTATGATGGGGGGGTGCATCCGTTCAATGAGTCCAGCTTGTTGTATCTTCCGGAGGGGCGTATCATCGCGATGGTTCGAACCGCCAGCGGCAGCAAGAGTATTCCGGAGGAAGAGAAGTATTTGTGGCAGACTCACTCGGACGATGGCGGCAAAACGTGGAGTGAGCCGAAAAAGACGGAGATGTGGGGGTATCCGGCGCATCTGTTGATGTTGCAGAACGGAGAGGTGCTCTGCAGCTACGGACACCGGCGGCCCCCGTATGGGGTACGTGCGTGTTTTTCCTACGACGGCGGCAGGACATGGGATGTCGAGCGCAAGATCGTTCTCCGCAATGACGGGCTTACTACCGATGGCGTCGTGGCCGGTAGAGGTAGTCCGAGTGATCTGGGCTATCCAAAGACGGTAGAACTGGCAGACGGGTCGCTGTTCACCGTCTACTACTTTACACTCGGCGATGGTGTAACTCACATAGCGGCGACGAAGTGGCATCCGGGGAACGACTGATGCCCTCGGAACAGCGAGATGGCATCCAAGTGCTCGTGGTCGTGGCCCATCCGCATGACCTGTGCCACATGGGCGGCACGTGTGCCCATCACGTGGAACGTGGTGATCGCGTTACAGCCGTAGCGATCACCGGCGGTCAGACCACGCACGATGAGGAACTGGCAGACGAGCTGCGTAAGTCGCCGGATCAGAGGGACATGGCCATCGTCGGCCGATCACGGGAGGAATACGCAGCGCGCAAAGCACGGGAATTCGTGAACGTCTGTGGGCTCTTCGGCATAACGGATGTGCGGATCCTCCCCTTTTCCGACAATCCTATCGAGGTCACCGATGAAATGGTGCGAGCCCTGGCTGGGATTCTGTACGATGTGCGACCGCAGATGGTGCTGACCCATGCACCGTATACGCTACCGGATCGACGCAGTTACTACGCGTGGATCAACGACCATACGGCTGCTGGAATAGCGGTTCAAAGAGCACTGAACCAAATAAACATTCCCGACAGAGATCGGGGACACGCTCCTCACAAGGTGGCTTCGGTGTACTATACGGGCGTCGATTACGCATTTCATGAAGTGGACGTCGTTATCGATATTTCCGATCAGGTTGAGAATCGGAAGAGAGCGGAAATCCTGTTTGAGTCGCAGGGGCACACTCCGGAGTTGGCCGAAAAGCGGATAGAGTCGAGTGCCGGGTTTCAAGGTTGGAAGGCTCACGTCGGCTATGCTGAGACCTTTATCCGCGGGTATCGAGAAGTATCTCGATGTCTTTCCGTAACTGAGGAAAACCTGCTCCTTGCGGAGATGTCACACGAGGAGCGCCTGCGCTGGCAGACGGGTAGAGGCCAGATACCGAATCGATGACGCCGTCCGGCTGCGCGGTCGTTGGTTCAGAAAGGTGCGCGGTCAGGTGAATTGAAACGCGTACAGTTTGCAGTCGCGCATGACAAAGCGTATCTTGATCGGCGTCCCCGCTAGCGCGCTCACATCCTTCCTCTCGCCCCAGCACACCGGCATTCGAACCGAGTTGCCGCAGATGAACGTGGCTTCGTCTGCGGTGTAGCCTTGTACGGGTTGACCGTTATCGTGCTGTAGTTCTACCAGCACGGAGCCTCCTGCGCCGGTATCCACATTCAGTTCCAGCCGACTGCCTGAAAACCGAATCGAGGGGGTCAGGAGCTCACCACCGCTGTAATCGGCATCCGCCGATATGAATCCATCCAATCTCATAACGGCGCGGTCGATGCCGCTGAGACGGCTTTGCGCCGCAGGATCGACAGTTCGGTTCTCATCCCAGTTAACGCCGGCGTAGTAGATCCACAGCTCGTCGCCGACACGAATGGGATTGGGCATTTCCCAGGTCATTCGGGAAGAAAAGCTTCCCTCAGGCCCGGGTCTCATGAAAGGCTTGCGCCCACCGCAGCGCTGAAAACTCTTTCCGTCGCGGCTCACCGATAGTCGCGTGTCGAAGCGGCTGGGCAACTGCAGCGTTCGCGTTTCCTGGCGTTCCACCGCCAAGTCGTCGCGCATGGAAGTCACCACCAACTCACTGTCGTACCAGCACCAGTTGGCATGGGCGAGCATGAAATACACGCCGGTCTCGGCATCGGGATACTTGAACACCAAGGCGCCATAGTAGTCCATCGCCACTCTTCCTTGCGGAGTATCCGGTCCCGCCGGTCGCAACGGCACACTCGTTTCGTAGGTGGCCATATCCACCTCGTCCGGCCACATGACAATGCTCTGGTTGTCCCATCGGCTCAGATCATCCGACTCGAGTCGCCGCACCGTACGGTAGCTCTCGTTGCCCTCCGCAGTGCCGTGTCGTTTGGCGACCCAGTAGCGCGTGTACAGTACGTAGCGCCCGATCCGCGGGTCCCAGAAGACGATGCTCTGGGTATCCCATCCGCCCCGGCCGATCCGGAGATTCTGCAGCAGCTTCCAACGGATCCCGTCGGGGGAGGTGTGCATGTGGAACTGGCCCCACACCTCGGGTGAGTAGACCTTCGCCTGCGTCTTGTAGCGCTCCTCGGGTGGCGCATTCGGATCGATCCACACCGAGCTTCCACCAATCTGGCTGGGTATTACGGCGTTGTTGGCGGTGGTTCCACCGACGTCGATGAGATCGAGTACAGGCTTGGTGAAGTGGATGCCGTCGCCGGACTCGGCATAACTGACATATCGTTCATCATTACCCGGGTCGTCAACGGAATACCAGATTCGGATGGTGCCGTCATCCTCCTTCACTACGCTGTTGCCGCTACGTCCGAGACGAGCTTCAGGCTGCGTTTCCCAGGATTCATCTAGAATGAGCACCGGCTCCCTCGTCTGATAGGGCGGATTCATCACGAGCTCCACACCCGTGCTGGACTCCATGAACAGCCTATCCACGAAGAGCTGCTTACTCGATCCCACGTCGATTACATGATGGTCCATGATGCTCCCCTTTCACAGAATGTTCGAGGCATGACGTTCTCCATCATTCAAACCGTTCGGCCAGCGCGGGCAGATCGACTACTCACGGGAATCTGGCTGGTCAGAGATGAATTGAAAGGCGTACAGCTTGCAGTCGCGCATGACGAACCGTATCTTTATCGGCTTCCCCGCTAGCCCGCTCACATCCTGCCTGTCGCCCCAGCACACCGGCATTCGAACCGAGTTGCCGCAGATGAACGTGGCTTCGTCTGCGGTGTAGCCTTGTACGGGTTGACCGTTATCGTGCTGTAGTTCTACCAGCACGGAGCCTCCTGCGCCGGTATCCACATTCAGTTCCAGCCGACTGCCTGAAAACCGAATCGAGGGGGTCAGGAGCTCGCCACCGCTGTAATCTGCATCGGCCGACATGAATCCATCCAATCTCATAACGGCACGGTCGATGCCGCTGAGACGGCTTTGCGCTGTAGGATCTACGGTTCCGTTCTCATCCCAGTTAGCTCCGGTGTAGTAGATCCACAGCTCGTCGCCGACACGAATGGGATTTGGCATTTCCCATATCGATCGGGAAGAGAAGGTTCCCTCCGGCCCGGGGCTCATGAAAGGCCTGCGCCCGCCGCAGCGCTGAAAACTCTTGCCGTCACGGCTCACTGCCAGTCGCGTGTCGAAGCGGCTGGGTAACGGGAGCCTTCGCGTTTCCTGGCGTTCCACCGCCAAGTCGTCGCGCATGGAAGTCACCACCAGGTCACTGTCGTACCAGCACCAGTTCGCATGGGCGAGCATGAAATACACGCCGGTCGCGGCATCGGGATACTTGAACACCAAGGCGCCATAGTAGTCCATCGCCACTCTTCCATGGGGAGTATCCGGCCCCGCCGATCGCAGCGGCACGGGTGTCTCGTACGTGGCCATATCCACCTCGTCCGGCCACATCACGATGCTCTGGTTGTCCCATCGGCGCAGGTCATCGGACTCGAGCCGGCGCACCGTACGGTAGCTCTCGTTGCCCTCGGCAGTCCCGTGTCGCTTGGCGACCCAGTAGCGGGTGTACAATACGTAGCGCCCGATTCGCGGGTCCCAGAAGACGATGCTCTGGGTATCCCAGCCGCCCCGGCCGATTCGGATATTCTCGAACAGCTTCCAACGGATCCCGTCGGGGGAGCTGTGCATGTGGAACTGGCCCCACACCTCGGGTGAGTAGACCTTCGTCTGCGTCTTGTAGCGCTCCTCGGGCGGGGCATTCGGGTCGATCCACACCGAGCTTCCACCGATCAGGCTGGGTAAGACGGCGTTGTTGGCGGTGCTTCCACCAACGTCGACGAGATCCAACACGGGCTTGGTGAAATGGATCCCGTCGCTGGACTCGGCATAGCTGACGTATCGTTCATCATTGTCCGGGTCGTCGACGGAATACCAGATTCGGATGGTGCCGTCATCCTCCTTCAATACGCAGTTGTAGGTACGTCCGAGACGAGCCTCAGGCTGCTTTTCCCAGGATTCATCCAGAACGACCACCGGCTGCCCCGTCGGATAAGGCGGATTCATCACGAGCTCCACAGCGGTGCTGGAGTCGATGAACATCCTATCCACGAAGAGCTGTTTACTCGATCCGACGTCGATTACATGATGGTCCATGACGCTCCTCTTTCACAGAAAACTAACTACTGAGGATGCCGCAAATCGCGCAAGGCTGTCAAGCGAGGCCGGCAGCGTCGGACAGCCTGGCTCGCGGAATGCTGAGCGGTGTCCGAGCAGGAGTAGCGGCTGGACGGGGAGCAGGTGCTTGCATCAGCGTAGAACCTCGCTATTGAGTGTTCGCACGCGATGCGGTTGAATGACGGCGAAGGACAGCGAAAGGGAGGACTTCGGATGGCCAAGACGCCTGGAGAATCCCATTGACCGCGAATGATCGAGCGCGAGAGCTCGGACGATGCTTGCATGACGATCTTCAACTTTACTGGGGCGACATGCACCTCAACCTCCATCCTCACCAGGTACCGATGATAGAACGCACGTATGCCGCTGCCCGATCGCATCTGGATTTCTTTCCGATAGCCTACTATCCTTTCAACAGCTACAAATCTCCGGAAGGTCTCAGTTTGGAAACTGAAGGTCAGGGCGACGCCTTCCTGAAAGACTGGCCGGCGATCCTATCTGCGGTTAGACGACACAATGATCCAGGCCGGTTCGTGACGTTTGCCGGCTATGAGTGGCACGGAGACCGGCGCAGATTTGGCGATCATAATGTCTTCTATTTTGATGAAGGACCCCTTGATGCCGCGGAGACGCTGCCGCAGCTCTTTGCGAATCTGCGAAGGAACAAGGGAATTGTGATTCCTCACCACATCGGTTATCAGGTCGGCCAGCGAGGCAAACACTGGGACTATTACGATGAGGAGCTTTCGCCATTCGTGGAAATCTTCTCCGATCACGGCTCCAGTGAGGGATGCGACACCCCATTCACCATGGACCGCGTGGCGTCGATGGGTCCTCGGGTCTCGGGAGGGACCGTGCAGGATGGACTCGCTCGAGGATATCGGGTGGGTATCATCGCATCGGGCGACAATCACAGCGGCTTTCCTGGGGTCTGGGGCAACGGGCTGGCGGGTGTGTGGGCCGCTGAGCTGACGCGCGAAGGCTTGTGGCAGGCGTTTCGGAGTCGCCGGGTGTACGGCGTCACGGGCGATCGTATCAGCTTGGCGTTCGAGGTAAATGGGCTCGGCATGGGCAGCGTGGGGAAGACTGAGGGAATGGCGGACATACGGGCTCACATCGTCGGTTGCCATGCCATAGATCGAGTGGAGTTGTTGCGTAACGAGCGGGTGTTGTACACCTATTGCCATTCCGGCACATGGGACGTGCCCGGTGGCGATGGTCAGATCCGCCTGAAGATGAGGATCGATTGTGGCTGGGGTCCTAGCGAGTTTTACGGTCTGAAGACGGCCAACAAGATTTGGCGGGGGCAGCTCAGGATCGATCGAGGACGGCTGGTGAATGTACAAGGATGCCTGAGCTGCTTCGGCCAGCGAGTCGAGGAACCCACGGAACGGGAATGCAGCTGGCAGCTCGAGACGGAGCCCCGGCCGTACCATGGTGCAAGGGTCAGCGAGGTAGGCTGGGCCGGTGGCACGAGCTGGACGAACAGGCAAGCGCTGATCTTCGAGATCGAGGCGTCTCCGACCGATCGGATTCATCTGACGGTAGATGGGGAAAGCGCCGTCTTTTCGGTTCGGGAAGCGTTGCGGCGCTCGCGCGTCCTGGCTGCGACGGACGAGTCCTACGATACGATATCGCGGCAGTTGCGGCTGTCGTCGGATGATCTGGACAAGGAGGATGAAGTCGTCTGGCACAACGCGTACAAGACCAAGGTACACGTTGCGATCCCGGAGTCGGGCTATACCGTGCCTTTCCACTTCGTTGATGGATCGCCGCCGGAGGGATGGAATTGGTACCGACTGCGCGTCAGCCAGTTGAATGGACAGATGGCGTGGTCATCGCCGATATGGCTGAGACGAGCTGCTCGTGGCGAGTGATGGTGAACGCCAACACGCCACGGCGCGCGCTTCCAGTTTGAGATGAAACGGTCGGCATGAGGATCGGCACGGCGCCGGCTTCATGGGGCGTCTGGTTTGCAGACGATCCCAAACAACCGCCGTGGCCGCGGTATCTGGATGAAGTTGTGGAGGCCGGCTACCGGTGGATCGAATTGGGGCCGTACGGCTATCTGCCCACTGAGATATCTACGCTTCAGGCCGAGCTCGCCAGCCGTCGCTTGAAGGTTTCCGCCGGCCAGGTGACTGAGGCGCTCGAAGGACCGGCGGTATGGCCAGCGCTGCAAGAAAAGGTGCTTCGCGTGGGTGAGTTGCTGGCCGGCTTGGGAGGGGAATACCTGATACTCCTCGACAAGACGTATACCGACGTGGCGACATGCCAACGGACCGCACCGATTCGCCTCGACCAGAGTGCCTGGCGGCGGCTGATCGATAACACGCACAAAGTGGCTGATATTGCGCGTGCTGAGTTCGGACTCAGGCTTCTCTTCGAACCGCACACCGCCAGCCACGTCGAACATGTAGACCAGATCGAGACGCTGTTGCATCACACTGACCCGGAGCGGGTGTCGCTCTGTCTGGATATAGGTCACTGTGCGTATCGGGGCGGTGATCCTGTCAGTCTCGTGCGGGAGTATCCTCGTCGCATCCGCTATCTGCATTTGAAGAACGTTGACCCGGAGGTGAAGCGGAAGGTCGAACGTGAAGGCATCCCATTCCAAAGTGCCGTCGGAATGGGTGTATTCTGCGAATTGTCGCAGGGCAGCGTGGACGTTGTCGCCTTGCGCAGTTCGCTGCGTGAGATCGACTGCGATGGCTGGGCAATTGTCGAACAGGGCATGTATCCGGCGCCGTTCGACAAACCGTTGCCCATCGCCAAACGAAACCTCGCCTACCTTCGCAGACTCGGCTTCGAATGATCGCTCACAGGCGGTTCCATCGGAGGGCGGCCACGGGTTGGGCGACGTGTTGGGTTGGGAATCGACCGGGGGAGCGCGCCCGAGCTGCGGGATCCGTCGCGCCGCGATCGGAGGGCTACCGCCAGCCCGGGCGGGTGTGAGAGAGATCCCGCCGCCTGCGTGACGTTCGTGGATCGCTGGATCGGCGGCCTGCTGGCGGCGCTGGGTGCCTCGGGATGTGAGACGATACGGTACCGATGTTGATCAGCCACCACCGCAGCGAGCTACGCGCCCCGGGCCCCTTCGGCACGAGCGAGCGCCGGCGCTATCGCTGCCGCACAGGGCGATGACCACCTGGGGCATCCTCGTCGCCTTCGCCCACGCCGTGAGCTGGGGCGCCACCAGCGTCCTGCTGCGCCGCCTGTCGCTGCGGCTGGATGTGTTCGTGCTCAACGGGCTGCGCGCCCTGCTGGGCGCGGCGGTGGTGGTGGCCTGGTTCCTGGCGGCCGGCGCTCCGGGCGGGGCTACGCTCACGTCCGGGAAGATGCTGGTGATCGTGGCCTCCATCGTCGTGGGTGGGCTGCTCGGAGACACCTGCAATGTGGTGGCGTTGCGGCTGGTCGGCGTGTCCCGCGCCGTGCCCCTGACCAGCAGCTTCCCGGTCTTCACCGTGCTGTTCGCGTTCCTGCTGTGGGGTGATGCGCCATCACCGCTGGCGATCCTCGGCGCCCTGCTGGTCGTGGGGGGCGCAGCGTTGCTGTCGGCGTCCGAACGCGACCCGGGACCGGCGCAGCCGCGGGAGGGCGGATCGGCGGTCCGGGTCGAGGTGGCGCGCCGGCACCGCTCCCTGGGACTGCTGCTCGCCGCCGCCACGGCCGCCGCCTGGGGGCTCGAGACGGTCCTGACCGCCATCGCCGCCGAGGGCACGACCACCCTGGCCGTGAACGCCGTGCGCGTGCCGGCCGCCGCGCTCCTCTCGCTCACCGTCGCGCTGCGGCGCCCGGGTGCCTTCGACGCCGCCCAGAGGGCGCTCCGCAACCGCAACACGATGTGGTGGCTCATCGTGGCGAGCCTGCTGGGTTGGGTGGTGGCCAGCACGCTGTACGTGGAGTCGATCAAGCTGGTCGGCGTAACGCTCACGGCCACCATCGGCGCCACGGCACCGCTCTACGCCGCGCCTCTGAGCGCACTGCTGCTGCGGGAACCGCCGAGTCCGCTGACCGCCGTGGGCACGCTGCTGGCGGTGGCCGGCGTGATCCTGGTGATCGCCGTCTGACGACGGTTCGCCGTCTGAAGGCCGGTCGGCCCGGCCCGCGGTTTCAGTCTCCGGGTGGCTTGCGGGCCAGCGTGCGGTACAGCTCGTCGGTCACCGCATGGACGCCGTCGGTGATCAGCCCGGCGTCGCGCATGATGCCGGCCAGCGCGCGGTAGGAGATCCCCGTGTCCCCGCGCTCGGGGCCCCACTGCATGATGATGACGCGTCCCTCTGGCCTCAGCAGGCGCCGGAGGTCGCGGGCGACCGCCACCCTGTCCGTGCGCTTCGCGTGGTAGTGCATGATCTGAACGCAGAGGATGAAGTCCGCCACGCCGTCGGGCAGCGCCGCCCGCACGCCGTCCGACGGGACGGCACGGAGGTTGGCGAGGCCGGCCTCCGCCGCCCGCCTGCGCGCCAGTTCCACCATGCGCGGCTCCAGGTCGACGGCGTACACCGTCCCGCCCGGCCCCACCAGCCGGGCGGCCGCCAACGCGAACAGCCCCGGCCCGCAGCCGTAGTCCACCACGGTGCTGGCCGCGGTCACACCGAGCTCGCCAAGCATCGGTCCGGGATCGGCCTCGCCGAACCGCTTCTTCCCATCCAGGAGGTTCGCGACCCACTCGTCGGTGTAGCGCTCCCGCGCAGGCTGTCCGGTCACTGGGTGGATACGTGCTTCATTGACGCTGGAGACAGCATGCAGGCCGGCGCCGGCCGCGTCCATGGGTGTCGCGCTCGGGTTGACGCGGCCGGGCCGCGGGTCCTCAATAGCGGAGTGGGCATGTTCCAGGTCCGTGTGACGGTCTCCACCGTGGACGAGCCTGCCAGGAACTTCACCGAGCGCTTCTGGGTCGATACGGGAGCACTCTACACGTTCATACCGGAGGACCGGTTGCACGCGATCGGCGTCGAGCCATTGCGGAGCCGAGAGCTGCTCCTGGCCGACGGCCGTCGCGACCGCCGCCTCATGGGCGAGGCGAAGCTGGCGATCGAGGGTCTCGAAGATTCCCTGACTTGCCAGGTCATCTTCGCCCCCGCAGGTTCGCTGTGCCTGCTGGGGGCGACGGCGCTCGAGGCGTTCGGCGTGGACGTCGATCCGGTCTCCAGGAGGCTGAAACCCATCCTCGCCATCATCGGCGGCTTCCTCGGCAGCAGGCCGGCCGAGACGGACGAACCAGTCGCCTGACGGCCTTCACCCGAATGCCGCAGGAATTCAAGGCGGCGGGGCCGCATCGGCTGAACGACGGGACGACCGTCACGCTGCGCAGAGTCCTCGCTGCCGACACCGACCGGTTCGTCGAGTACATCGACGGGCTGTCCGAGCGCAGCCGCTATTTCTTTCGTCCGTTCGCGTTCGAGCGGGCGAGCGCCGAAACGGTCACCTCCGACCTCGATTCGGAGGATTCGTTCCGGATCGTCGCCACAGTCGAGCGGGAGGGACGCGAAGCGATCGTCGGTTACGCGTGGCTCCAGGACCTGGGCGGGCCCGACATCCCCATGCTCGGCATCGGGCTTGTCGACGCATACCACGAGCGCGGCATCGGCCGGCTGCTGCTCCGCGCCCTGCTCGACGTGGGCCGCGGGATGGGCCTGAAGGCGATCCGGCTGGGCGTCAACGACGACAATCCGCGCGCCATTCACGTCTACGAGTCGGTCGGCTTCCGGCACGATCCGTCCAAGCCGCCGCAGGACCGCGGCACGCACCAGCAGATCTACATGATCTGCGATCTGTGAGCGGCGACCACGCCAACGGAATCCGGTTACCGTCTGCTCCAGGGGGAAGATGCGATGAGCGGACCGATCCTGGTCGAGAACGGCATCCCACGCGGTGCGATTCACCTGAGCGCCGCGGCCAACGACGTTCACCGGTTCGTGGCGGAGGAGATCCAGCGCTACGTCGAGTTGCTGAGCGGCGGACGGCTGCCGATCGTCACGGAGCCCGAGGCCGCGCCGGGGGGCGCGCTGATCCTGGTCGGCGGGCCGCGGGCGAACGACACCGTGCGGGGGCTGACGGCTCGCGGCGCGTTGGATCTCGGCGGGCTGTCTGCCGAAGGGGCGTATCTGCTGAAGTCGGTCGATCTCGACGGGCGCCGCTGTATGGTCGTGGCAGGGCAGGACGACACCGGGACGATGAGTCCGGCTACCTGGCGGTCGGCAGGGACAGCCGCTCCTGGGGCCGCAGCGTGCACACCACCACCGGCACCCGTTCCGAGGTCCGCGTCGGCCGGGAGTGCTTCCCGCACGAGCGCCTGTGCGGGGATGAGTTCCGGGAGGTCGGCTCCGAGGACGAGGCGTTTGCCGTCGCCATCCCGTTCCTGCGCGAGATCATCCGCTACGCCCACCGGCGGTGCGTGCAGGTCTGGCTGGTCTTCGGCGAGCTGCCGTTCGTCTCACACAACCTGGCGCCGCAGAGCGCCCTGGTCGACCATGGCGTGGCGCCGAGCGAGAGTCACAGCTACCAGCGCTACTGCGGGGTGGCGGTGCCGACCGGCGATCCGGCGGCGCTGGACATCTGGGAGGCCGCGCTGTGCGCGGTGATCGAGACCTATCCGGAAGCCGTCAAGACCCTGCGGCAAGAATCCTCGATCTTTTTTCGCGGCGCGCCCGCAGGAGTCTTCCGGCACGGTCGGTCCAAGCCGCAGCGGGACCGCGGCGCGCACCAACCGACCTACATGATCCGCGATCTGTGGATGGCGACCACGCCGTCGACGAACTCCCGTCCCGATTCGATCGAGGCGATGACGTTCTGGTTGAACCGGAACAGTAGGTGGCGCTCCGCCTTCTCGTCGCTGTAGGCGAGCATCTGCCCCGCCGCCGCTCGCGCATGGCGGTCCGCCCGCTGTAGCGACGCCCGGCAGCGCTCCAGGCGGTCGCCCGCGGCCGCCGAGTCTCGGTCCAGCTGGGCTAGGTAGGCGCGGTCCAGCTCGATGCGGGCCTCCTCGCACGCCTGCAGCACGTCGAAGTAGGCGGCGAAGCTCTCGGTCTTGAAGATCACGTAGTCCAGCTCGTTGCGTGACCCCGGAAGCACGCGCGGCCGGGCGCCCCGCAGCAGGCCGGCCACGGCCCGGTACTGCGCGGCGCGGCGTTGCCACAGGACGTCCGGGCGCAGCGCGCGGTCCGCTTCGTGCTGTTCGCCTACCGCGTTGCGGCGCCAGAACCAGAACGTTCCGGACTGGTCCCAGGACGCGGCGATGTCGCGCTCCAGCTCCTCTCTGCCGATTTCCAGGGGCTCGCGCGCGTAGTCGACGCCCGTGCGCAGCCGGCACGGGGAGAAGTCGTGGAACGACACGAAGATCTCGCTGCGGCCCCACCAGACCAGCGCGCGTTCGTGCTCCTCCAGCAGCAGGTACGCCCGGACGAGCTGATCGGCGGCATCGCGCCCGTAGAGGCGTTCGAGGTACGCGGTGTAGAAGGACTCGCAGTCCAGGTCGGGAGTCCAGCAGCCGTCGGCGAGAAAGCGGGTCGTGCACTCCTGTCCCCGCTCCTTGCCGAGCTGGCCGATGATGCCGGTGGCCCCGAACCGTTCGGCGCCGGTGACGATCTGGTCGCGGTCGAACATGGTTGCGTGCATCTGCATGTGCAGCTCGCAGCCGTCGTCGACGATGCGCGGCACCACCACCAGGTCGCGGCCCGGCATGCCCGAGTACCGCTCCATGAGAGGGCCGGCGTTGCCGCAGTTCTCCATGTTCGCGATCCACGCGTCCGGGGGCAGCACGGCGTCGAGCGCGCGCATCAGGTAGCCGCGGAAGAGAACGCCGACACCGATCTGCGCCTCCGGGTGATGGCGCTTCAGGCGGCGGATCAGCTCGGCCGCCAGGTACATCTGCAGCGCGTCGCACTCCAGGTCGCGGGGCGTCCGGGGGATCAGGTTGCCCGTGGCGTGGATCTCCTCCAGGGAAGGGATGTGCTCCAGAATGGCCGCCGACTCGCCCAGCAGCGCCCGCGTGCGCGGGTCGTCGAAGTCCGGGCTGTGCTCCGGCGCCCAGAAGCCGTACGAATCGGCCTCCGGGTACGTCTCGATGATCGCGGTCATGGCCTGTTCCCAGATGTCGAGCGCGGCCGGGTCGCCGGGCGCCACGGCTACCCCGCAGTAGCGCTGGAAGCTGTAGCTTTCGCTCGGCGCCAGGCCGTGATCGACCTTGGCGCTCTGTGGGGCCAGGTTGGGCGGGACGAAGGGGAGCTCACCGGTGACCAGCCGCACCCGCACCTGCCGCCGGTGCGCGTGGCGGATGATCTCGCGCAGGAACGGGATGGCGACGCGGTAGGCGTCCTCCTCCGACTGGACGTCGCGGAACTCCGGCGCGCACAGCCGTCCGTGGTCGTAGCAGTCGGCGCCGATGCGCAGGTCGGCGCGGGTGCCGGTCGTGGTGTGCACACTGCGGCCCCAGGAGCGCGAGTCCCTGCCGATCGCCAGGTGCCCGGACTCGAGGGTCGTGGTCAGCTCGCCCTGTACGCCGCGGTAGGAGAGCCGGATCCAGGCCGCGCCCATGCCCCACGCGAACTGCAGGACGTTCATCTTCAGCTTGGCGAGCTGGTCGATCAGGTGCCGGTACTCGTCGAGCCCCATGTACCAGGAGTAGCCGTGCCAGACGTGCACGCCCCGGAACGTCCGCGCCGGATTGACCGCCAGGTCGAGGTCCGGCAGGTCGAGGGTGGGCTTGCGCTCGGGCACGACGTCGTTCGAGAGCTGAAACACGATGCCCAGCCGCTCCAGCAGCTCGTAGGCGGCGTACATCGTGCCGGGCGGATCGTTGCCGCCGGCGACGATCGCGCCGCGGCCGTCGAGCGCAACCGTCTTCAGCAGGTAGCCGCCCTCGGCCTTCAGCGCCGTGAAATCGACAGCGTCCCGATCGGCCAGCCGCCGCACCGCGGCGTTCTCATCGGGGCCGCCGACAAGAATCAAGCCGGCTCGATCCCGGCTGCCACGCAGCTCCGCGTCCGTGATGATCGGCAGCCGTCCGCCGCTGAGCCGCTCCAGGTGCGCCTGCAGCTCGCCGGCCACGAAGCGATGGAGCTCGTCCGCATCCGAGCCCACGACCACCGCCCCTCGCGCGACGCCGTTCTTGAACAACCGGTCCCCCATGACGGCTAGAATCCTCGAACTTCGCCGAAGCGTTCGGGCCACAGGCCCATGAACACGGCATCGGCCAGGTACGTGTTGCTGAACATCAGCACCCCCTGAAACAGCGGTAAATGGTCGGCGCCCCAGCTTCCGTGCAGGACGATCCCGCCCGGCGTGACGTAGAAGTCCAGCAGCTCGCGCAGCGTGGCGTTCGCGACCTCGCGAAAGCGGTCTTCCAGCGACGGGTCCACCCGGCACACGCGCAGCATCGAGTTGAGGGCGATCACCGCCGAACACGAGTCCCGCGGCACGTGCGGCACGGCCGGGTCGCTCATGTCGTAGAACGGGATCAGGTCGTCCGGCAAGTGGGCGATCCAGTAGTTGGCGCAGCGCAGCCAGGTGTCCAGAAAACGGCGCTCGCCGGTGGCCTCGAGCGCCTGCGCGTACCCCATGAGCATCCACGCCTGGCCGCGCGACCAGGCGGTGTCGGCCGAGTACGCCTGGTTGGAGTGGAACTCGAGCGGCTCTCCGGTGTGCTCGTCGAAGCTCAGGCCGTGATGGGACGAGCCGTCCGGCCGCTGAAATCCCAGGCGCAGGTAGGCGTCGCAGTGACGGCGCGCCTGGTCGCTGAAGCGCGGCTCGAAGCGCCCGGCCCACCACAGCACCTCGAACCAGAATCCCGACCAGTCGATGTGGGTGCAGCGCGCGGGCGTGTTCGCCGGAGCGTGCACGCTGTGGAACCGGTGCTTTACGCCTTTGCCGGGGAAGACGGCTTCCGCCGGCGCGCCCGGATGGCGGCCGAAGACCTCGTTCTGCGGATCGAAGAACCGGCTCATGGTGGCGGCGGCGCGCAGGCCCTGCTGCCTGAACTCCTCTGCGCCGGTGAGCTGGTAGCCCCAGACGGCGCTCCGGTAGGCGGCGACGCCGCAGTGGCTGGAGAGGACGTCGGCCAGCGGGGAGAAGACCCGCGCGCCGCGCTGCGCGTACTCCCGGTAGCGCGGGTCGCCGGTCGCGGCGTACAGCAGCCACAGCAGGCCGACGGCGCCGTAGCCGTCGAAGCTGAAGGTGCCGGCGAACACGCTGCCGTTGTTCTGGTTGAAGATCAGGTACTCGCCCGGCCCGGCGTCCGGCCACTCCCGGATGATGCTCTGCCCGCGCGACTCCAGGCGGGCCCAGGCCGTCTCAAGCAGCGCCCTGTCCAGCAGTGCCATCGCCATCCTCCTGTGCGGCGCCGCGAGGCACGCCGCGGGCCGGGCTCGAATGCGGGACGATTATAGTGGAGGATGGGCGCAAGGCAGCGCTGTGAGAGACCTGTCGCTCGGCGAGACCGGGGACCTGAGTTGCGTGCTGGCCAACGGCCGCCAGCTCGCGCGTACCGGTGACGGCCGCTGGCTCGCCATCGCTGACGTCCGGCAGCGGGTGACCGGCAGGGCATCGGTGGTCCTGCGCGTCAGCGCCCGAGCCGTGCCCCTGGACGACGAGCACTTCCATGCGCCGGTCGAGCTGGCCGGCAACCTGACCGCCGGCCTGCTCGGCGGCCCGACCGGTCCTGCCGACCAGGGCAGCATCGTCGTCGACTCCGGCGACGTCGCGCATGCCGTCTGGCGCCGCACGTCCCGCGACGGCACCGGGACGCTGTGGTACGCGCGCTGTCCGCTGCGTGACGGCGATCCCGCCGACGGAGCGAGTTGGCGCGGCCTCGGTGACGCCGCATGCCCCAGCCGCGTCGATCAGGAGGAGCAGGGGCCGGCAAGCCTCGGCGACCTCGTCGTCACCCGGGGCGGATCGATCTGCATCGCCTACAGCCAGGGGGAGATGGACGCGCGACTCGTCATGCTGGCCCGTCCCGCCGCGGGCGGCTGGCGCCGCACTGCCATGACCGAGCGCTGGGACTACGGCGATCCCGTGCTCGACGTGGACGAAGAAGGGACCCTGCACCTCGCCTACGGCCCGGATCCGCGCGGCTACGCGGACAGGATCTGCTCGGTCGACTTCGGGGAGTTCGAAGAGGAGTTCCTGCGCGACCCGCGCCGGGTCGCCGAGCGCTACGGCGTCTATTACACGCAGAGCCGCGACGGCGATGCCTGGACCGGGGCCGACGGCCGCACACCGGGGGCCGAGCTGGTCGCATACGCCAGCGACCACCCGACGATCGCCGCGTCGCGGGGCACGATCCTGGTGGGCTACATGGCGCGCGGCAACTGGCCGGGCATGGTCGACCGGGTGTTCTACTCGTCGTATCGAAGCTCCGGCGGCGGCGCCGCGCGTTGGAAGATGCACATCAACCTCAACCGGGACGAGTCGCAGGAGGTGGCATCGCCGGTCGCGTTCGTCGACTGCTACGAGCAGCCTCGGCTCGCATGGGTGAACCGGGACCGCCACCACGTGTTCATGAGCCGCTGGATGGGCGGCGGCATGGCGGCGCCGCAGGGCATCCGCTGGGCCTGGGAGCTGGCGCCGGCGCTGAGCGTGGAGAAACGGATGCCGGAGGGCGGCGACGTCCTCGGCCTGCTCTACCAGACGGCGGGCGGCGAGATCCGCTTCGGCCGGGTGGAAGTGCCGGCGATCGAGCCGCGGCGCCGGAGCAACGTGCTCTTCCTGGACCTGTGGGAGCTCGCCGAGATCCGGCACGTGGACCTGGCCGTGAACACCGCAAAGAAGGACCCGCGCAACCCGGTGCTGGAGGGAGAGCCGGGTGCGTGGGACTCGCAGGCGATCTGCTACGGGACCGTCCTGCACGACGAGGGCCGCTACCGGATGTGGTACACGGCGCGCTCGGGGACCACCGACTGCGCCGTCTGCTGTTATGCGGAAAGCGACGACGGCATCACCTGGGAGCGCCCCAACCTCGGCCTGTTCGAGTATCACGGCAGCCGCGACAACAACATCTGCGCGCTCGGCGAGATCCCGCCGCGCGAGCTGCCGATCCGCAGCGGCCGGCCGACGCCCAATCCCTCGGTCGTCAAGGACGAGCGCGAGGCCGATCCCGCCCGGCGCTACAAGATGGTGCTCAACTCGCAGTACGTGCACGACGTCAAGCTGTTCTGCCTGCTGCTGTACTCGCCTGACGGCATCCGCTGGACGCCCGCCGATCCGCACCCCGAGGTCACCGGCCGCACGCCGTTCATGCGCGCCGAGCGCGGCACCGTCGAGCTGATGGAAGCCAACGCGTTCTTCTGCGACGAGCTGGAGCCGGACGCCGCGCGGCGCTGGAAGGTCTACGGGCAGGCGGCCGGCCGTACCGGGCCGGGCGGCGAGGTGCGGGTCGGCGTGGTCGCGCACAGCCCGGACGGCGAGCGCTGGACCGTCGACTGGGACCGGCCGGTGCTCGACCCGCGCGGCGGCAGCTACGTGGGCGACCACCTGCTGAGCGTGTGGCCGTACCGGGAGTACTACCTGGGCGTTCCCGACGTCTGGCCGGAGAGCCGTTCCTGTGACGACGAGCTCACCGTCAGCCGCGACGGCTGCCACTTCGTGCGCGTCGCGGACGGCCAGAAGCTGATCGCGCGCGGCGAGATGGGCGAGTGGGACGCGCAGTTCGTCTCCAACGCCAACACGCTGGTCACCGCCGGCGGCGAGATCCTCATCTACTACGCCGGCACCCGCCAGCCCAACCTGATCGGCCATCCTGCCACCCACTACGTCATTGAGGATGCCACCCACGGGCAGACCGGGCTGGCGCGCGTGCCGGTCGACGGCTGGACCTACCTGCGCGTGCGCGCCGACCGATCAACGGGCTCGGTCACCACCAATCCGATCGCCGTCGCCGATCTCGCCGGGCTCGACCTGACCGTGAAGGCCGACCACCTGCGGCCCGGCCGCGACTACCTGCTGGCGGAGCTGATCCGCGAACCGGACAGCGCCGTGCTGCCCGGCTTCTCCGCCGCGGACTGTGCGCCGGTCGACACCGACGCCGATGCTGCGGTCGTTCGCTGGCAAGGGAGAGCGCTGGGCGAGGCCGCCCCGGCGGCGGCCGTCCGGGTTCGATTCCACCTCGTGGGCGACGGCGCCCGCTTCTACTGCTTCGGGTTCCGGGCGTCCGGAGACGGGGCGCCGTCCGGAGACCGGGCGTCGTGATGCGGGCCGAGCTCGGACCACGGAGGCTCACGTTCAGTCCGGGCTCTGCCGCCAATGCGGTGGTCCTGACCGCGGTCGCGTTCGTGACACTGTTTCCGTTCCTGTACATCCTGGCGGTTTCCCTGAGCGACCCGGCCGCCGTCACGCTGCGCGAGGTCGTGCTGTGGCCGGTGCGTCCGACCCTGGAGACCTATGAGCGCGCGCTCGGTGACCCGCGCATCTGGATCGGTTTCAGGAACTCGATCCTGTACGCGAGCGTGAAGGTCACGCTGAGCGTGTCGCTGACCATGATGGCCGCCTATCCGTTGTCACACCGGAAGTTCCGGTACCGCGGCTTCTTCATGCGCATGATCGTGTTCACGATGCTGTTCCAGGGCGGCCTGATCCCGCTCTACCTCGTGGTCCGCAATCTCGGGCTCATCGACACGATCTGGGCGATCGTGCTGCCGACGGCGATCTTCGCCTTCCACCTGATCCTGGCCAAGAGCTTCGTGCAGCAGCTTCCTTGGGAGCTCTGCGAGGCCGCGCTGATCGACGGTGCGAACGAGATGAGCATCTTCACGCGCGTGATCGTGCCGCTGTCCAAGCCGATCATCGCCACGCTCACCCTGTACTACGCGGTGGAGATCTGGAACTCCTACTTCTATCCACTGCTGTTCCTGATCGATGCGAAGAAGTTCCCGCTGCAGGTGTACCTGCGCGAGCTGGTGCTCGGCGCCGAGCTGGCCGAGCTGCGCCTGGTGCAGGAGGGGGCCAGCCTGGACGCGCTCCTCCTCCGACCGCTGCCGAGCCCGGAGGCGCTCAAGGCGGCCATCCTGGTGATCTCCACCGTGCCGATCCTGATCCTCTACCCGTTCCTGCAGCGCTACTTCGTGAAGGGGATCACGCTCGGAGGCGTCAAGGGCTGACGGCCGAGCGACCGGCGCGCGGTTGACCGGAGCAACGCGTCGGCAGTAGCGTGGCCCTTTAGCATCGCTCGACTGAAGCAGGTCAAGGAGGCCCACATGAAGCGGACGATCGCATCCATCGCCATTCTGGCGCTTGTCGCAGGGTTCGGATTCGCGGCTCCGACAGAGGAAAGCATGGCGGACACCGGTCCCGTGAAGCTGACGATCGGGTATCGCGCCCATCCGGACGACACGCTCGACTTCGAGCTCCCCTGGTACGTGGAGTGGCAGGAGAGGACCAACACCGAGATCGAGTTCATCGTGTTCCCGGCCGACACGTACGAGGAGAAGCGCAACCTGGTGCTGGCGTCCGGTGACATTCCCGACATCGTCAGCGTCGAGTCCGCGATCGCCAACACCTACGGCCCCGACGGCCTGTTCCAGGCGCTCGACGACTTGGCGCTGGAAGTGGTGCAGTCGGACATGCTGCGCGACTACTACTCGGATGCAGCCAAGAACTACCATCATCGCGCGCCGGACGGACATCTGTACATGATCCCGCGTTTCAACGAATTGGCCGGATCGCCGGAGAACGGCATCGCCTACCGCGTCGACGTCATGAAGGAGCTGGGCCTGACCGAGCCGGATGACATCGAGGGCTGGTACGAGGTGCTGAAGGCGGTCAAGGAGGGCCGGCCGGACCTGATCCCGCTGAGCACCAACGCGGCGTGGTTCGAGGGAGGCTACCTGCGGATGTTCGGCCCCTCGTACGACATAGGCATCGGCCTGTATCAGACGTACTGGGGCTTCCTGATCAGCGAGATGGACGCGGGGCAGGTGACGTTCCTTCCGGGTACGGACAACTACCGGCAACTCATGTCGTTCATGCACCGGCTGCACGCGGAGGGACTGCTCGACCAGGAGTACATCACCAACAACTACAACGACTGGTGGAACGGCAAGGTCGCGGCCGGCAAGGAGTTCATGCAGCTCACCAACACGTGGCGCGCAAACGCCGCCAACATCACCGCCGAGAATGCCGGGGTCTCGGTCGACTACGACACGGCGGAGTTCCCGGTCAACCCAGCCACGGGCGAGCGGGCGCTGACCCGTGTCGCCAACCCCTGGTCGGACTTCGCCATGGCGATCTCCGCCGAATCCGAGCACCAGCGCGAGGCGATGGCGCTGCTCGACTACTTCTACACGGACGAAGGAGCCGAGTTCTACGTGTACGGGATCGAAGGGGTGAGCTACGGCCGCGACGATGACGGCAACCCGACCGTGGACGGCTGGGACAACCGCCTGATCGGCACCAAGCGCTACGAGATCGGCTATCCCAGCATGTTTGTGAGCCCGATCTTCCTGTCGCGGTTCCTGCAGGGCCCGCGCGCCGTCCTCATGAAGGACCACTTCGAGCGCACGATCCCGATCATGATCGGCTATCCCAGCCTGCAGACCAGCGGCCCGGAATTCGAGGAGATGACCAACCTGTTTGCCGACCTGCAGACCTACGTGCAGGAGTCCAGCAACAAGTTCATCACCGGCGATCTCTCGGTCGATTCGGACTGGGACGGCTACGTGGCGCAGCTTGAGCGCCTCGGCGCGGACCGCGGCACGGAGATCGTGCAGGGCTGGTACGAGAATTACCAGGCGTTCGTAGGAAACTGACGGGGAACTGCACCGGAAGGGGTCGGGTAGTGCGGCAACGTCCCGATCCCTTCCCATCCTTCGTACCCCCGACAGCGGCGACGGGCCGATGACGCGGCTCGTCGCCGCACGGCCCGCAGGCCGCCTTGCCGAGCGGCTGTTCGGCGGATTCTTCGCCGAGGTGAGCAGGAACAGGTACCTGTTCCTGCTGCTGCTTCCGGCCATCGTCTACTTCGTCACCTTCCACTACCTGCCGATGATCGGCGTGGTCATCGCCTTCCAGAAATACCGCGTGTCGCTGGGGTTTTTCCGCAGTCCCTGGGTCGGTCTGGAGCAGTTCAGGCAATTCTGGTCGTCCATCTATTCCTTCCCGATCATCAGAAATACGTTTCTGCTCAGCTTCTACAGCCTGTTGTTCGGCTTCCCGATTCCGATCATCTTCGCCATCGCTCTCAACGAGGTGCGCAGCAAGCTGCACAAGCGCTCGATCCAGACCGTCAGCTACCTGCCGTTCTTCATCTCCAACGTCATCGCCATCGGGATCGTCAACATGCTGGTGAATCCGCAGACGGGGGTCATCAATCTGGTCCTGGAAGAGGTGTTCGGGCTTCCCAAGATCTTCTTTCTGGTCGAGCCGGAGTACTTCCGCGGCATCTACGTGACCACGGTGATCTGGAAGAGCTTCGGCTTTACCGCGGTGATCTATCTGGCGGCGATCGCCGGCATCAGCCAGGAGCTGTTCGAGGCCGCCACGGTGGACGGCGCCTCCAAGCTGCAACGGATCCGCAACGTCACCATCCCGGGGATCAAGAACACGATGGTGGTGCTGCTGCTGATCGAGATCGGCAACATGATGAACGTCGGCTTCGAGCTGGTGTACCTGCTGTACAACCCGCTCACCTACGAGACCGCCGACGTGATCGCAACCTACGTCTACCGCAAGGGGATCGCCGCGTCCGTCGGCCTTCCCAATCTCAGTTTCGCGGCGGCGGTGGGCCTGTTCAATTCCGTGGTCAACACCACGCTGCTGCTGTCCGCCAACGCCATCGCCAGGCGATGGCTCGGCTACAGCCTGTTCTAGGAGGATGCGATGAGCAACGCGATCCTGGTCGAGAACGGAATCCCGCGCGGGGCGATTCACGTGAGCGCCGCGGCCGGCGACTTCCACCGGTTCGTGGCGGATGAGGTCCGGCATTACGTCGAGCTCCTGACCGGCGGCCGGTTGCCGATCGTGACGGAGCTCGAAGCCGCTCCCGCGGGCGGCCTGATCCTGATCGGCGGCCCTGCGGCAAACGACGCCGTTCGGGGCCTGGCGGATCGGGGCGCCGTGGACGCGGGTGGGCTCGCGGCCGACGGGGCGTATCTGCTGAAGTCGGTCGATCTCGACGGGCGGCGCTGCGTGGTGGCGGCAGGACGGGACGACGCCGGCACCATGTACGCGGCGTACGATCTCCTCGAGCGGCTGGGTGTCGTGTTCCAGCTCACCGGCGACATCGTTCCCGAGCGCCGGGCCGACCTGGAGCTGCCGCAACTCGACGTGGCGACGGCCCCCGCGCGGAAGTTCCGCGGCGTGCACGTGTGGCACGCCTACTCCTGGCACATGGGGATGGAGGACTACCGCCGCCTGATCGATCAGCTCGCCAAGTTGAAGATGAACGTCTTTCAGTTCTACTGGGGGATGGGCGCACCCTGGATCGAGGTCTTTCATGACGGCGTACGCGGCGAGCTGACCACCACACCGGAGTCCGGCTACCTGGCGATCGGCAAGGACACGCGCTCCTGGGGGCGCAGCGTGCATACCACGACCGGCACCCGTTCCGATGTCCGCGTCGGCCGGGAGTGCTTCCCGCACGAGCGGCTCTGTGCGGAGGAGTTCCGGGAGGTTTCATCGGAGGATGAGGCATTCGCCGTCGCCGTCCCGTTCCTGCGCGAGATCATCCGCTACGCGCACCGGCGGTGCGTGCAGGTCTGGCTGGTCTCCGGCGAGCTGCCGTTCGTCTCGCCCAACTTGGCCCCGCAGAGCGCCAAGGTCGATCACGGCGCGGCGCCGAGCGAGAGCTACAGCTACCAGCGCTACTGCGGGGTGGCGGTGCCGACCGGCGACCCGGCGGCGCTGGACATCTGGGAGGCCGCGCTGTGCGCCGTGATCGAGACCTATCCGGAGGCCGACGCCTACGGGGTCTGGGCGCCCGAGCATAGTCCGGACTTCGACGACGACGAGGCCACCCGCGCGCTGCGCGAGCACGCTATGGCGATCCGCGAGTCCATGCCGTCGCTCGCGGAGATCCACGCGGGCGGCAACCTCATCCCCAAGACCGACAAGGACCTGGACTTCGACGCCCTGCAGATGCACCTGGCCTCCGAGCTGATCGGGCGGGTGAAGCGGCGCCACCCCGACGTGCGCCTGGGCGTGTCGCTGCTGTTCCGCGGCTACCTGATGCGCGCACTCGACCGGCTGCTGCCCAAGGACGTGTGGATCGCGAACATGGAGAACTGCGGCAACGCCGGCCCGCAGATGGACTACTACGGCGGCATCGACGGCCGCGACCTGATCGTCATCCCGCGCATCGTCGACGACGGCTGCGAGCTGCACATGCAGATGAACGCCGCCATGTACGACCGGGACGAGATCGTCACCGGGGCCGAAGCGGCCGGCGCGGCGGGCATCATCGGCCAGCTCGACAAGGAGCGTGGCGTCGAGTGCAGCACCCGCTTCCTGGCCGACGGCTGCTGGGACCCCGGGATCGACGCGGGGTCGTTCTACGCCGGCTACCTGCCGCGGCTTTACGGACGGGACGCGGCGCCGCTGCTGATCGAGTCGTACCGCCTCCTGGAGGCTGCCGAGCGCGACCTGGTGTGGTGGGGCAGGAGCGAGATCTTCGTCTCCTTCCACGACTTCTCGCCCTGCAAGCTGCGTACCGGCGTCGAGCTCCGCGGCGGCCGGCCGGACATCGACCGGGTGGAGTTGGAGCGGGCCATCGATGCGCCATGGGACGACGGCACCTTCTGGTTCTGGCGCCGGGAGGCGGTGGGCGATCAGCACGAGCACGATCGAGCGCTGCGCCCCGACGCGCTCTGGCAACTCCGCTCCGGCCAGTACCGGGCCGTGGTCGACCTGCTTCGGCAGGCGCGGCCGCAGGTGCCGGCCGGCTCACTCGCCGAGCTGGACTACGTGATCTTCAAGACCGAGAGCTTCGCCTGCTACTTCGACGTGCTGGAGGCATGCGAGGAGGCGAGGATCGAGCTCGACCGGACCTGGCTGGCCCGTCTGGACGGGGACGAGGCCGCGGCGACCGACCGGCTGGAGCGCTGCCGTGCCGCCCTGGATCGCGCCGAGCGCGGCGCCCGCGCCGTGGCCGGCCAGATGATCGCCTACGCCGACGACAAGACCGAGCGCCACCTGCTGTTCCGCTTCAACCAGAACGTGATCGCCTCCATCGAGGCCGGCCGCTCCTTCGTCGAGTGGCTGATCGAGCGCTGACGGGTCAACCGAGCCGGCCGGTGGTGTCATCGCGGCCGTTGTTCGTCCGGAACGACGATGAGCGTCCGGAGCCTCGCCGCACGCAGTATGGCGAGCTTCGCTCGACGACCGACCGCCTTGTCGTTCAACAGCTTGTGCAGTTGGTCGATGGCTGAGGTCGGCTGCCCGGCAAAGGCGACGATCACGTCGCCGCGCTGCAGACCGCCGCGCGCTGCCGGCCCGTCCGGCTCCACAGACTCCACCAGCACGCCGCTGTCGACGGCGAGCCGATGGTGACGCACCAGGCGCCGCGCGATCGGTACGGTATGGCCGCCGACCCCGATGAAGCTCCGTCGGACGCGTCCCTCGCGCATGAGGCGGACGCTGACGTACTTGGCCGTGTTGATCGAGGTGGCGAAGCAGATCCCCTGCGCGGGCAGGATCATCGCCGTATTCACGCCCACCACCTCGCCATACGAGGTCACCAGCGGCCCGCCCGAGTTGCCGGGATTCAGCGGCGCGTCGGTCTGGATCACGTCGTCGATCTGGCGGCCGCCCTGCGAACGCAGCGTGCGGCCCAGGGCGCTCACGACACCGGCGGTCACCGTGTACTGGAATCCGTAGGGATTGCCGATGGCCACCACCAACTGCCCGACGCAAATGGTCGAGGAGTCCCCCATCCGCGCGACGCTCAGGTTATCGCCATGGATGCGTACGACCGCGAGGTCGGTGTCCGGGTCGTCGCCGATGAGGTGCGCGTCGAACCGGCGGCCGTCCGCCAGTACGGCGGTGAGCGACGCGGCCCCGCGCACGACGTGACTGTTGGTGAGCACGAATCCATCCGGGGTGAAGATGAATCCCGAGCCCGTGCCGTGCGGGCCGTGGGCGTGCCCGTTGTCTACCTGGAGATTGACGACGGCCGGAGATACCGCATCGACCGCATCCACGACCGCGCGCGAGTAGGCGTCCAGACGCGGATCGGGCCGTCCGGCACTCCCTGCGCCTTCGTCCTCCCGGTCTGACGCGGCATGTCCGGTGGCGACCAACCCCGGTGCGTGAATCACATCGGCTCCTGTCGTTGCCGGAAGGTACGGACGACCGACCGCAGAAAGCCAGTCGGCAAGCTCAGACGCGTAGCAGTGAATGGCAGCTGAGGGCCGCCCACGTGGTGGAGACGCGTTTCTTCATCGGCTTGGTCAACGTAGCTCGAAGGAGAACAGGGTGGCGCAGCGCAGCCGGAAGCGGATTGTCAGGGGCTGATCCGTATCACGCGCGATCTCGGCGCGGCCGTTCCAGCGGATCGTGTGGTCGAGGGAGTCGCCGAGCACCGGGTCGGCGTCGGCGAAGCTGTGGCCGGGAAGCGGCTGGCGGTCGCGGCCGGCCAGCTCGACCAGCACGTGGCCGGCGGCCCGAACGCGGGCGTTCAGCCGCAGCGTCGAGCCCCCGGTGATGAGCGGCAGCGTGGCGAAGCCGCCTTCGTCGTCCGCCGTGATGCCGCCCAGCCGCTCGCGCGGCCAGATCGCCAGCGCGTTCGTGCGCCGGAACGAGTGGCGGTTGCGCGGGTACTTGTGCGGCTGCGGATAGCCGCCGTAGGGGAGGGCGACCCGGTCCCCGCCCAGCGGGATCAGGTCGGTGCCGCCGAACACGCAGCCGGCGTCCCACGGCTCGGGGCCGGCGTCGAGCACGGAGCCGCCGGGCACCTCGTTCCAGACGATGCCGTCGGGGCTCGCGTACAGCAGCAGCTCCGAGGTGTCGTCGTGATGATGGTAGAGGGACGGGAACATCAGGTGCTGGTCGATCGTCCCCGGATAGATGGTCTTCGAGTTGGTGTACCAGTCGTCGGAGGGGCGCCGATCGCTGGTCGGCCAGACCAGCATCTCCGGTCCCGGCCAGCGGCGGAAGTCGTCGGTCTCCGCCCGGCCGATGCAGCGCCGGCTGTAGAACCAGTTGCAGCGCGCGTACCAGACGTACCGCTCCAGGCGTTGGTCGTAGTAGACGACGTTGGTGGTGTCGCTGTAGTGGATGACCAGCGGTCCCGGCAGCGCCGTCCAGGCGATGCCGTCCGGGGAGACGGCGCCCCACATGCCGGACAGGTGGCTGAGATCGGCTCCCAGCGGGAAGAAGGCGTCCGGACGCTCGCGCAGGAAGCGCTCGGCCACGGCCCGCCGCTCCTGCTCGGTGCCGGGAATCCCGCCGCGGAAGAACATCTTGAACCGTTCGGCGTCGGGCGCCGACGGGTCCAGGAAGATCTCGGAGCGCTCCAGGCCCGCGACGCCCGGCGCGGCGCTGAAGTCGAACGTGCACTCCGTGCCGCCGCGCCACTCGTGGCCGTCGGCGGACTCGGCGTAGTGGATGGGCCGTGTCGCCTCGTTCTCGCCCGTGGAGTACCAGGTTCGGTACCGCCCGCCGTCGTGGAGGATCCGCGCGCCCGGCGCCGCACCGGCCGGCAGCGGGTCGCTCTTGCGGGCCGGCTCGC
Organism: Spirochaetaceae bacterium; assembly: GCA_028818385.1. The sequence continues at coordinate 142,509 of JAPPNY010000210.1, forward strand.
GCACGATGCGGATGCCGTGCGGTGTGTCGCGCGGCACGAAGCGCGCCGCGAAGGGCTTGTTGGCGCGGTCGGGGTCCTTCCAGAGCCGGAGCTGCATGGGCGTGCCGTCGGGCTCGGCCCAGTACGGCCCGACCAACCCGATCTCGCCCGGCAGCACGTACCGCCAGTCCAGGAACAGGTGCGGCCCGGGCGAGAGCCGCAACTCGCCACCGTCCATCCACGGCGTCCCGGCCCGTCGGGCTACTGCCTTGGCTCTTGTGCCGAGCGCGATCGGGTCGTCCATCATGTCACCTCAGTATGACCGAGGAACCTGGAAGAAGTAACGGGATGGTTGCAGAGTTGGAACGACTGTCAGCGGCATGGACACCGATCAGCGAAGTCTTGTCCGTTCCTCACACCGTAGCCGAATACCGGCGAATCAGCGCCCTTCTCGACCTCGTGGTCGACGAAGTGGGGGAGCATGACTCGCATCCGCTGGCCTCGATGATGGAGACGCTGGGCACACTGGTTGATGCCTACGAGCGGGAACACGTCAGGGAGTTGCCGAATAGCCCTGTCGACGTCCTGCGGCTCTTGATGGAGGAACATGGGTTGAACCAGTCCGATCTGCCGGAGGTCGGCAGTCAGGGTGTGGTCTCGGAGATTCTGCGCGGGAGACGGCACCTCAACCGTCCGCCAGGTGAGAGCGCTCAGCGAGCGGTTCGAAGTCTCCCCGGCGGGGGGTGTGTATTCGAATAGGGCTCTGCTCGAGAGGCCGACCGCGCCACTCAGAAGGTCCTGGCGGGCGTTTCACGCCGGAGCCGCTCGACTCTTTGACACCTCGCCAGTACGGTGCCAGCATCGGGCATCCCATCCGCTCGCCGCTGGGCGAGCCTCTCAAGGAGAAATCGTGAAGCGCATCCTGTTCGTGATTCCCGTGCTTTTGCTGGCCGGTCTGTTCGCGACCGCCCAGGATCGGCCTGACAAGCTCGTGTACCTGACACCGCCGTGGGGCGCCCCGTCCGACGAGGTCGTTGCGCTCTTCGAGGAGCGGTCCGGCATCGACCTGGAGGTCGCCACGGTGGACATCAACACCTCGCGCGACCGCGTGCTGACCGCGACGGCGGGCAGGACCAATCCCGCCGACGTGATCTTCGTGAGCGCCGACACCTTCGCCGCGTTTCAGAGCGCGGGAGCGATCCGCGCCCTGGACGACCTGGCTCCGTCCGACATGCTCGGCGGCCTGGCCGGCGTCGACCAGTTCGTGCTGGACGGCGTCCTGTGGGCCGTACCGCTCTACCAGCAGATGGTGATGATCGACTACGACACCACCTCGCTCGACGCGATCGGCCTGACCGCCGCGGACATCGCCACCTGGGACGACTTCGAGGCGGCGCTGCTGGCCATGAAGGAGCAGGGGCTGTACGAGTATCCCTACGCCGCCGGCATCCGTCCCTGGACCTGGTACCTGATCGCGCTGTCCTCGGGGTCGGAGCTGTTCGACGCGGACAACGATCCCGTGTTCGACGATCCGGGCGACCCGGGCCATGCCGCATTCGTGCGGGTGATCGACTGGTTCGAGAAGGGTCTGATCTCGCCGGAGCGGCTGAGCTCGGCCAATCCTCACCCCAGCTTCTGGGCTGGGCAGGCGGCGTTCCACCAGGCGTGGCAGGGGGCCCTGGGGCTCGCCAACAACCCCGAGCGCTCCCAGGTCGCCCCGAACGCCGACTACCTGCTGCTGCCCGACCAGCACCACACGTGGCTGCTGCCAGCCGGGCTCACGGTGAGCGCGTTCACGGACCATCCAGAGGCGGCGATGGAGCTGGTCGAGTTCTTCGCCGGAGAGGACATGCAGCGCTTCCTGTTCGACGCCAACGGCCTGTTCCCGGCGAGCACGGCGGTGTTCCAGGCCCTCGGCGATGCCGATGCCATCGACGGCTTCGAGGCGATGAACGAGCAGGCCAAGTACATCGTCACGATTCCGTATGATCAGCCGTGGTACATCGAATTCGAGAAGGAAGCCGAGCAGCTCATGCTGCGCGCCGCCCGCGGTGAGCAGGCGCCCGAGGACGCGCTGGCCGAGCTGGCCGAGTTCGCGCGCGAGCTCAAGGCGGACTACGAATAGCGGACTCAGGAAGGGCCGCTCGCGCGACCCGCGAGCGGCCGGGAGCCGGGTTTCAGGCGATTGGAGCCCGGCTCTCTCGTGCCCTCGACCGGCCGCGGGTGCTGGCGGGCGCGGTGCTGGTGCCGACGCTGGCCCTGGTGGTCCTGTTCGGCCACATCCCCGCGCTCTCCTCCCTGCGGCTGGCCTTCTCGCGCTACAACATCAAGCAGCCGGCGCGGCGCGGCTTCGTCGGCCTGGACAACTTCGTCCACGTCCTCACCGACGACGCCTTTCACGCCGCGCTGGGGCGCGTGGCCTACTTCATGGCCACGGCCATCGTTGCCGTGCTCGCGATCGGGCTGGTCTTCGCGCTGGTGCTCAACCGCGATTTCCGCGGGCGTGCGCTGTTGCGGACGGTGATCATCATCCCGTGGGCGATCCCGCCGGTGGTGTCCGGGCACGCGTGGCGCTGGATTTTCAACGGCGAGTACGGCGCGCTGAACGGACTGCTGTGGCAGGCAGGCGTCATCGGCGAGTACCGGTTCTGGCTCACCGAACCGCTCACCGCGCTCTCCGCCGCGGTGCTGGTGTTCGTGTGGCGCTTCGTGCCCTTCGTGGCCGTGCTGTTTCTGGGCGCACTGCAGACCATTCCCGCCGAGCTGTATGAGAGCGCCGCCGTCGACGGCGCCGGCCCCGTGCGCCGCTTCCGGCACGTCACCGTGCCCGCGGTGACGGCCATCGCCGCGATCGCGCTGGTCCTCACCGGCATCACGGCATTCAACGTGTTCGACGAGATCTATGCGCTCACCGGACCGCAGGAGATCACGCGCACGCCGATGATCTACAACTACGAGACGACGTTCGTGCGCGGCCGCTTCGGCCGGGGGGCGGCGATGGCGTACCTCTCCGGCCTGGTGCTGTTCGCCCTGTCCATCGTCTACATGCGGCTGGCGCTCCGCGAGCGGGACGTGTAGGGAGAGGTCGTGCCCGCCTCCTCGCTGTCGATCGTCGGCGCACCGCCGGTCCGCCGCGTGCTGTCGCGCGGCCTGCTCTGGACGCTGGTGGCGCTGATGGCGGCCTGGAGCCTGGGACCGATCGTCTGGATCTTCATCTCCTCGATCTCGGTTCGCGCGGAGCTGTACTCGGTGCCGCCGCACTGGATCCCGCATGAACCGACCCTGGCGCCGTATCGGACGGTGCTGTTCGAGGGCGAGGGGTTCCGCGGCGCCGCCGGGCAGGCGGCGGCGGAGCTGTTCCGCGCGGGGCTGCTCAATTCGCTGATCATCAGCACCTCGACCACGCTGCTGGTGATGGCGCTGGCGCCGCTGCTGGGCTACGTGTTCGGCCGGATCGAGTTCCCCGGCCGCCGCGCCCTGTTCTACTTCGTGCTCGCGCTGATCGCGTTGCCGGGCTGGCCGATCATCATCGGCCTGTTCCCGATGATGTCGTCGCTGCGGCTCCTCGATACCCGGCTCGGGCTCGTCATCCTGCTGTTCACCTACCGGATCCCGTTCGAGATGTGGTTCATGACCGGCTACTTCCGTGCCGTGCCGGCGGAGATCGAGGACGCGGCGCGCGTCGACGGCTGCACGCGCCTGCAGGCGCTCTATCGCGTCACCATCCACATGGTCCGACCGGGCATCGTCGCGGTCTCGATCATCTCGTTCCTGCACTCCTGGAACTTCTTTCTGGTGCCGCTGATCATGGCGTACACGCTCCGCTTCAAGCCCCTGACGGTCACGATCACGGAGTTCGTCGGCCAGTACTACGTGCACTGGGACCTGATGTCGGCGGCCACCATCCTGGCCATCGTCCCGCCGGTGGTGATGGTCATCCTGTTTCAGCGCCATATCGTCCGTGGGCTGTCGGCGGGGGCCATCAAGTGAGACCGGCGGTCTGGTTCGGGGCCGACGTGCTGCTGCACCGCCGCGAGGGCGCCGCGTTCCGGGAGCGGTTGCGCGGGCGGCGCGTGGCGCTGGTGGCCCACCCGGCCAGCGTCGACGCCCGCCTGCGGCCGGTCTGGGAGCTGATCGACGCGCTTCCGGACGTGCGGCTCACGGCGCTGCTGTCGCCTCAGCACGGCTTCGCCGGCGAGAAGCAGGACAACATGGTGGAGAGTGCCGACGCCGTCCATCCGACGCTCCGGGTCCCGATTCTCAGCCTGTACGGCGAGACCCGGCGCCTGCGCGAGGAGTGGATGGATCTGTTCGACGTCCTGCTGTTCGACCTTCAGGACGTGGGCGTGCGCGTCTATACTTTCCTGACCACTCTCGGCTACCTGCTCGAGGATCTGGCCGGACGAGCCGACCGCGAGCTGTGGGTGCTGGACAGACCCAACCCGGCGGGCCGTTGCGTGGAGGGGCTGACGGTGCAGCCCGGCCAGGAGAGTTTCGTCGGGCTGGCTCCCATGCCTATGCAGCACGGCCTGACGCTCGGCGAGTGCGCGTGCTGGTATCGGCGGTCAGCCGATCTCGACGTGCGTTTGGAGGTGGTGCCCATGCTCGGTTGGGACCCGCTCGCACCGTGGCCGCAGCAGCGTGTCTGGCTGCAGCCCAGCCCCAACATGCCGGCGCTGGCAACGGCGCGCGCCTATCCCGGGACGGTGCTGCTGGAGGGCACGACGCTCAGCGAGGGCCGCGGCACCACGCGCCCGCTGTCGCTGGTCGGGCACCCGCAGGTCGACTGGTCCGAGGTGAGGCGCCGCCTCGAGGATTGCTGCCCCGACGTGATGAACGGCCTGGTGCTGCGCGATGTCTCCTTCGAGCCGACGTTTCACAAGCACGTCGGCCAGGTCTGTCCCGGCTTCGAGCTGGTCACCGTCGATCCCGTCTACGACGCGCTCGCGTGCCGGCCGTATCGGCTGATCGCCGCCATCCTCCGGAGCGTTCGGGAGCTGCATCCCGGCCTGCCGCTCTGGCGGGACCCGCCGTACGAGTACGAGCCCGACCGCCTGCCGATCGACGTGATCGCCGGCGGCCCCGCCCTGCGACGCTGGGTGGACGGCGCGGACGGCTCATCGTGGGATGCCTGGAACGACAGGCTGCGGGCGGACGAACGTGCGTGGGAGCGGCTGACCGAGGCCTTCAGGAGATACTGAGCGGGCGCCCCGTGTGTATATAATTGAGTATGCTTCGCAACAGCCGAGACATTGTCAGGCGTCTCAAGGCTGAGGGCTTCGAGTTGGTGAGCATCAAAGGGTCGCACCACAAGTTCAGAAAGGGCGCGATCACCGTGGTTGTGCCCCACCCGAAGAAGGACCTCCCACTCGGCACGGCCCGAAGCATCGCAAGGCAGGTCGGCTGGAGTTGAGGAGGAAGGCATGCACTACGTCGCCGTCATCGACAAGGACCCCGACAGCGCATACGGGGTTTGGTTTCCCGAGGTCCCCGGATGTTTCTCGGCCGCAGACACGTTCGGGGAAATCGTTCCCAACTCGATCGAGGCGTTGAGCCTGTTCTTCGAGGACATCGAGCCTGCGCCTCCGCGGGGTCTCGAATCCGTGCGCGAGCAGGTTGCGGACGACATCGCCAATGGCTCGGTCCTCATGATGATTCCCTACGTTCGGGATCGGAAAAGGGTGGTGCGGGTCAACCTGAGCCTGGAGAAAGGCTTCCTCGATACGCTCGACGAAGCCGCCCGCATGCGCGGCATGACCCGCTCCGCATTCGTCGAAAAGGCCGCGACGCGGGAAATTCTCGACCCGGCTTGAAGCGGGAGCCGCCGGGGGCGCCGGCGGCTCGCTTGTCCGGTCACCAGCCGCACTCCTTCATGCCGCTGATGGATGCGGCGACCAAAGCAAGCAACGGCATCTTCGCCGCGACTCAGGGCGCCCAGAAGCGATGTGCCCTGAGCCAGCTGGCTGCCGCGGCGCTCAGGATCCGTTGCGGGGCAGGGGCAGGTCGACGCGGTTGTGGCCGTTCTGCTGCGAGGCCAGGATTCCGAGCAGGATCTCCAGCGTCCAGCGCGCGTCGGTGCCGGGCGACACCAGGGTGTCGCTGCCTGCGTCCAGCGCCGCCACCAGCTCGTCGACCGCGGCGAGCTGGTTGGCGTACAGGTAGTCGCCGGGCACCAGCTCCGCGGCGCGGAGCTCCCGGTGCATGCCGCTGCCGCCGCTGGTGAGGATGCGGCCGTGCTCGTTGTAGAACTCCACCCGGCCGCGCTCACAGGTGATGCTGAGGATCCCGGCGTTGAACTCGGTCTTGTAGCCGCTGAAGCTGCCGCGGATGTCGTCCTGGAAGCCGATCAGGGCGGTGGCGTACGGGTCCTGGGCCGGGTCCTTGCCGCCGTCGCCCTGGTAGCGGTCGAAGTGGTCGAACCCGGGCTCCAGCTTCGCGGTGACCCACCGCGGCTCCGCGCCGGCGAAGAAGCAGAGCAGGTCGATCATGTGGGTGCCGTTGCGGAACATCATCGCGCGCGGGCCGTAGTGCTCGACGGACACGGTACGCACCGGGCCGAGCGCCCCGGAGGCCACCAGGCGCTGCGCTTCGGTGTGAGCGACCGACCAGCGGCGGGTGTGGTCCACCGACAGCAGCGCGCCCTTGCGCGCGCACGCCTCGATCATGCGGTCGGCGTCCTCCAGCGTGGTGGCGATCGGCTTCTCGCAGAAGATCGCCCGCGCCCCCGCCTCGGCGGCGGCGACGGTCAGGTCGGCATGGACGTGGTCGCCGGTGACGACGCTGACGATGTCCGGTTGCTGCTCGGCCAGGAGCGTGGCGAAGTCGGTGTGGATGGCGACGTCCGGCAGGTCCGCCCAGGTCTCCCGGAACTCGTCCAGGGCCTCGGTGCGCAGGTCGCACACCCCCACCAGTTCGGTGCGCGGGTGCTCGGCGTAGCAGGAGACGTGGGAGCGGCCCATAGGCCGGCGCAGCCCGCCGCCGAGGACCTCCGCGCGCCTGGCGCCGATGCCGGTGAGGCCGACGACCGCGGCCCGGTAGATCTGTTCCATTCCCCGGATGATACCGGTCAGGGTGTCGTGCTTGCCACCGCCTTGCCGGCGCGGACGGTCAGGCGCGGCTCCCAGCGCGCGCCGTGCCGTTCCACGCCATCGACGTCGCGCAGCGGCACCGGGTCACCTCCTTCGGCCCGCTCCAGCACGGTCAGGTCAGCGCACGTGCCGGGACGCAGTGAGCCGACCTCGCCTTCCAGTCCCAGGACCTCGGCGGGGCGCAGGGTCGCCCGGCGGAATGCCTCGCGTTCCGGCATGCCGGCCGCGATCACCTTGGAGACCGTGAGCGCCAGGTCGTGCTGCGGGCGGGAGCCGACGTGGCGGTGGTACTGGTCGCTGGAGATCGTGTCGGGCCAGAACCCCTCGCCGATGGCGGCCTCCGCGACGGGGAAGCTGAACGAGGCCATGCCGTGGCCGATGTCGAACAGCACCCCGCGGAGCCGCGCCTCCCGGACGCAGGCTCGCACGCGGCCGTCCCGCACCAGGCCCTCGGGCAGCGGGTTGAAGCAGTAGGTGACCACGTCGCCGGCGCGCAACAGCAGGAGCTGCTTGTCCAGCGGCCAGTCGGAGTCCATGCGCGTGCCGAACAGCAGCGGCCGGCCGGTGCGCCCGGCGGCCTGCAGTGCCCGATCGAGCACGGGATGCGGGTCCATGCCGATCGAGGGGCCGGTGTTCACGGCGATCCCCCAGATGTCCGCGCCGCCGTCCTCGATGGCGGCGACGCAGGCGTCCACATCTGCGTCTGCCAGCGAGCCGTAGGGGCAGTCGGGGTCGGACTCGCCGCGCCGCGACAGGTGGATGGCAAGGCGCACCCGCGTACGGCTGGCGCCGATCACCCGGTCGCGGTAGTCCGGCCAGTTGCCGGCGCCGGCGTCGCCCTGCGACAGCACCGTGGTCACGCCACGCTTCAGCAGGTGCTCGTCCGGGTCGATGCCGTAGCGCGAGCCGCCGCGCGCGGGATGGGCGTGCAGGTCCACCAGGCCGGGGATCAAGAGCCCGTCCGGGAAGCTCACCCACTCCCGGGCCGTGCCACTAACATCCGGTCCCGCCGCCGCGATGCGGCCCCCGCGCACGGCGACCGCTCCCGGTCCGTCCAGTCCGGCGGCGGCGCACAGGACGCGGCCGGCGGTGATGATCACATCGTACCGCGGGGAGTCGTCCCTCGGTTTCACGGTGTGAAGAAGAAGGTGTCGGCGCGCATGGTGGCCAGGCCGATCTGGGAGAATCCGCCGCGGCCGCGGCCGCCCGGACGGGTGTCGGCGATGTGGCGCGGCTCGCCGCCCGAGCGTCCCTCGTACCACATGTAGTACACGCCGTCGATCTTCTCGGTGGTGCCGTACCAGATGCCGCAGTCGTCCCAGGTGCCCTCGGGGCCGCGCTCGAAGATGGGATTGCCGGGATAGCGGGTCCAGGTGCAGAGGTCGTGCGAGGCCGCGACGCCGAAGTGCCAGGGCGTGTCCTCGTGCCGGTCGCTGCCCGCGTACACCATGTACCAGAGGCCGTTGTCCCGAAAGATGCGGTGGGTGGTCACCGTCAGCCCTTCCCAGCTTCCCGGCTCGCCCACACCCAGCACGATCTGGCGTCGGGTGTGGTCGAACCGGTAGGGATCGGGCGAGCGCACCAGGCAGATGTCGGTACCGCCGCGCGGGTCCAGCGCGGAGTAGAACATCCAGTACTCGCCGTCGTGGTGCACGACCTCCGGCGCGGCCGCGAACGCCGGGATCAGCGGCTCGTCGCCCCAGCGCTCGAAGCGCAGCCCGTCGTCGGACACGGCCAGGCCGATGCTCTTGAAGGAGTGTCCCCAGCTCCGTCCTGCGCTGTCCGGCCGCTCCTGCGGCACCGCCGTGTAGTACAGCAGGTACCTGCCGTCCGCCACCACGATCGCGGGATCCAGGGCGCCCAGGTCGTCGAAGCTGCCTGCCGGTCCCGGACGGGTCACGGGGTTGCCCTCGTGCTCCCGCCACGTCACCCCGTCGAACCGGTCCACGGGGCAGGTGAGCAGCCCGATGGCCGCGTTGACCGTGCCGTCCTCCTGCTTGGCGTTGCCCCGGAAGTAGAGCCGCCACTGGTCGCCGACGCGGATCACGTCGGCATTGGCGGTCACGAAGTTGTGCCACGTGCCCGGTTTCACGGGGATGATCGGATTGGCCGGGTGCCGCTGCAGCCTCACGCCGCTGCCTCCCGCCGATAGCGGATCGACAGCTCCAGCTCGCGCAGGTACACGGCCGGCTGCACCTGCTGGTTCTTGTGCGTCAATTCGATGGTGAACACGTTGACCCCCTGCCGCACGCCCGCGTGCGCCGGGACGCGGCGGCGCAGATCATAGACCAGATCGACGAAGGCGCTGTTGGGGCCGGTCGGCGCCCCCGGCTGCAGGGTCGGCGCGTCGAGCAGCCGGTCGATGGCCTCGCCGTTGAGCCGCACGGCCAGACCGTCCACCGGCGTCAGGTTCACCAGCAACAGGTGCAGGCGCACCTCCGCAAGCTCGGCGGCCGGGACCGCCTCCAGCGCGTCGCCCACCTTGAGGCGGAGGTCGACCGGTTCGCCCTCGGCCAGCACCAGCGGCAGCGACGCCGGCTGCGCCAGGTGTGCGTGCGGGTGCCCGACGCCGACGCCGGGGACCTCGAAGTCCAGGCAGTACAGCTTGTCGCGGCGCGCCAGCGCTTCGGCCGAGCGCCCGTCGCGCAGGATCGCTCCATCCAGGTGGCGGCCGTGGCGGGCGACCTGGTCCCACAGGTTGAACACGTAGATGCCGTCGGCCCCGTCCAGGTAGGCGTTGGCCGCGAGCGCGCGCCACAGGTTGACCGGCATCCCCTCCAGGACGCCGCGCTTGCCCTCGCGGTTGTGCCGGCTCTCCTTGAGCACGCGGTAGTCGGCATCCGACTCCGTCCCTTCCGGATCAGGCAGCCGGTCCTCGTCCTGCAGCGCGCGGGTCTGTTCCCAGGTCTGGTTGGGCATCACCGTGTCCACGCCGGCCAGCACCTGGCAGCGCGTGCCGCGGCTCACGGCGGTCAGCGGTCGCAGGTCGGTCTCGAACTTGTTGGTGCGCGTGGGACAGGGGATCAGCACGTCGAGCAGGCCGTCGCGCGCCCAGGTCTCCACGTCGAGGCCGATGGCGTCGCAGCCGGCCATGGCGGTGGGGCAGCGCGCGGCCAGACCCAGGTGGCGGCCGCGCCGGCGTCCGGCCTCGTCCAGCACCTCGCGCACCTCGCGCACGAAGGCGGTCATGAGGGGGCGGCCGGCGGCGACCCGGGCGGGGTGGAAGAAGAACGGGTTGCGCATGAAGTCGAGCTCCACCCCGTCGACCTCGAAGCGGGAAGCGATGTCGCTGATGATCCCCACCCACCACGCCCTGACCTCGGCATGGGCGTAGTCGAGCAGGTCGGCGGAGAACACGCTGCCCGGCCAGTTCGCGCCGATGCGGCACTCCGGATGGCGGCGCCAGAACTCCGAGGTGAGGGGGCTGTCATCCGCTCCGCGCTGGTGGTTCCAGAGCTGGTCGGGATGGGGTGTGCCGAAGTCGACCGCTCCCGGAGCGGGCGCGTCCGCTGGCGGCGGGAAGGAGAAGTGGCCGTCGTTCATGCGCAACGACGCGTACAGGTGCATCCCGTGCCGGTGGCAGCGCTCGCACACCAGCGCCAGCGGCTCCTGGCCCGCGGCGCGCAGGCTGCGCAGCGTGGTGTGCGCCATCCACTCCTGCACGGTCGGGAACACCTGCTGCCCGGTGTCCAGGTCCTCGGCCACGCCGGAGCCGTACCAGAAGCGGGTGTTGCCGGCGCCCCAGCACAAGAGGTCGGCGCCGGCCATGCGGTCCACGGCGGCGCGCAGGAACCCTTCAGCGCTCAGCGGCACCTGCCGGTACTGCCAGAGCGATGCGCCGTCGTCGTTGACGGCCACCCGGTAGCGGTGCCCGACCCCGGTTGGGGCGGCGTCTGCCACGCTGCGGCTCAGTCGAGCGAGAACAGCGCCGCTTCGATGTAGCGTACGGTGTCGTCCGGATCGCCCCAGTAGTAGACGCTGATGATGCGGCCGTCGGCGCGCTGGAGCGTGCACGGCTCGCCGATGTCGGAGTAGGTGTCCTCGAACACCGAACCGTCGTGCGCCCACGCCTGCAGCATCGGGCGCGAGCCGGGGATGTGCTCGCCGTCGCGCACCGACCACCCTTCGTGGTCGCTCCAGGTGCGCCCGTCGTCGTCGCTCACCGCCACCCGCATGCTGGGGATGTGGCGGTCGCTCCAGGTGAACAGCAGGCGTCCGTCCTGGAGGCGGATGGTGCTGGTGGCGGAGCCGGTAATCCGGAACGGCAGCGACTCCAGCTCGCTCCAGGTGCGCCCGGCGTCCTGCGATCGGGCAAGCCACGCGTTCACTTCCCGCGCTTCGCGGCCGTCGGGCAGGTCGACGAACTCCTCCGAGTGCATGACCGCCAGGATCTCTCCGTCCGGCAGGGGCACCAGCGATGCCTGGTGGTAGCGCCGCCGCCCGCGCGCGTCGAGGGCCACGATCGAGCCGTCGCCCCAGGACACCCCGCGGTCGTGCGAGCGCACCACGCACTGCGGATGCTGCTGCGGCGCCGCGGGATCGGAGCCCAGGCTGCCGCACAGGGGCGCCAGCAGGGTGCCGTCGGCCAGCTCGATCATCGGCGCGTGGATGGCCGAGTGGCTGAGCGGCGACGGGATCAGCGGCGTGGGCTCATCCCAGGTGCGCCCGCCATCGCGTGACCGGCGCGCGAAGTCGATGTAGCTCCGCTCCGCGCTCCAGCCGGCGCCGTTCTGCAGGGTGGCCGTCTTCGGCTGCGTCTGCAGGACGTTGAGGGCGTAGATGAACAGCACCAGGTCGCCGCTGGCGGCGCTCACCGAGCACTGCTCCATGGGGAAGGTGTCGGTGAGCTGCTGGTAGCCGGACAGCGGCCACGTGCGGCCGCCGTCGGTCGAGCGGATCAGCGATCCGCGGCACCGTGGCTCGCTGTGGTTGTGACCGGCCCCCTTCTCGGGTGGCCCGTAGCGGGCCTCCCGGAACGATACCAAAAGATCGCCGTCGGCCAGACGTGCGATCTCCGGGAACGCGGCGTTCCACTCAGGGTCTCGATATACGGTGACGTGTTGCAGATCACGTACCATTGGGTTCCTCCTCGGTCGGTGGTGCGCTTCCCGCGGAAGGCGGGGTGATTCCGGCGAGCCGGAGCTGCTCCGCGAAGTGACACGCCGCGAAGTGTCCCCCGTCTCCGCCCACGGGAACCAGCGGCGGCACCTCCTGCCGGCAGATGCTCTCCGCGTAGCGGCAGCGCGGATGGAACCGGCAACCCGGCGCGGGGTTGGCAGGCGACGGCACGTCTCCTTCCAGCAGTACCCGCTCCTGGGCGGCCGCCGCCGGACGGTAGCGTGGGATGGAAGCGAGCAGCGCCTCGCTGTAGGGGTGGCGGGGCCGCCGGTAGACGCGGTCGGCCGGCCCGTACTCCACCAGCTTGCCGACGTACATCACCGCCACCCGGTCGCTCAGGTGGTGGACGACGGTCAGGTCGTGGGAGATGAACAGGAAGGTCAGTCCCAGCTCCCGCTGCAGGTTGCGCAGCAGGCGGATGATCTGCGCCTGCACGGAGACGTCGAGCGCCGACACCGGCTCGTCGCAGACGATGAATTCCGGCTCCAGGCTCAGCGCGCGGGCGATGCCGATGCGCTGCCGCTGGCCGCCCGAGAACTCGTGCGGATAGCGGTACAGGTAGTCGCTGCTCAGGCCCACCGACTCCAGCAGCGCCTCGATGCGCTGCTGGCGGTTCGGGAGCTTGTGGATCAGCAGGTACTCGCCCACCACCTCGCCCACCGGCATGCGCGGGTTCAGCGACGAGAACGGGTCCTGGAAGATGATCTGCACCCGGCGCCGCATCTCGAACATGCGGTCGCGCGGCAGCGCTAGCAGGTCCACCATGGAGCCGGCCTCGCGGTAGCGGACGCTTCCGCCGGTCGCCCGCTCCAGGCGGAGGAGCGTGCGGCCCAGGGTGCTCTTGCCGCAGCCGCTCTCGCCCACCAGGCCGAGCGTCTCGCCCCGGCGGATTGCCAGGTCGACGCCGTCCACGGCCTTGATCTGGCCCACGACGCGCTGCAGGAAGCCGCGCTTGACGGGAAACCAGGTGCGCAGGTCCTGCGTCTCCAGCAGGGTCGATCCGTTGGACGGGGACGTGGATTCAGGCATAGAGCCAGCACCGCACCTTGCTGCGTCCGTGCTCGACCTCGGGCGGCGTCTCCCGGCACTGCTCCCACGCCCGCGGGCAGCGTGCCGCGTACGGGCAGCCGGTGACCTCCTCGAACGGTCCGGGAACGCTGCCGGCGATCGGATCGACGTCCTCGCCGGAGCTCTCGCCGACGATGAACGAGCATGCCAGCAGGCCCTGCGTGTAGGGATGCTTGGGATCCTCGAATATGTCCGCCACCGGAGCGTCCTCGACCACCTGCCCCAGGTACATCACCAGCACGCGGTCGCACAGCTCGCCCACCACGCCCAGGTCGTGGGTGATCCACAGGATCGCCATACCCAGCTTGTCGCGGCCCTCCTCCACCAGGTGCAGGATCTGCGCCTGCACGGTGACGTCCAGCGCCGTGGTCGGCTCGTCCGCGATCAGCAGGCGCGGGTTGCACACCATCGCCATGGCCAGCATCACGCGCTGGCGCATGCCGCCGGAGAGCTGGTGCGGATAGCGGTCGACCACCTGTTCGGGATCCGGCATGTTGACGCCGCGCAGGGCCGCGACCGCCATCTCCCGCGCGGTCAGCTTGGAGACCGCCTGGTGGTGGAGGATGGTCTCCATGATCTGAAAGCCGACGGAGTAGGAGGGGTTGAGCGAGGTCATCGGCTCCTGGAACACCATGGTGACGTCGCCGCCGCGGATCGCGCGCATCTGGCGGCTGTCGAAGCCCAGGGTGGTGACGTCGGTGGCCGTGCCGTCCTCGCCGTGCAGCCAGATGTGCCCGTCGCTGATGCGCCCGTGGGGGCGCGACACCAGGCGCATGATGGACAGCGCCGTCACGCTCTTGCCGCAGCCGCTCTCGCCCACCACGCCCACGGTCTCGCCACGGGCGATGGTGAAGTCCACCCCGCGCACGGCGCGCACGACGCCCAGGTGGGTCGAGAACTCCACGTGCAGGTTTTCCACCCGCAGCAGAGCCGTCTCGGGTCTCTCAGGCATGGCCGCCATCCATCAGTTGTACGGGTCCGCGGCGTCGCGCAGCCCGTCTCCGAGGAAATTGAAGGCGGCCACGTTGAGGATGATCGCCAGTCCCGGCAGCATGATCCAGGTCGACAGCAGGATGGCGTTGAGGTTCTGCGCCTCGTTGATCAGCAGGCCCCAACTGGTTTGGGGCGGCCTGATCCCCAGACCCAGGAAGCTGAGCGCGCTCTCGGCCAGGATCATCCCCGGCAGGGCGATGGTGCTGACCACGATCAGGTGGCTCATCACGTTGGGCACCACGTGCTTGGCCATGATGAAGCGGGAGTCGGCGCCTCCCGCGACGGAGGCGCGTATGTAGTCGCGCTCGCGGATGCTCAGCACCATGCCGCGGATCTGGCGCGCCAGCCCGGTCCAGCCGACCAGCCCCAGCACCCCAACGATGCCGGCGTATCTCCAAGTGGAGGGCCAGTCGAGGGGCAGGATGGCGGCCAGTGCCAGCAACAGCGGCAACGTGGGAATGGAGCTGAGCATTTCGATGAGGCGCTGGATGAGCATGTCCGTGCGGCCGCCGTAGTACCCGGAGATGGAGCCGATGATCACGCCGAGCAGGGTGCTCAGGGCCACGCCGAACACGCCCACGCTCAGAGTGATGCGTCCGCCGTAGATGATGCGACTCAGCATGTCGCGGCCGCGGTAGTCGGTGCCCAGCAGGTTGATGTGGGCGCCCTCGCCGTCGACACCGAACAGCTTGGTGCGCAGGCGCTGCGCGCCGATGCCGAACTGGGCGCGCGGCCGCTTGACGAAGAAGCGGATCGGGTGGCGGGCTGATTCATCCCGTTCATAGACGAGCTGGAAATCCTGGTTGACGGCCTGTTTCGTGCCGTACACGAACGGCCGCTGCAGCCGGCCGTCGCCATCGAAGAACTGGATCGGCTGCGGCCGCATGTACACGCGCTCCGAGGACTCGGCCGGCGGATACGGCGCGAAGAAGCCGGCGAAGATGCAGACCGTGTAGCTCAGCGTCAGGAACGCAAGCGCCGCGAGCGCCAGCTTGTGCTTGCGGAACTTCCGCCACGCCAAGGTGCGCCCGGTCACTCTTCGAGTGCGGTGTGCTCCGCTCACGCGACGCGTGCGTCCCGCGGGCGTCGGCTCCGCCGTCCGCGGCCCCGTCGCTATCGCCGGCGTTCCCGGCACGGCGCCCTTCATCTACTCGAATCTGACCGTGGGGTCGAGCCACGCCAGCACGATGTCGGCCAGCAGGGTACCAACCTGCAGCAGCATAGTCGCCATCAGCAGGAACGTGCCGGCCACGTAGCTGTCCTGATGGATCAGTGCGGTGTAGAACATCAAGCCGACGGTGGGGAGCCCCAGCACGATGCTCAGGATGGTGTCGCCCGAGAGCAATTCGGAGAACGTGTTGCTCATCCCCATCACCCACGGATGCAGGGCGTTTCTGAGAGCGTGCCGGTACACGACTAGGTTCTCCGGCAGCCCTTTGGCGCGCGCAGTCTGCACGTAGGGCTGGTTGAGCTTGTCCAGCAGGTTGCCGCGGATGATGCGCATCCCGGCGCCGGCGCCGGTAACCAAGCCGACGGCCAGTGGAATACTGAGGTGCTTCAGCAGGTCGACCACCTTGCCCCAGCTCCACGGGGCGTTGACGTAATCGGACGAGAACAGGCCGCCCACCTGTTCGTTGAACACGAACACCATGACCGTCATGAAGATCAGCGCCAGGAAGAAGCCGGGCGTCGCCATTCCCAGAAAGGCCACGACGTTCGCGACGTAGTCGAACAGCGAGTACTGGTGGCGGGCGGAGTAGATCCCCAGCGTGAAGCTGGCGGTCAGGCCTAACGTCATGCCGAGCAGGCTGATGACCACCGTCCAGCCTACACGCTCCAGGATCAGCGTATGCACCGGGCGCGCCACCTGGAACGAGTAGCCGAAGTCGCCGCGGGTGACGATGTTGAACATCCAGGAGGCGTAGCGCGCCAGGACCGGGCGGTCCAATCCGTACTGCACCCTCAATTCCCCTAGCGCTGCGAGCTGTGCCTCCTTCTCCTGCTCCGTCATGTTCAGGTTCGAGCGGATGCTCGACTCGTAGACGCTGACGAAGTCGCCGGCCGGTAAATCGATCACCAGAAAGCAGAGGAACGACAGCACCACGGTCACTGGCAGCATGTAGATCAGACGCCGGACGATGTAGCGCGCCATGGTATGTCAGAAGCGGGGGGGGGGGGGGGGGCCCCCCCCCCCCAAACACCAACCCCCCCCGGGGGGGGTTTTTTAAAAAAAACACAACACAGCCACGCCAGGTATTTTTTCAACCA
>JAPPNY010000210.1:159032-175240 GCA_028818385.1 Spirochaetaceae bacterium
TTTTTCACCCCCCGCCGCTGTTGTCCCCCCGCTTTTTTTTTTTTTTGGGGGGGGGGCCCCCCCCCCCCCCCCGCCGATAGACGACTCAGCAGAGGGTTACTTTATTTCGAACCACTGCCACATGCGCATCGCGATGTATTGATCCCAGCTCTGCCGCATGATGCCACCGGCCTTGAGCTCTGGCACGTAGAAGTACGGAACGTTGCCGAGCGTGTTGTCCACGACCACGGTCTCGGTCACGCCACCGCGGGCGAACGCCTGCCGCGGCGCGTTTTCCGCGCCCCAGGCGACGAACTGGTCCATCGCCGTATCCAGATCCAGGTCGCCCGCGAAATAGGCGTCACGGATCTTCATGCCCTCGACCTGCCAGTCGAACAGCTCCGTGGACTGGGTGCGCGGCAGCATCGGGTTGGGGTCGCCGTCATTCTCGGGATACAGCCCGCCGCCGTTGCGCAGCGTGGACTCGAAGCCCGACTGGTTGCTCCATCCGCCCCACAGGAACGAGCTGTTGCCGCGCATGTCGTACTCGCCGGTCACGACGAGCGTCTCGTTCATTACCACTTCGTTCATGGGGTTGACCGCAACCTTGAAACCCATCTGGTTGAATTGCTCGCCGGCTCCTTCGATCCAGCGGACGCGCATCCAGTCGTGGGACGGGGCGACGATCATCCAGCCGATGGGTTGGCCTGCCTTGGGCGAGCCGGCCGGATACTCTCGGTAGCCGTCGCCGTCCGAGTCCGTCAGGCCCAGCTCGTCGAACACCGCCAGGGCGGCGTCACGGTCGAAGGTCTCCACGTGGCTGTCGGCGTACTGCGGGTACGCGGCCAGCATGGCCGGCGAATGCAGTTCCTTGTGGGCGGGACAGACGATGCAGGTGTGCATGCCCATCGCGTCCGTGTCCAGACCCGTGCTCAACGCCATGGTGAACTCGGGATTCTGAAACAGCGCCCGCAGGCTGTCGTCCGGAGTGTCCAGGTTAAGGCGCAGGCCCTGGTAGATGCCGACCTTGCTCAGCGGCAGCAGCGAGTAGTTGCCGCGCTCCTCGTTCTGGCGGATGACGCCCGCCTCCTGCGTGCTGGCCTTGGTGAAGTCGCCCCACAGCTCGTCGGACGCCAGTCCCAGCGCGATGTCGGAACCGTTGGTCTGGTACTTCATCACCACGGTGTCGAAGTACGGGAGCTGCTGTCCATCGGCGTCCACCTTCCAGTAGTACGGGTTACGCTCGAAGATCAGCTTGTCGCCGACCACGCCGGTGGGCTGGAAGGCGCTGAGCACGGGCGGGCGGTCACGCGGAAAGCGGGCCGAGTTCCAGTCCTCCATGGTGGCTTCCGAGTTGTATTTGGGATGCAGCTTCTCCATCTGGTGCTTGGGCAGCCAGGGAATGGAGACCGACGGCCAGATGGCCGGCGAGAAGAACATCGGCACGATCTCCGGGTAGGAGTTCTGCATCGTCACCTTGAAGGTGTACTTGTCGATCTTCTCGAACTCGGGAACGCCGCCGGCGCCGGCCAGGGGGCCGCCATCGGCGAAGTAGAGACCTTCGATGTTCGGGATCTGGGTGCTGGCGATCACGCCGCCGCGCACCACGTCGTCCCAGGTGAACATGATGTCGTCGACCGTGAACTCCACGCCGTCCGACCATTTCACGCCGGGGCGCAGGTGGAAGATGACTTCCTTGCCGTCCTCGGAGATCTCCCAGCTCTCGGCCAGGTTGGGCTCGATGCTGATGTCCGGGTGGATCCCGGAGGGATGGCCGATCGTCTCATCGACCTTCCATTGCACGAGCTGCTCCTGCCAGTGCAGGACGCTGCGCGCGTACTGACCGGTGACCCAGTAGTTGACCGGCAGGTCCAGATCGGACTCGTGCGGCAGGGTCATCACCGTTTCGGTGTAGGTGCCGATCTCCGGCGCCTCGGCGTTGACGTACGGGTTGGGTGGGAGGCGCTCCTCTACGGGAGGGAGCTCTCCAGCCGCGACCTGCGCCGCGAGTACCGGCGACTCCGAGTACTGCTGGCTGACCGCGGCCCATGGCAGCGCAAGCGCCACCGCCGCGAGCACAGCGTACGTAACGATTCGCTTCATTTCGTGCTCCTTGGGAGGGTTGATCGGCTGCTGCACAGCAGCCGGCCGGAAGGGTAGCAGATGGGAAGCTGCGCGCGCAACGGCTTGGATTCGTTGGGTGGGAACGCCGAAACCGGCAGCCATTGACTCCAGGGACGAAAGAGGCTTACCTGCCCACAAGTAGTCACCCAAGAGGCAGGTAGGCAAAAAGGTCAGGAGCTTTGTACCGAGAGTGGATCGTCAAGGAGTTGTCGAGGCGGCTGAACGCAGGCCAGATCGGCCTGCAGGACGCCGAGCAGAGAATCGTGGAGTTCGTCAACTGGGTCGGCGATCTCATGGTCCAAGAGGTGGTCGAAGGCGTCGCCGAGCCCACGCGGGCGAACCGCATCATCGTGGGCGGCGAGGTCGCGGTGTTCGAGCAGGTGCGCAACCTGCGGTTCATCAACCGGTTCGGCGAGTACGTGGCGCGACCGCGGCGGTGCTGCAAGTTCCTCGACCAGCCCGGCAGCTTCGCGCCGCTGGACGCGCAGTTGGGCATCGAGGAGTGCTTCGGGTTCTCACCGCTGATGACGACGCTGATCTGCCTTCGGGGAGCCGAGGAGGCGTTTGAGCGCTCAGCGACCAAGCCGGAGGCGTTGCTGGGGTATGCGGTGAGCTCCACGGCGGAGCAGCGCACCACCGAGAAGACCGGCGCATCCCCGACGATCCAGCAGAACTGATCGATGCCGCTCATCATGGGCAGCCATGTCCGTTGATGGTGGTCGAGGTGGACGGCACCACGAGCCCGCAAATATCACCACAGCGGGGAGTAACCGCCGCGAGGGCCTGCGCGCGCAGACCTGCTTCAAGGAACGCAATCTGTTGGTGATCGAGAAGCGGGACGGCAACGAGATCACCGACCGTTGGACTGGAGCCCGCTACGGGCCACACAAGGACTTCGCGCCGTACGCGGCTCAGGCGGGGATGCGGATGGGCTTTATGGGCGCCGAGGCGGCCATCTGGGCGAGTGCTGCGACCCGGGCCGCCATAAGGCCCGTTCGGACGGGGACCAGCGCGCGGATCGCGAATCGGCGCTCGATGACGGCGTTGGGCGCCGTGAATGAATCGGAGATCTTGGTGTGCTCATACTGCTGCCTCCTATCCCTGAGGAACGTTCCCTCTACGCGGAGGGAACGTTCCTCAGAGACTTACTGATAACTGTTCACCAAACAGGGGACATATACACTACCATATGGTGCAGTTATTTCTACTCCAACTAGTGCAGGTAGGACTACTAGTGT
This sequence comes from Spirochaetaceae bacterium, assembly GCA_028818385.1. The sequence continues at coordinate 162,374 of JAPPNY010000210.1, forward strand.
TCCTCGACCACGAGCCACATCGTGTCGCGTAAGCCGTGCACCAACCAGCGTGCGGACTCCGCACAAGGTTGCACCAACGGCAATGCCTTGTGCATGTCCGATACACTCTGTAGAGGCAATGCCGACACTGCTTATACCTACCATAACCGCGCTTTTCTTTCACCTCGTCGACGTCACGCTCTGTCCAAGGAGCACCGTAAAGCTCCCAACTGCACTCGATCGGATCGGATATAACTGAGCCACCAGTTGAGCCACCAGTCTCCGGAACCTCGTTACCACCGCTCCCGAACGCTACCGAACCGACCGGTATCAGAAAAGATAGCGCTAACGTCACAGCCACGAATCGATTCATATTTATGTCTCACTCCTGCGGGGTAATCCCCAAATCCAAGGACGATAATCCGTCTTCGTTAGCGGACCAATCCGATCAATCACTCCATAGGGAACCCTCCGCTGGGGGCTCGGGCGGCAGTCTGTGCGTTATCGGGCGCCTCCATGACCCCAAACGGCACCATAGGCTCGGTCAGCAACCCACTGGCGTAGCGGCAGCAACGGGCCGCCTCATACGGGAGCCTCGTTGTTGGCCTAAGCGACGCTTGCTGCCAAGCGCCTCCACGCGCCGGCGATTGAGCTCGCTGCGCACCACGGCGCCGTAATCTGTTTGAGTGAATCGGGTCGGGCCGCTCACAGTCTGCGACCAAGTTCGGGGCCGCGCCGGAACCGGCGCGGTCAGATTCAGCAACTCAGCGCCGTCGCGGTCCTCGACGCAGACAACCACGTCGCGCAGTTCGGCCGACGGTTGGCGGCTACCCGGGGCCAGCCCGCATTGGTCAACGGCCCCTATCACGAGGAGCGGAAGCTCGGCCGTTGGGTCCGAATTCACGTCGGCCGGCCGCCGTGCGGTCATCGGTTCGCGCGGCCTAACTCATCGTCGATGATAACGGCCAGCGTTGCGTACGGCACCGCGCCGCCGACGAACCGCCCGTTGACGAACATCGCCGGCGTTCCCGATACGCCGACCGCATCGCCGGCACGCACGTCGGCCAGCACCTCGTCGTAGCGACGGCCGGAATCCAGGCACTGGTTGAATGTTTCGCTATCCAACTCCAACCGAGCCGCCTTTTCCTTCAGGTCCGGGAGCGTCAGGGCGCCTTGCTCGGAGAACATAAGGTCGTGTAACGCCCAGAACCGGCCTTGCTCGCCGGCGCAGAGCGCCGCTTCGGCGGCCTTCCAGGCGTTCGGATGGATGCCGATCAACGGGTAGTGCCGGTAGACCACGCGCACCCTGCCGGCGTACTGGCGCTTGACTTGCTCCAGGATCGGCAGCAGCCGGGCGCAGTAGGGGCACTCGAAGTCCGAGAACTCGACGATCGTCACCGGCGCATCCGCCGGTCCGGAGGATGGGAACCCGTCGGCCGCCACTTCGTAGCGCAGCGGTTCCAGCAGGTACGCCACCGCGTAGCGGCGCTCCATCTGGCCGTAGGCCGATGCGCGGGCGGCGTCGACTGCTTGCTGTTGCAGGTACCCGCGAATCTGCGGGGCGATGTCGGCCAGCGGCTGTGTGAGGCCGCGTTGCCGATGGAACGCGCTGACGTCAGCCTCGGTGACCGGTTCCGCCGCACCGTCGATGCGCGCCTGGAGCGTCTGCTCCGTGATGCCGAGCCGGTCGGCTTCCAGCGTGAGCAACCGGGCGCGTACGAGTTCCCGCAGGGTCGTCTCCAGCGCCGCGTGGCGGTCGCGGTCGACGTCGATCTGGCAGCGGCGCAGGGCGGCTTCGTGGCCGTCGAGCGCCGGAGCGGCAGCGTCGTACAGATCGGCGAGACTCAGAGCTTCGGCGCCGCCGATGGTGGCTGCGGGATCGGACCACGCAGCCCATGCCGACAGCAGCGCCGCAGACACCATCACCGTGCCTCGGGCAGGCTTCAGATGGGCCTCTCCGGCGGCACGGGTCCCTGAGCGGCGATCGAACCGCGTGAGACCGGAGAGCAGCCGCGCCAGGTACGTCCCGGAGCGCCGCAGGTGCTGATAACTACAAGTGTCTTGCGCTATCTATTCTCTTGGCTGCGGGACGCGTGCGGATGCGGAGTCGCGACTCGTTCGGAGAACGTTGTGCGTTAAAGCACCAGCGCCGCTCGTGCGCTTGATGTAACATGGACACAGTCGGTTCAGAGACGTTCATTGCCGAGTCCCAGGGCACCGGCATCACAGCGGTCGATCGGGCACAGGTCGTCGCCGCGCTCGAATGCGCCACATCCCCCAACACCCGCCGCGCCTATCGTTCCGCCTGGGAACGCTGGCAAGCGTGGGCGCTCAAGCGCAACGCGCGCGTCATGCCGGCCGATCCGTCGGTGGTCGCGGCCTACCTGACCGACAGAGCACGTCAGGGCTGCGCTCCGGCAACGGTGCGAGTGGACCGAGCCGCGATCTCCGCAGCCCATCGATCCACGGGAGCTGCCGATCCCACCGCCTCCGCGGTGGTGCACGAGGTGATGCGCTCCATTGCCAAGGCAGGACGCGACCGCGGCCGTGGTCAGGTCCAGGGGCTCGACTGGGACGCGGCGGACCGCATCGCTGCGCTCGCAGAGAACGGCGGGCGCACCCTTATCGGGCTTCGCGACGGCGCGCTGATCCGAGTGGGCTCCGACGCGCTCCTGCGCGTGTCCGAACTGTCAGAGCTTGATGTCGCCGACCTGCATCTGGACGACGACGGCAGCGGAACGGTCACGGTCCGGCACTCGAAGACGGACCAGGACGGCCAGGGCCACGTGCGCTACCTCGGTGCGCCGACCATCGCGGCCATGCAGGGCTACCTGAGCGCCGCCCGTGTGGCCGACGGTCCACTGTTTCGCCGCCTCGACAGGGGCGGCACCGTCGGCGGCAGGCTTGGCGCGGGGTCGATCCGCCGCATCATCGCCCACCATGCGAAACGTGTCGGCATCGACGGTCGGGTGTCCGGGCACTCGTTGCGGGTGGGCGCGGCGCAGTCCCTGGCGGCCGAGGGGGCGGGGCTGGTCGAGCTACAGGAGGCGGGTGACTGGAAATCGCCGAACATGCCGAGCCACTACGCGCGGAATCAGCTCGCAGCACGCGGGGCCGTGGCGCGGCTCAGATACGGGGTGGGAGACAAGTGAGCGGCGTCGCGGAGAACTCTTCCGGAATCGTGTCATCGGGGGGTTGACACCTGTGTCGCGATGTGGTTTGGTACAGTTCCATGACTGCTGAACGAGTTCCCTGCGACTCCGTGAGGAGCCGTCCGGCAGGTGCTGACAATTGTAGTTGTCGTCACTAAACACCCTCCTCCGTCAGTACGTATCTGGGCAGTCGTGCTCGCTATGCAGTTCACGGACGGCTGCGTTCGGCGGCCTTTTTCAGGCGGTCGATGTCCTGGACGACGGCGTATCGGAGGCGCAGCTCGCGGGCGAACGCGGCGTACGTCCGGATCTCCTCGGCGATGCCCCACGGCTCGCATGCGCGCCGATGGCGCTCGCAGTACAGCCGCTTCTCCTGCACCAGCGGGACGGACTTCCAGACCTCCGGGGAGGCGATGGGGGGCAGACGGTCCTGCAGGTAGTACTCGGCCGACCGGTACTGCAGCTTCAGGGTCGGCAGGATGAGCAGGAACAGTCCGGCGTAGGCGGCGATGAAGGCCGCCCGGTCGAACCGGAACGACATCGTGACCGCCCGACCGGCCTTCTCGAAGAGTGGCACCAGCAGGTTCACCAGCGGGACCGTGAGGATCTTGTCGTAGTACGGCGGCAGCTCCAGCACGCGCAGCCCGAGGTAGCAGCACCAGATGGCCGCGCCCCAGGTGAGCCCGAACAGGAGCTTGCCGACAGGAGTCCGGGGCGAAGTCGCGGGATCGGTGGCCAGCAGGTTCAGACCCAGGAAGACGCTGATGTGGAAGATGTTGAACAGCGGCCACGCGCCCAGCAGCAGGGTGCCGCCGTAGTGGATGAGGGCGAGCGCCAGCACCGCGCCGAACGTGACCAGGGTGGTGGCGAAGAAGATCTGCAACAGGATGCCGAAGACGAACATCAGCTCGAAGAAGCTCGGCGGCAGCTCGAAGGCCAGGATGTGATTGATGCCCGTGGTCGCCGTGGTCGTGTCCGTGATCATCAGAAACAGGCCGGCCGCGGCCAGGACGATCGCCGACGGATTGAAGACGTGCGATGAGCGGCCGTCCCGGCGCCAGCGCACGAACTCGCGGGTGGCCAGGGCGCCGGCCACCAGCAGGAGCTGGCCGAAGAAGTACTCGGGCTCGAACCAGAGGAACAGGTTGATGCTGCCCACCACCGGCAGGGGTCCGAAGCCGGCCCGCCACTTCCTGCCCCGCGACCACGGCAGGAGCATCTCCAGCGCGTAGAAGACGACGACCTGGATCGCGATGAGCGGCAGGTGCTCCCGGACCGCCGGGTAGTAGAACCCCAGGTACAGGTAGTGGCATGCCTGCACGGCGGCCTGGAAGTAGTGAGGCAGCCTGACGTTGCGCTCGATCTCCAGCGCCGGGCCGCGGCGCCGCGCCCTGAGGAGCACGACCGCCTGCCAGCAGACGATGCCTGCGCATACGGGGACGAGCGCGGCCACGACGCCGCGTTCGCCCGACAGCGCGGCCCAAATCAAGGCGCCTGCCAGCAGGACGTCGACCAGCACCGTCCAGCGGACCACGGCAGCCGTCAGGGCGGGTCGCGTCATTTCAGGTTAATAAGGAAGGCCGCCGGACCGGCATAGCCGGCCGACGGCCCGATGACGCTCAACGCGTCTGCCGAGTGCTACGGGATTTACTTCGTCCGCGCGTAGGCGGCGTTGTAGATGTCCTCGAGCTGCTTGACTCCGATGCGCTCCAACTGCGCCGTGAAGTCGCCCCACTCGCTCATCGCGCGGCTGCCGCGGATGAAGGTGGCGGCGCCCTCCAGGGCGGCGGCGTCGGCGTCGGCCTTGATCTGCTTGATCTGGTCCAGCTCGTCAGCGGTGAAGGTGAGCACCGGCTCCGGCGGCCGCACCGAGTCGTTGCTGATGTAGAAGTCCGCTACCTCGTCGGTGAAGACCTTCTCCGGCACGCTGCCGGCCTTGCTCGGGTTCAGCTCCCACAGGGAGTGCACGACGTTGTAGCGGAAGAAGTGGAAGCCCTGCTCCCACATCCACTCCGTGCGCTGCCCCTCCGGGAAGTGGGCGTAGTAGCCGTAGCCCAGGTCGTCCAGCTCGCTGGTCACGCCGACCTCGCCGAAGTAGATGTAGTAGACGCCTTCGTCGCTGTAGAGCCAGTCGATCAGCGCGGCCGCGTTCTCGGCGACCTCGGTCTTGGCGCCGAGCGTCCACCTGGCCGCGTCCAGCACCCGCGGATTCTGAATCGTCGACCAGTAGCGCGTGCCGTTGAACTCCGGCGCCAGGATCGGGATCCACCAGGTGTTGGGGTCCGCGCGGTCGGTGCCCTGCCAGGTGATCTGGCTGTACGGGCCGGTCGTGAAGTAGGCCTTGCCCTGCGACATGATCTCGCGCCACGGATCCTCGCCCATGGACATGAAGTCGGGATGCATGACCCCGTCGGCCCAGGCCTGCCTGAGGATCTCGATCATGCCGCGGTAGTTGTCCTCAAGCTCGCCGTAGGTCCAGCGGTCGGTCTCCGGATTGAGGTACACGGAGTGGTTGGTGCCGAACATCACGTGGTAGCCGTCGCGGATCCCGCGGCGGGTGACCCACGGATGGTTCTCCGGCCACCGGGCCTTGAACTGGCCCAGCACGTCCAGCAGGTCCTGCATGGTCTGGATGTCCGCCCGCGGATCGACGCCCAGTTCGTGCACGGCCGGCGAGATCGACGGCGCGCGGCGGAGCTGCGTGTAGTTGTACACCGACGTGGTCGCGTACTGGTGGCCGTCGGGGGCGGTCATGGCGCCGTCGTACTCCGGGTACTTCTCCCGCCAGGTGCTCAGGTTGGGCATCATGTCGAACAGGGTGTCGATCGCGTACAGCGCGCCCTTGGTGCCGAAGTCCATGGCCTCCAGGCGATTGAAGCTGTTCCACATCATGTCGGGCAGGTCGCCGCTCGCGACCAGGGTCTTGGCCTTCTGCCGGTCACCGGTGACCAGCTCGATCTCGGCGCCGGCGACCTCCGCGAACTTCGCAAGGACGAGGGTCTCCGGCGACCAGTTGGGATTGCGGTCCCAGTAGTTCGCGTAGATCTGCATCGTCGGCGGACCCGTCGCCATGCCCTCCTCTTCGCCGGATCCGAACACCGGCGTCACGGACAGGGCCAGAATCGCCGCGGCGGCGATCAGCGAGGTTGTCTTCATCACGTGCCTCCTTCTGCGCTCCCGCGCAGGTCTGGTACGCCGAGCCTCGGCGTATTCGATAACGGTGTCAACGGTCAGTCCTTGACCGACCCGACCAGGATCCCCTTCACGAAGTACTTCTGCACGAACGGGTAGGCGACGATGATCGGCCACACCGTGACCACGACCGCCGCGAACTTGAAGGACTTGAAGAAGCCGACGGCGACGAACCCCGGCACGCCCTGGTCGTCCCAGAGCTGGGCCATGCCGCCCCCTGAGTACTTGCCGATCTCGCCTTCCAGGACGATGCGCCGGAGGATAAGGGTCAGCGGGTGCTTGTCGCGGTCGTTGAGGTAGATCAGCGGCAGGAAGAAGTTGTTCCAGCTCCCGACGACCGCGAACAGGCCGATGGTGGCCAGGATCGGCTTGATCAGGGGCAGCACGAGCGACACGTAGATCTGCAGGTGGTTGGCGCCGTCGATCAGCGCCGCCTCCTGCAGCTCGCGGGTGACGACGGTGCGGATGTTGGCGCGCATCACCAGGATGTACCAGGCGCTGAGGCTGGGCAGCAGGATGACGATCAGCCGGGTGTCCACCAGTCCGAGCTGGTTGACCAGCAGGTACGTGGGGATGAAGTACCCGGGCAGGAATAGGGTCAGCACGATGAACACGATCAGCGCCTTGCGGAACGGCAGCGTACGCTGCTCCAGCACGTAGGCGGCCAGGCTGGTGACCACCAGCGTGACGGTGGCCGTGCCGAGCGCGTAGATGATGCTGTTCATGTAGCTGGTCAGGATGTTCGTGGCGCCGAGCAGGACGTTGTACGCCGTGGCCTGCAGCGGGCCGACCGGCAGCAGCTTGACCCGGTTGAAGGTGATCGCCTCGAAGTCGCTCACCGACACCGAGATGACGAACACGAACGGGTACACCATGGAGATCATCAGCAGGATGATCGCCGCGTGGTTCGCCACGTCGAACGCTATCGAGCCGGGCGTCGCCTTGTACTTGATCATCGGCCCGCCGACCTCACCACAGCCCGTGCTCGTTGACCAGCCGGCTCAGGTAGTTGGCGCCCGCCACCAGCAGCAGCCCGACGATGGCGTTGAACAGCTCCACGGCACTCGCAAACGCGAAGTCCAGGCCGATGATGCCGCGCCGGTAGACGTAGATCGCGAACACGTCGGAGGTGCTCATGTTCGCCGGGTTCTGCATCAGGAACGCCTTGTCGAAGCCGACCTCGATGATGTTCTGCATGCCCAGGATCAACAGGATGGTGATCGTCGGGGCGATGCCCGGCAGCGTCACGTGCCAGGCGCGGCGCACGCGGTTGGCGCCGTCCAGGTAGGCGGACTCGTACAGCTCCGGGTTGACCCCGCCCAGGGCGGCCAGGTAGAGGATCGACCCCCAGCCGATCCCCTGCCAGATGCCGGAGCCGATGTACAGCGGCCGGAACCAGCGCGGATCATGCTGAAAGTCGATGGGATCGAGCCTGAAGAGGCCGAGGAAGTCGTTGATGTACCCGTCGTGGGAGAACCAGGAGTACATCAGGCCGACCACCACCACCACGGAGATGAAGTGGGGCAGATAGGTAATGGTCTGCGCGAACCGCTTGAACGGCTGGCTCCTGATCTCGTTCAGCGACAGCGCCAGCAGGATCGGCATGGGGAAGCCGATCACCATCCCCAGGAAGCCGAGCAGAAAGGTGTTCCGGACCAGGCGCGGGAAGAAGGCGCCGGAGAGGAAAGAGCCGAACCACTTCAGTCCGACCCAGTCGGACCCGAAGAAGCCGTCGACGATGCTGTAGCGCGTGAACGGGATCGTCACCGCGCCGATCGCCGGGATGTACTTGAACAGCAGGAAGCCCAGGATCGCCGGCGCGATCATGGCGTAGAGCATCCAGTTGCGGCGCACGCGCGCCCACAGATCTCGATTGGGGTCGGCGACGGCGCGCGCAGGGGCGGTCGTGGGCGTCGATGGCGCCGAGCCCGCAACCTGACTCTGCTCGCTCATGGTACCCGTACCGTTTGGATTTGCTACTACGCGAGCGCCTTCCGGTCAACCGGCCGGGCCCTGCGCGCGCGGCGGTATCCCGAACAGCCGGTTGGTCGCCGGGCGCGAGAACGGGGCGGAGAAGTGGAGCACGGACACGTCAGCGTGCGGCCGGGCAAGCGCCGTGGGCCGTTCCAGGACGAAGTCGGCGGCGTCCGGCTGGCGGCTGGCGACGGCGATGAAGCCGAGGGAGAAACAGGCCACCGGCGGGTCGTGCCGGCGCGACAGATCGGGCACGCCGATCGGACCGGTGTCGGTCTGCCACACGCTGCCGTCGCCGGCGGCGGGGTACCCCGCCCGGCTGACGTTCATGGTCTTCACCGGGTACTCGATCACCGCGCGCGTGCCCGTGCCGGCATCGGCGATCTCGGTCTGCGCGACGATACCGTGGCCGGCATCCGTGGCGGCCGCGACGGCAGCGAAATCGCTGACCGGGATCTCGTATGCGCCTGTGGCCGGGGTGAGCTGCAGGCGCAGCGGTCCCCACATGCGGCTGGTGTCCGCACGCACCTCCCGGTAGCGGCCGGGCGCCCCGGCGGGGTTCGACGCATCGGGGAGCGCGCGGCGGAAGATCACGGCGCTGCCGCTGCCGACGATCCAGGTGAAGTCGTAGTTGGGGTCCAGGAACAGGGTGCGCGCCCCGGCGCGGAAGCCCATCGGGCCGTACTGCTTGCGGACGCCGTAGGTGTCCTCGCCCTTGCAGGAGGCTCCCAGGTAGTAGGGGATGCCGGTCCCGTGCGGGCCGCCTGCGAGCAGGATGCGGCTTTCGATGAGGACGCGCACCGAGTCGCGCGGACGATCGTACGGCCACAGGTAGGAGCATCCGTAGTCCAGGCACTCGACGCCGTCGGCAGCAGCGAACATGGGCTCCGTCCCATGCTGAAGCGAGTCGTGCCGCGGCCTCAAGCCACGACCTGCCACACCTCGCTCGCGACGCGTTAGCTGGTTGACACATGGATGTGTTAGGGGTGTTTCTCTGGTCCATGGGTGAACGGCTGTATCGCACCCAGATCCTGCTTCGTCCCGAGCAGCACAGCAGGCTGGTGCGCATCTCCCGGGAAGAGGGAACGAGCATCTCGCACGTTGCCCGCACGCTGATCGACGAAGCGCTGGTCGCACATCCGATCGCAGCCTGGGCGGCGCGGGAGCCGACTCTCGGCCATCTGCGGGCTCTCAGAGAGTCCATCCAGGCTGCCAACGGCATGATCACCGTCGACTTGGTCGGTGAAGCACGAGCCGGCTCGTCGACGAAGGAATCCTCGACGACCCGCCGGTGGAGTTGCTCGATGGAGAGATCGTAGTCATGGCGCCCGAAGGCGAGCCCCGCGCATACGGTAGCGACGAGGCTGGAGAATATCTCATTCACCCGCTGGCTTTCCCCGCCATCGCCGTCTCCGTGCCCCGGCTGCTGTGACCGGATAAGGCCACACGCACAGCGTCACAACCACTCGCTTGCGGGGCACATCCGCCAGACGCCTATACTCCCCGCTCTTACCCACAGGAGAGGTGACGTGAAGGACTACACGGCGGCGACCTACGGCGACCGCATCGCGGAGATCTACGACCGGATGGTGACCGGCACCGGCCCCGTGGAGGTATTGGCGCGGCTGGCGGGCGACGGCCGCGCTCTGGAACTGGGCATCGGCACCGGCAGGGTCGCCTTGCCCCTGGCCGCGCAGGGCGTCGACGTGCACGGGATCGAAGCCTCCGAGGCGATGGTGGCGAAGCTGCGCGCCAAGCCGGGCGGCGACGCCATTCCGGTGACCATCGGCGACTTCGCCGACTTTCGAGTCGACGGCACGTTCGAGCTGATCTTCGTCGTGTTCAACACCTTCTTCATGCTCGCCACCCAGGAGCAGCAGGTGCAGTGCTTCGCGCGCGTCGCCGAGCACCTCGGCGCCGGCGGCGTCTTCTTGATCGAGGCGTTCGTGCCCGACCCGACGCGGTTCGCGAACGGCCAGAACGTGGGCATCTCGCACCTGGAGTCCGACGCCGTGCAGCTTGACCTGTCCCGCCACGACGCCGCCGGCCAGCGGGTGACCTGCCAGCATCTCGTGATCGACGCGGCGGGAACCCGGCTGTTCCCGGCGCAGCTCCGCTACGCCTGGCCCTCGGAGCTGGACCTGATGGCGCGCCTGGCGGGCCTCCGCCTGCGCGAGCGCTGGAGCGGCTGGGCCGGCTCCCGGTTCACCTCGTCCAGCACCAGCCACGTCTCCCTGTACGGCGTCTGACGCTCCGGTTCGACCCACTGGCTGTTTTTCCCTATACAGTCACGAAGATGAGTCCCCATCCGGGATCGACCGCCGCGATCGTCTTTCCCGCTGCGGGCGAGGTGGAGCTGCGTGAGGTGCCGCTGCCGCCTCCGGGGCCGGACGACGTCCTGGTCGAGGTCGAGCACACCACGATCAGCGCCGGCACCGAGCTGCACTGCCTGCATGGGACCATCCGCCTGGGCGCAGGCACCGTCCGCTTCCCGTTCACGCCCGGCTACCAGGCGGCCGGCCGCGTGCGCGCCGCGGGAGACGCGGTGACCGAAATCGCGGTGGGGGACCGGGTGTTCAGTGCCCGCTGCAAGCAGCCGCCGGGCTGGGAAGGCCGCTGGTGGGCCGGTCACTGCGCCTGGCACGTCGCGGCGGCGGCCGACGTGATTCCGCTGCCGTCCGCCGTCGACACGCGCAGCGCCTCTGCCCTGCTGCTGGCGCAGGTAGGCTACAACGGCGGCGCGCGTCCACCGGTGGCCGCCGGCGACGCGGCGCTGGTCATCGGCGACGGCCTGGTGGGCCAGTGGGCGGCGCAGGTGCTGCGCCACCGGGGCGCGCGGGTGTTGCTGGCCGGGCACCGCCGCCGGCGGCTGGAGATCGCTGCCGAGCACAGCGCCGACGAGGTGGTCGATACCCATGCCGAGGACCCGGGCGAGTGGGTCCGGAGCCGCGCCCCGGCAGGCCTGCGCATCGCGGCGGAGACCACGGGGAAGACCGATCTCATCCGCGACGCTGCAGCCCTGCTGGGACACGACGGTCATCTTGTCGTCCTGGGTTACTATTCGCCGGGCGCCTGCGAGGTTGACATCCACTGGCTGCGGGCGGGCGAGACCACGACCCACTTCCCGAACGGCCAGCGGCGTGACCGGATGGAGCGGACGCTCGCCCTGATCGAGCAGGGAGTGGTGAAGGTGGACGAACTGGTCACCCATCGCTTCGCGCCGGCGGATGCCGCGACCGCCTACCGGATGCTGCAGCAGGATCCGGACACGCTGGGCGTAACGATCGATTGGAGCCGATGAAGAGATACGGATGCAGGTAAACCAGGCCGAGATCGAGCGGCTGAACGCCGTCGCCGCCGACGGCGCGGAGGCCTTGCTCCGCGCCCTGGTGGAACGCCACGGCCGCGCGGTGAAGCTGGCGTCCTCGCTGGGAGCCGAGGACCAGGTCCTGAGCCACATGCTGCTCGGCATCGACCCGCACGCATCCATCTTCGTGCTGGACACCGGCCGCCTGCACCAGGAGACCTACGACCTGATGGCGCGCATGATGAGCCGTTACCACATGCACTACGAAGTGCTGTTCCCGGAGGCCGGCGCGGTGCAGGAGATGGTGCGCGACGCCGGCCCCAACCTCTTCTACGAGAGCGTGGAGCATCGCCACCGCTGCTGCGGCGTCCGCAAGGTGGAGCCGCTGCGCCGCGCGCTCGCAGGCGCCGCCGCCTGGATCACCGGGCTGCGCCGCGCGCAGAGCCCGGACCGCGCCGACACCCCGTTCGTGGAGTGGGACTCCGCGCACGGCGCGATCAAGGCCAATCCGCTGGCCGAATGGACGGACGACCGGGTGTGGGACTACCTGCGCGCCCACGACGTGCCCTCCAATGTCCTGCACGACCGCGGCTTCCTGAGCATCGGCTGCGCTCCCTGCACGCGCGCGGTCGAGCCCGGCGAGGACCCGCGCGCGGGGCGCTGGTGGTGGGAGCAGGACGCCGTCAAGGAGTGCGGGCTGCACGTGGCCGCGAACGCCGTATGAGGGCCGCCACGTGACCGCCGCCCCGATGACGGCACTGCAGCGCCTGGAGGCGCAGAGCGTCTACATCCTGCGGGAGGCGTACCGGGAGTTCTCGCGCCTCTGCATGCTGTGGTCGATCGGCAAGGACTCGACCGTGCTGCTGTGGCTGACCCGCAAGGCGTTCTTCGGGGCGGTGCCGTTTCCGCTGGTGCACATCGACACCTCGTTCAAGATCCCGGAGATGATCGCCTACCGCGACCAGCTCGTCCGCGACTGGCGGCTCGACCTGATCTACGGCGAGAACCGCGCCGCCCTGGACGCCAAGCAGACCTTTCCGGCGGGCGCGCTGTCGCGGATCGCCTGCTGCAAGGCGCTGAAGACCGACGCGCTGGTCAACACGCTGTCCGGCGCCTGGCCGCGCTACCGGTTCGATCACGACCAGGACCGCTACGTCCAGGACGCCAACACCGAGCCGTACACCGGAGTGATCGTCGGCGCCCGCGCCGACGAGGAGGGCAGCCGCTCCAAGGAGCGCTACTTTTCGCCCCGCGATCAGCACA
>JAPPNY010000121.1 GCA_028818385.1 Spirochaetaceae bacterium
CAAAACCATCAATTCACGCCTGTTCAACAACTTGTGAGTTTACGGACAGGAACTATGCTAAACGCGGAAGGATCAACGGGTTCGATAAGATACGCAGGATTCGTTACCTACGGGCGCAAGTTCAATGAGATACTCCGCCTGGTAGCGTCGGAAACTGAATTGCCACCGGTCTTTAATGGGTATGACTATGACAAGTTCGATGCAGGGAAGGTTTCGCCTTACCAAAAGAAGCAGATCTTCGAGAATGTGTTTACAAACGCTAAGCTGCTGAAGGGATTCCTTGAGACCGAGATTGGCATAGCTCACGACAGAGTTGTTGCTCTCCGAGACTTCCTGAAGTCTCGACTGAGAAGTGCGATCCACAAGGCTCCAGAAAACGAAGGGGACGTTCAAGACGTCATCGAGATTCTGCTCGTAGGCCAAGGAATGCAAAAAGGACAGGAATATGACCGCGAAGTTGGCCGGGTCAAAATTTCCGCGAAGGAGGCGGTTCCCGATTTCGTTCTGTTCAAACGGTCTCTCGCTCTCGAGGTAAAACTGATAAAAGAGTCGCGGAGAATTCGGGAAGTCATCGATGAGATCGGTGCCGACATCGTCTCTTATTCGAAGGGATATGGTCAGATTTTATTCGTTGTATACGACCTCGGACACATTCGTGACGAGGCTGAATTCTGCAGGGATTTGGAGAGTGGGATGGATGTTTCGGTTGTTGTCGTAAAACATTGACATGAAATGCGCTTTGGATTGAATAGCACAAAACGTGACATGACTGGGTTGAGTCCAAGCGAAGCGGCGACTGTCCAATTCCCTATGGTCCGGCATACCGAGGAGGTCGGGTGGACCCCCCTATCACCGCAGGAAGCACTGGGCAGACGAGGTGGCCCCGCTGGGATGCTCTTTCGTGGGGAGCTTGAATCCATGGTCCGTCGGCTCAATCCTTGGATAGCCGAAGACGGTGTTCAGTCCGCCGTGGAGACAATCGAGGCGATTCCGCCAACCATCGACGGCAATCGGGAGATGCTCGCTTGGCTGCGCGGGGAGCGGCAATGGTACGACCAGGAGGAGGCGCGACAGCGACATGTCCAACTGATCGACTTCAATACGCCGGCCGCCAACACGCTGCACGTGACGTGGGAATGGCGGCTCAAGCCGCCGGCTCGGAAGGGCAACCGCGCCGACGTGATGTTCGTGATCAACGGGGTGCCCGTCGCGATCGTCGAGCACAAGAACCCGAAGGACCCCGGGGCGATCGAACGCGGGGTCACGCAGTTGCGACGCTATGAGGCCGAAACACCCGAACTGCTGGCCGCGCCCCAACTCTTTAACGTTACGCACGTCCTCGACTACTGGTACGGCGTGACCTGGAACGCGTCGCGCCGCTTCATGGCGCGCTGGAAGGAACGGCCGGAGGAGAGCTACCGCTTCGCAGTACAGTCGTTCTTCGAGCCGACGGACTTCCTGCGCACCCTGCGCGACTGGATCCTGTTCTACGTCGAAGACGGCGAGACGCGGAAGTCGGTGCTGCGCCAGCACCAGCGCCACGCCATCGACCTCATCGTCGAACGCTGTGCCGAGCCGTCGAGGCGCCGCGGGCTGGTCTGGCACACGCAGGGCTCCGGCAAGACCTTCACCCTGCTCACCGCTGCCAGGCTGATCCTTGAGCACAAGCAGGAGTTCCGCAATCCGACCGTGCTGGTCGTGGTGGACCGCACGGAGCTCGAAGGACAGCTCAAGAGGTGGGTCGAGCGGCTGCTCGGCGACATGCAGCAGCAGGACATCCCGGTATGGCGCGCGCGTAACAAGGACGAGCTGCGCGACCTGCTGTCAACGGACAAACGCGGCCTGATCCTGTCGATGATCCACAAGTTCCAGGACATCGAGAGGGACGCCAACACCCGCGACAACATCTACGTGTTCATCGACGAAGCGCACCGCTCGGTCGCCAAGGACCTGGGAACCTACCTGATGGCCGCCCTGCCCGCCTCGACGATCGTCGGCTTCACCGGCACGCCGATCGACAGAACCTCCTACGGCCTGGGCACCTTCAAGATCTTCGGCACGGAGGACGAACAGGGCTATCTGCACAAGTACTCCATCGCGGAGTCGATCGACGACGAGACCACCCTGCCGATCCGCCACACGCTGGCGCCGAGCGACATGACCGTGCCGGTCGAGCAGCTCGACCGCGAGTTCCTCACCGCGGCCGACGCCGAGGGAGTGACCGACGTGGAAGAGCTCAACCGGGTCCTCGATCGGGCGGTGCATCTGCGCACCTTCCTCACCGCCGACGACCGCGTCCGCAAGGTGGCCGCGTTCGTCGCCGAGCACTTCCGGGAGAGCGTCGATCCGCTCGGCTACAAGGCGTTCCTGGTGGGCGTGAACCGCGAAGCGTGCGCGCGCTACAAGCAGGCCCTTGATGAGTTGCTGCCCTCCGAGTGGACCGAGGTCGTCTACACCGACAACCCCAACGACTCCGTGGAGCGCCCGCTCGTGGCGAAGCATCAGCTTTCGCCCGAGCGCGAGGCGGATGTCCTGGTGGAGTTCAAGCGCCAAGGTCGCGATCCGCGGATTCTGATCGTCACCGACAAGCTGCTGACCGGCTTCGACGCGCCGCTGCTGTTCTGCCTGTACCTCGACAAGCCGATGCGCGACCACGTGCTGCTGCAGGCGATCGCGCGTGTGAACCGTCCGTACGTGGATGCGGAAGGCATCCTCAAGCGCGTCGGCCTGATCGTGGACTTCGTCGGGGTGCTGCGCGAGCTGAGAAAGGCGTTGCAGTTCGATGCCGCCGACGTGAGCGGAGCGATCGAGGACATCGACCTGCTTCGCGCGGACCTCATCGACCGGATCGAGCGGGCCGAGCGCGACTACCCGGGCACGGGCGAGATGGACGACGAAGCGCTCGAAGCGGTGGTCTACGGGCGCTTCCTCGATCCGCAGGCGCGTACGACCTTCCTGGAGGCGTTCAAGGAGATCGAAGCGCTGTGGGAGATCGTCTCTCCGGATCCCGCGTTGCGGGATCACGTCGCCACCTTCCGGCGTCTGGCCCAGTGGTACGTCGCGGTACGGAACGAGTACGCGGAACGGATCGGGTTCGTGGCCGATCTCGCCCGCAAGACCCGCCGGCTGGTGCAGGAGAGCGCCAGCCAGGAGGGGCTCGGCCGATTGACGCCTGGCGTTACCTTCGACACCGCGACCGTGCAGACGCTGCGCGAAGCGCCGGGCCCCTACGAGGCGAAGGTCTTCAACCTGGTGCGCGGGTTGCGCCAGGAGATCGATACGTCACCGGACACGGCGCCGGTGCTCCGGCCGATCAAGGAGCGCGCCGAGCGGGTTCTGACGGACCTGGAGACCCGTCAGACCAGCGGCGACGAAGCTCTGGATCAGATCGAGCAGCTCGTGCGCGAACGGGAGGACGCGTTGCGCGAGGCGCGGCAGAGCGGCCTGTCGTCGCGCGCGTTCGCCGTCTACTGGGTGCTCAAGGACAGCTTCAGCGTCGGCGAGAAGGGAGCGATGGCGCTGGCGCGCGAGGCGGAGACGCTCGTGACGCGGTTTCCCAACGCCGCCGTGAACGCGGAAGAGCTGCGCCACCTGCGCGCGGCGCTCTACAAGCCACTGCTGGGGCTGCACAAGGACGAGCGCGGTAAGGTGGTCAGGCACATCCTGGCGCTGCTGGTAAGCCCCGGCGATGCAGAAGTCTGACACGAGCCATAAGACCCTGCGGCGCCGCGCCGGCGACTGGGCGCGGCGTCTCGACGTTCGGCCGCGGGCGGTTCGCATCCGCCCCATGACGCGCAAATGGGGCTCCTGCTCCACCCTCGGGATCGTCACCCTCGCCGCCGACCTGGCCGACCAGCAGCCGGGCTTTCAGGACTTCGTCATCGCCCACGAGCTGCTGCACTTGCGCGTGCCCAACCACGGCCGGCTGTTCAAGGCGCTGATGTCCGCCCACGTGCCGGCTTGGAAGACCTACGAGATGGAGCGTCGCGGGTGCCGATATAATGCGCAAAACCGGATGACATGATGTCTCTCGCTACCCAGATCATCGACCAGCAGGTATCCGGCATCGTCGAACGACACTCGGACGACTTCGCCGACGAGCTTCGGCTGGGCAAGGATGAACGGAAGATACGGTCGGCAGCGTTCGTGTTCCTGGTCGCGAGGACCGCATTCGACCTCACGGATCAGGAGACGATCGACGGGATCGTCGACGGCGGCAACGACTTCGGAGTCGACGCACTGTACTTCGAGCCACCCGATGGTGGTGGGCTGCCGATTACGCTGATACAGGGAAAATATCGAACGACCCTGCGCGGCGACGCGGCGTTTCCCGAAAACGCGATCGCAAGGATCGTCGACGCGATCGGTGCGCTGTTCGATCCGGAGAAACCGGTAACGTTGAACCCGCGGCTGAACCGGCGGGTCGAAGACATCCGTTCGTTCGTCAAGGATGGTGCGATTCCGCGCGTGACGGTGGTCGCTGCCAACAACGGAGCCCGGTGGACCGGGCAGGCGCAGCAGCGAATCGACAATGCCGCGCACGAGTTCGGCGAGCAGGTCGAGTGGCGCTATGTCGGACCGGACGACCTCCTGGCCCTGTTGCAGGCTCGGAAGCCGATCAGCACCGAGCTGCAGTTTACCGGGAACGCGACGGTGGAGACCTTCGATTTTCGGCGTGTGCTGACCGGGCGAATGTCGGTGGCCGAGCTCGCGCGTCTGACCGACAGCTACGGCAATCAGCTCTTCGAGAGGAACATACGCCGTTATCTCGGACTTGCCGGCAACCGCGTGAACGAGGCGGTTGCGGCCACGCTGCGCAGCCGGGGGGAGCGCTCCAGTTTCTACTTCTACAACAACGGCATCACGATCACCTGCTCTCAGTTCCGTCACAATGCCCTGCAGCGGGACAACTGGAGCGTCCAGGTGAATGATCTGCAAATCGTCAACGGCGGGCAGACGGCACGCACGGTGCAGCAGATCGCCAAGGAGCTCGGGCCGGAGATCGCGGAGGCGGAAGTGTTGGTCCGCATCTACGAGCTTCATCAGGACGACACCGAGCTGGTCGAGGCGATCACTTTCGCGACGAACAGTCAGAACCCGGTGGATCTGAGGGATCTGAAAGCGAACGATCAGCGACAAGAGGACCTGCGCACATCGATTGCCGGGCTGGGATACACGTACCGGACCAAACGCGAGGACCGCCACGTGGCATCCGAGGAGTTCACGAGCGCCGTGATCGCCGAGGCCGTATTGGCAGTCTGGCGTCATCGACCGCATCAGGCGAGGTTCAACAGCCGCGAGCACTTCGGCGCCCTGTACCACACGATTTTCGCGCGCGATCTGAACGGTGCTCAGGCCATCATCGCCGCCTTGTTGCTGCGGCATGCCGAAAACCGCCGCAAGAGGCCGCCGGCAGACGCTCCCGACTTTCTCGCGTACGGATCCCGGTTCGTCGCCATGCTCATGGGACATTATCTCCTGGAAGACCTGGGCATTGTGCTCGACGAGCTCGACCATCGCAATTTCCGATCA
The DNA here is from genome assembly GCA_028818385.1 of Spirochaetaceae bacterium. Next base: position 5,533 of record JAPPNY010000121.1, read on the forward strand.
GCGAGAGACTTGATGGAACGGCAGGCGCCCGACTACCTGGCCCGTGCCGAGGGAGAGATCGAAGCGGCGCTTGCCGGACTGTTTCAAGGGAGGGAACGGACGCTCCAGCGGCTTTCTGCGGCCTTTCGCCGAGCGGACCTGATCGACGAGCTCTTGTGAAGTGGCGACGACGGTGATCGGCCCGCTGGCGGCGGCGGGATGTACGGGAGAACGGACAGTCCCCGTGTGCCGAGCGATCGGAGGCCGTGTGCGGGCCGTGGGGGCGCCAAGAGGGGCAGATGAAGTGACCCCTCCGACTACTCCGTTGCCGGAGAGAGCACCCATGGCGCTCTTGTCATCGGAGGGGGACCTTTCTGACCGAAGGTACCCCTGCGAAGAAGGCGCGTCCATCGAACAACATTCCAGACGTCTGCGAGCATACCCATGCCCGAGCAGCTACAGACGGATCCCGCTGTCACGGTGGACGGCGACGAGGTTCTGGCCCCACTCGCCGGTCTGGAGGAGTACCTCGAAGCCGTAGGACTCGACTTCCTTCCGCAGCCGCGGGCCGGTGCGATAGCGGCGAAACGGGAAGAAGCGCGCCCCGCCGACGGTGATGGCGCCGTCGATCTCGACCTCACCGTCGTATGGCCGGTAGTACAGGTCGGTGTCCGGGTCGTACAGGCAGTCGTCGTCGTAGCCGTCGAACACGCGTCCCGTCCCGCGGTCGACCACCTGCCGGTCGGGGTGGTGACGGGTGGTTTCGTACATCGCGGTGCTGACCAGGTAGCAGCCGCGTGGGCCGAGTCGGGCCTTGACGGCGCGGAACACCGCCTCCCGGTCCGCGTCGAGGGCGATGCCTTGCAGGCAGTAGCTGTCGACGATCAGGTCGTACGCCGGCCCGGCATGCGGGATGCGCGTGACGTCCATGACCTCGAAGGTCGCCTCGACGCCGCGCGCCGACGCGTCGCGCCGGGCCTGCGCGATCGCCTCCGGGATGACGTCGATCCCGTGCACCCGGAAGCCGTGGGCGGCCAGGAACAGCGCGCCCGGCCCCACCCCCGTTCCCAGCTCCAGCGCCGTGGGCTGCTCCCTGGCGAACCGGAGCCGGGGGATCACCGCTTCCAGGAAGCCGCGTGACGAGAAGTACGCGCCATCCGTCCCGCCGTACTTCATCTTCGCCCTCACATCGACGCCCCTGTCTCCCATCTTCCGGTAGCGCGTGGAGTTCTCCCGGAGGTAGTTCTTCATGCGAGCGGCTGCCGCAGCAGCTCCAGCAACTCGGCCGGATCCAGACGCGCGGCCTCGCCGCCGGTCGCAAGCAGGCGGCCGGCGAGTTCGCGCTTGCTGTGGTGCAGGTCGACGATCTGCTCTTCGATCGTGCCTGTGGTGACCAGGCGGTAAATCGTCACCGGGCGGGATTGACCGATGCGGTGGGCGCGGTCCGACGCCTGATCCTCGACGGCCGGATTCCACCACGGGTCCATGTGGATCACGTAGTCGGCAGCCGTCAGGTTGAGTCCGACGCCTCCCGCCGTCAGGGAGATCAGAAACACGTCGCCCTGCCCGGCCTGGAACGCGGCGACCCGCTCGCGGCGCGCCTTCACGGCGGTGCTGCCGTCGAGGTACTGGTAGCTGACTTCCGACTCCTGCAGGCGTGCCTCGATCAGCTTCAGGTGTCCGACGAACTGCGAGAACACCAGCACCTTGTGGCGGTTCGCGAGCAACTCGGCGAGCGTCTCGGCGAATATCGCCAGCTTTGAGCTGGGCGGCGCGTCGGCCGGACTTACCAGCGCCGGGTTGCAGCACGCGCGGCGCAGGCGCGTCAGGTGCGCGAGCATCAGCATCCGTCCGTCGTCGTCCGCGGCACCGCCGGCGCGCAGCGCCTCCAGGTCCTCCACCGCGCGCCGGCGGAGCGCCTCGTAGAACGACGCCTCGGCCGGGGACAGCTCCACGCGCAGCGTGACCTCGGTACGGGGCGGCAGATCCTCCAATACCTCCGACTTCAATCTCCGAAGCACGAACGGCGCCACCATGCGTCGCAGCCGCGCCCGCGCCGTGCCGCTCGCTTCCGCCTCGATCGGCGTGGCGAAGATGCGCCGGAACTGTTGGAGCGAACCAAGCATTCCGGGGTTGATGAAGCTGAACAGCGAGTGCAGGTCCGTCAAGTTGTTCTGGATCGGCGTCCCGGTGGTGACCATGCGAAAGCCGGCTTCGAGAGCTCGGGCGGCGCGCGAACGCTTGGCGGCCGGGTTCTTGATCGCCTGCGCCTCGTCGAGCACCGCGCTGTGCCAGGCGATGCCGCAGAGCCGCTCCGCGTCGATATGCAGCAATGCGTACGTGGTGACAACCAGGTCGAACGGGCCGAGGTCTTCGAGCATGGCGGCGCGCGCGTCCGCGGCGCCGATGCAGGCGCGCACGTTCAGCGTCGGCGCAAAGCGGCGCGCCTCGTCGATCCAGTTGGCGGCGACCGAGGTCGGCACTACCACCAGCGCCGGTCCGTCCGGGGCGCGTTCCAGTAGCAGCGCCAGCGCCTGCACGGTCTTGCCGAGCCCCATGTCGTCGGCCAGGCAGGCGCCGGCGCCCCAGCGGCTCAGGCGCGACAGCCAGCGGAACCCCTCCTGCTGGTAGGGACGCAGTTCCGCCTGCAGCGTGCTCGGCACCTCCGGTTCGTACTCCTGCGCGTCGCGCAGCCGCTGCCGTCGCGCGCGCCACTCCGGGTCGGCGTCGAGCCGGGTCCGGTCGATCCACTCGTGGAGGCCGAGCGCGGCAAGCGGATGCAGGCGCTGGGCGCCGCGCGCCGCCAGCGACGACACGCTGCGCAGATCGTCCAACTGCCGACGGAACGACGCCGTCAGCGAGAGGAACTCGCCCGCCGCGAGCTCCAGAAATCGAGAGCCCGGATTGGCGTCCAGCAACGCGAACAACTGTTTCAGGTTGAGCGCCCGGCGCTCGTCGATCCTGAGCTGGCCGGATGCCTGCACCCACTCGTCGGCCGCCTTGATCTTCAACCGGAACTGCCGGGTATCGGCGCGCCCGACGATCTTGAATCGCTCCCCCTGCGGCCACAGGCAACGTGCCCCGGCAGCGTCAAGCTGCTCCAGCAACTCGAGTGCGCCGGCGGCATCGGCCACCTCCACGGACCACGGCGCCGCGTCGGTGCCGGCGAGCCGCGGACACGCCGCCGCGAGCCGCTCGGCAGCCTCCCGTTCCGCCGTGAGGTCGCGCCGCGCCTGCACGGATTCGCCGACCTGCCGGCCGAACACCAGCGCCCCGCCCGCGCCGGGTGCGAAGAAGGCTCCAGACCCCGGGACCGGCTCGACCACCACCGCTGCGGCCAACCCGTCGCTGTACGGCTCCAGCCGCACGCGCGGCTGCGCGTCCGCCTTGATGAGGCGCGCCGAGCTGGCGCTGCCGTCGACGCCGCCATGAATGCGCATCACCGGCACGAGCGCGGACGCAGCCTCCAGGAGCCGGGGTCCGGCCTCGGCTGGCAGCGTCAATCCCCCCTTCGGGATGATCTTCCGCACGCGGTGGTGATCGGCGGTGAGCCTGATCACCTCGCACCGCCGTGCGCCCACCAGCCGGACGTGGTAGCGCTCGCCGTCCCAGTCATCGGGCATGATGACGGCGTGCACGTCGCCGGCCTTCTGTTCGATGACCAACTCCGGCTCGGTGCGGACGACGTCGACGGAGTCCCCGGCCGCATTGAAAACGTGAGGATGACCCGCGAGCTCGAACAGCATCGGTTTCGTCAGGCGTTCATCCGCTGCCGTTTGCAGACCGAACTGTTCGCGCTTGACCACCTGGGCGGCGGCGCGGTCCTGCGCACGCAGGACGTCGAGCTTGCCGGCCCGGCCGAGCAGCCACTGCAGCGACCGGACACCGCCCTTCGTCCACCCGCCGTCCTTGCCGCGGCGCTGCTCCCGCGGCGTCACGATGATGGCGTCCGCGTCGTGCTGCAGCTCCCAGATCAGTCGACTCTCGGCACTCCTGCCGGCCTTGGCCTCCTTGCCGCGGATCTCGAATGCGAATCGCTCCAGCGCTCTCAGCGGGAACTCCCACTTCGCCGACGCGGGCACGACGTCAACCAGCGTACGTGTGCCGAGTTGTCGGTGCAGCGCCGCTCCCTGTTCGCCCAACGCCGCCGGCGGCCGATCGACGCGAGGATTCAGCGCCGTGCCGGCGTCGCCGATGATCGCCAGACATTCGGCGTGCGCCCAGTGAAACCCGTGCGCCGCGAGTCGATCCACGTAGCGGCCGAAGTCGTAACGCGATTCGCGCGGTACGTACGGGCTGATGACCCGCTTCGCCCAGCAGTAGACCAAGCCGTTCAGCAGGCCGCGGATGTCGTCAGAGACGTCGATCGGCGGGCGGGGCGCCGTACCAGCGCGGAGCTCGGCGGCCGACTCGACGGCGTCGAGCGCCGCCTGCGGAGCGCCCTGCGTTCGTCCGGCATGCAGGACGTCTGCGAGCAGGGCGCGGTTCGCCGGCGAGTCGGCACGGACGAGTGACAACAGCGACAGGATGAACGGAATGGAGCGCGGAACCCGCGTGCGGTGTCGGGTCGCGGCTCGCTCGGCGGCGATGGCCGTCTTGATGGAACGGAGCGCGGCATCGTCGTCCCCGCGGAGGGTCGCGGTCAGCGCCTGCGCGGAGCCACGGTCGCTGCCGACGTGTCGGTCGTCCCGTGCCGGTGAGGGAAGTTCGTCGAAGACGGCTGGTGCGTCGTCCAGCCGCCCCTGCAGGATGCGGATGAAGGCGACGTCGACCGCGAACCGCTCCGGAGTGGAGCCGATCTCCCGGCAGGCGGTGACCACCGGTTCCGGCGGCGCGGCACGCTGGACCACCTCGTCCACACAGCCTCTGAGCGCCGCCTCCCGGTGCTGCTCGGGCAGCGCGGCGAGCAGCCCGTCCGAGCCGGGTTGTGCCAGGAAGCCCCAGTCCGAGTCCTCGACGTGTTTGGGCAGGAGATCGAATCGACCCGCAACCGTGGCGCACCGCAGCTTCATGAGCCCGGCCCCCGGCCGTCCGAAACCGTAGGGCGACGGCTTGGCCTTGTCGTGGGCTGCCCGGATCGGCTCCAGCAGGTCGAGACGGTGCGCTTCCCTGGTCAGCCACGTCGTCCACAGTGGCTCGATCGTCATGATTCGCGAGTCGTGACCCGAGCGCTTGGCGATCCCGCGCCGTTCCAATGCGCCGGCCGCCTTCGCGGCGAGTGTGGCCGTGACGTTACGGCCGCCGGCCTTGAGACCCGACAGCCGCAGCATGCGCACCAAATCGACGGCGCCATACGGCAGCGGACTCAGGACGCCGCCGACCAGCGCCGTGAGCCGCACCGACGGCGTCAGCGTACGGAACACGGCTTTCATGTCGGTTGTCTCGGGCTCGGAGAGCTTCATCGATGCATACCTGGTATACCTTGTATTGGGTGCGTACCGCGTCAACGCTCGTCCAGTAGGGCGACGAGCCTGCGGACCGTGTTGTGGTTGCGGACCGTCACCCGCCGGTAGACGGGAAGGGTCGGCAGTTTCATGAACGCCGAGCGCGTGATGCGGTCCTTCGTGGCCGACCAGAACACGATACCGGGCCCCGCGGCGACCGTTTCGATGTCCGGCTTGGCCGGCGGCAGGTTGGCCAGCACCTCGTCGGCGGTCACGCCGGCCAGGGTGAACAGCGCGTTGTGCCGGCAGGCAGCGTCGTTCCCCCAGGCCGGCGGCGCGGCGCCGAGCGCGGCCGCATACCCCGCATGCGAAAGAACGACCGAGCGCGCGGCGTACGAGAAGCGATCGGACAGCGCCTGCTCCACGTCCGCATTGAGCTCCGCTACAGCCGTCGCCGCCGTCCGGAAGAGGACGTTGCCGCTCTGGATGTAGGTGCGTACCCGATTGAAGCCGAGGTCCTCGAAGCAGCGGCGCAGGTCGTCCTTGCCAATGAGGTTCTTGCCTCCCACGTTGATGCCGCGCAGGAGGGCCAGGTAGCGCTCAGACATCGGCCCAACTGTCCGGCCGGTCGCCGACGCGCAGCGGCGCGCCCGCCGGATCCGGGCGGTCCTCGACCACTCCGGCGACCAGCGGCCCGAACACCCCGCCGAACTTGAAGGCGTGGCCGCTGCCGGCGCCGGCAACCACCAGGCGTTCGGTCCCCGGCACCCGGTCGATGAGGAAGTGCGCGTCCGGCGTCATGGTGTACAGGCAGCTCCGCCCGCACGCTCCCGCTGCGCCCGCCAGCGCCGGCAGGCGCCGCCGCAGCATCGCCTCTGCGTCGGCCGCGAACGCGGCGGTGCCGGCGCGGTCCACTTCGGCATCGACCGCCGGGCCGAGCCGGTCGCGGGCCACCTTGACCGACCCCTCCCGCAGCAGCGGGAAGCCGTACCACTCCTCCTCGCACGGCTCGGCGCCCCAGGTCGGCATCCGCGGGTAAGAGAACGCCACGGGGTCCGGAGCGGGCAGCAGCAGCATCTCCTGGTGCGTGACCGTCAGCGGCCGGGCAAGCTCCGGCAGGAGTCGCCCGATCCAGGCGCCGGCGGCGACGACCACGCGATCGAACGCCTGCTCTGCGTTGTCGGCGCGCACCGTCACCGCCCCGGCCCGCTCCTCCACGGCCGCAACCGGCGTGCGCTCCCGCACCGTCACGCCCGCGTCGTCCGCCAGATCCACGATCATCCGCACGGCGGCGGCACTCTCCAGGTAACCGCCCCACGGGTCGTACACACCCACCTCGTCGTCGGCGACCGTGAACTGCGGGAAGCGCCGGCGCAGCGCCGCCGTGCCCAGCTCCTGCACTTCGACCGCGCCCCGGCTGCGTAACAAGTGCACGCTTTCATACATCGGCGACCCGGGGCCGGCCTCGCGGAGAATGCTCAGGTGTCCGGTGCGGTGCAGCACGTGACGTCCGGTCTCCCGCTCCCACGCGTGCCATCGATCCGCGGAGCGCTCGACCAGGTCCACGTAGCCTGCCTTGTCCCCGGTGTACCAGACGCGGCGGATCGCCTTCGACACGTCGGTGGAGGCGGCGCGCGGCGCCGGCACCGCCTCGGCGTCGAAAAGCGTGACCAGGTGGCCGCGCAGGCCAAGCTCCAGGGCGGCGGCGGCACCGAAGATGCCCGCTCCGACCACCGCGACCGTCATGGCCGCTACGCTATCACGTCAGCCTGCCACGTCAGCCTGTCACCTCAGGCGGTGTTCATCGCCCGCAACAGCGCCCCGAATCGTTCCAGCGCCTCCAGGTTGTGCGCCGGCAGGTGCAGGTCCACGAACGGCAGCGCCGCCTGCAGGCCGCGCGTGCGCGGCTCGAAGCCGGGAGAACCGGCCAGCGGGTTGAGCCAGATCAACTGCCCGCAACTGCGCTGCAGCCGGTCGATCTCCGTGCGCAGCAGTGCCGCGTCGCCGCGGTCCCAGCCGTCCGAGATCAGCACGACCACCGCGCGCTCCGACAGGACGCGCCGCGCCCAGCGGTAGTTGAAATCGCGCAGCACCTCGCCGATTCGCGTGCCCCCGCCCCAGTCCAGCACGCGGTCCGACACCGTGCGCAGCGCGTCGGCGATGCGGCGGCCGGTCAGCAGGCGGGTGATGCGCGACAGCCGCGTGCCGAACACGAACGCCTCGCCACGCTGCAGCCCGCGCGCGGCGGCATGCACGAATGCCAGCAGCGCGCCGCTGTAGCGTTCCATGGAGCCGGAGATGTCGCAGATCAGGATCAGGCGGCGCGGGCGGCGCTTGCGGCGGCGCCAGCGAAGCCGGGTGAGCTCGCCGCCCGCGCGCAGGCCGCCCCGCAGGGAGCCGCGCATGTCGATCAGATGGCCGCGGTGCGCCGGACGCGTGCGCCGTGCCGCTCGCAGCGGCAGCTCGACCCGTATCGTGTCTATCAAATCGTACATCACCCGCAGCTCGGCATCGTCCATGGCGCCGAAGTCCTTGCGCCGCAGGCGCTCCGTGGCCGACCAGGTCAGGGTCCGCTCGGAGCTGTCCGACTCCTCCGAGCCGTCGGTGGCCGTCGCCGCCTCGCCGACCACCGTCCGCTCCAGCTCCACCTCCGGCGGCGGCAGCCCGTCCCGGTCGGGCAGGCGCCGGTGGCTCCAGAATCGGTCGAAGGCGCGGTCGAAGCGCTCGTGCTGGGTGACGCTGGTGGTGAACAGGCTGCGGGCGGCAGCGCGCACGTCGTCGCGCGAGCGGACGCCGATCGCCTGCATCGACTGCAGGAAGGCGGTCACGTCGTCGGCGGCGACGCTCAGGCCGAGGCCGCGCAGCACGCGTGCGAACAGCAGGGCCGAGCGCGGCAGGTGCGGCGCGCCGGTCACCGAAGCGATGCTCAGGCGCTGATGCGCGCCTGCTCGATCAGGCCGGGCACCGAGCCCCGCACCGACTGCACGTCGTCCTGATACTTGAGCAGCACGCCCAGGGTGCGCTCCACCACGTCGGCGGCCAACTCCTGCTCGCCGAGGGCGCGCAGGGCGTGCAGCCAGTCCAGGGTCTCGGCGACGCCGGGCCGCTTGTACAGCTCCTGCGAGCGCAACTCCTGCACGAAGGCCACCACCTGCGCGGACAGCGCCTCGGCCGCCTCCGGGATGCGGCGCTGCACGATACGCAGTTCCTTGTCCAGGTCCGGAAAGTCGATCCAGTGGTACAGGCAGCGCCGCTTGAGGGCGTCGTGCACCTCGCGCGTGCGGTTGGAAGTGATGATGACCACCGGCGGCTCGCTCGCCTTGAAGGTGCCGATCTCCGGCACGGTCACCTGGAAGTCGGAAAGCGCCTCCAGCAGGAACGCCTCGAACTCCTCGTCCGCGCGGTCCAGCTCGTCCACCAGCAGCACCCGGCGGCGGCTCACCGCCGGATCGACCGCCTGCAGCAGGGGGCGGGCCAGCAGGAACTCGCGGGTGAAGATGTCCGCGTCGGCGCTCGCCTCGCCGGCCGCCTCCAGCATGCGGATGCGCAGGATCTGGCGCGCGTAGTTCCATTCGTACACGGCCGTGGACACGTCCAGGCCCTCGTAGCACTGCAGCCGGATCAGGTCGGCGTCCAGGATCGACGACAGAACCTTGGCGATCTCGGTCTTGCCGACGCCGGTCTCGCCTTCAAGGAACAGCGGCCGGTCGAGTTGCACCGCCAGGAACACGCAGGTGGCCAAGTCGCGGTCCGCGACGTACGCGCATCGCTCCATCGCTTCCTGGACGGCGTCGACGCTGTGCAGCGCCGGCACCGGGTCAGCCAACGGCACCGTCTGCCGGATCGCCGGCGGTGCCGGCGCGGTCGCGGGCAGCGCGCAGCGCGCGGCGGGCGTACACACGTGCGAGATGCGTGCGGTACTCCCCCGACGCGAAGGTGTCGGCCAACGGCTCCTCGACGAGCAGGCAGTCGCCGACCGCCTGCTCGATGGCGGAGTCGTCCAGGCCGCTGCCGGCCAGGGCCGCGGCGACCGCGCCGGCGTCGAGCGGCACCTCCGTGACGCCGTTGAAGCACAGACGCGCCCGCGCACAGCGGCCGTCCGCATCCAGCTCGACCACGGCGGCGGCGCCGCAGACCGCGAACCCGGAAGCGGGATGCTCGAACTTCAGGTACGCGGAGCCGGCGCGCGGACCGGGCGCCGGCAGCCGCAACTCGGTGAGCACCTCGGCCGGCTCCAGTGCCGTGGTCAACAGGCCCTGGAAGAACCCGGCCGCCGGCACGTGCCGCGCTCCGTCCAGACCGGTGGCGCGGAGCTCGCCGTCCAGCGCCAGCAGCGCCGCCGGCAGGTCGGAGGCGGGATCGGCGTGCGCGACGTTGCCGCCGGCGGTGCCGTGGTTGCGGACGATCGGGTCGCCGATGCTCGCCGCCGCTTCGGCGAAGGCCTGCCAGCGGCCCATCACGTCGGCCGACGTCGCGACGCGATGGTGGGTGGCCAGGGCACCGACGGTCAGGCCGTCGGGCCCCGCGCCGACGCCGTCAAGCGGCAGCCTGCCGATGTCGACCAGCACCTCCGGCTGCGCCAGACGCAGCTTCATCATCGGCAGCAGGCTGTGGCCGCCGGCCAGCAGCTTGGCGTCTTCATGCTCGCCGAGCAGCGCGACGGCCGCATCCACCGACTCGACGCGGTGGTACGCAAAGGCTGCCGGGTACATGTCAGCCCTGCTCCGCCATGACCCCGGCGGCGTGCCGGACGGCCGCGACGATGTTGTGGTACCCGGTGCAGCGGCAGAGATTGCCCTTGAGCGCCTCCCGCACCTCCTGGTCGGAGGGATCGGGGTTCTTCTGCAGCAGGTCGACGCATGCCAGGATCATGCCGGGCGTGCAGTAGCCGCACTGCAGGGCGTGCTGCTCCCAGAATGCCTGTTGGAGAGGGTGCAGCGTGTCGCCGTCGGCAAGCCCCTCGATGGTGGTCACCGCGCGCCCGTCGGCCTGCGCGGCCAGTTGCGTGCAGGCACGCACGCCGGCGCCGTCCAGCAGCACCGTGCAGGCCCCGCACAGCCCGGTCTCGCAGCCGATGTTGGTGCCGGTGAGGCCGGCCTGCTCGCGGATGAAGTGCACGAGCAGCGTGCGCGGCTCCACCTGCGCCCGGTGGACACGGCCGTTGATCGTGATGGTGACCGACACCGACTCCGGTCGGCCCCGTTCCGGCTGGGCAGGGTCGCTCACGCGTCGCTCCCGCCGGACTCGCCCGCCACGCGCTCCCGGATGCTCTCGGACAGCCCCTGCAGGGCGTCGCGGACCAGGGAGCGCATCGAGCTCTCGACGAGCCGCTGGCCGATGCTGGCCAGGCGGCCGCTGATGCGCGCGTCCAGGTCGTAGGACAGCACGGTGGCTTCCCCTTCCGCGCGCAGCCGGAAGTCGGCCTCGCCGGTGACCACGCCGACCGGGCCGCGGCCGATCGCGGTCATGTGGTAGGAGACCGGCGGCTGCACGTCGGTCAGCTCGATGGAGCCCGCGAAGGTGCCGCGGATCGGGCCGAGCTTGACGCCCCACGACGCGTCGAAGTGCGTATCGTCGATCCGTTCCAGCCGGTCGGTGCCCGGCAACGTCGAACGCAGCACCTCCGGGTCCATGAGCGCGTCCCACACCTTGTCGGGAGGGGCCTCGAAGGAGAATTCGCCTGTCAGTCGCATGTGCCAATCAGTCGCATGTGGTTCAGGGTGGGCCCCAACCCCGAGCCGGCGGCACGGTGCGTGAGCCTGCGTGACCGTATGGGCGCTCGCTCGTTCCTGTCAACTCGACCGCGACGGGCGGTCGACTCCTCCGGTACTGTCTGCGTGCAGATGCGCGACATCGAGGCGGCCGTGCGCCGTTGGCACGCGGCCGGGACGCGGTTCGCCCTGGCGCGCGTGGTGGCCACCTGGGGCTCCGCGCCGCGCAGGCCCGGCGGCGCCATGGCGGTGACCGCCGACCTGCAGGTCGCGGGGTCGCTGAGCGGAGGCTGCATCGAGGCGGCCGTCATCGAGGAGGCGGTGCGCCTGCTGGCCGGCGAGCGCGGCCCTGGCCGCCTGGAGTACGGCATCGAGGACGAGCGCGCGTGGTCGGTCGGGCTGTCGTGCGGGGGCAAGCTGTCCGTCTACCTGACGGAGCCGGAGCCGGATGTGTGGGAGGCGATCCTGGACGGCCTGGAGTGGCAGCGGCCGGCGGTGCTCCTCACCAGACTGCACGACGGAAGCGCCTCGCATGCGCTGATCGACCTCGACGAACAGCGCGTGCAGGCATCCGCTGGTGGCGACCCGTACGGCCCGGACACGGTGGCTGCTGCCTGCGAGTTCGCCGCGGCCGAGCAAGAAAGCGGGCTGGTCCAGGTATCCGGAGTGGATACTTTCGTACACGTCCTGCCACGACCCGACGAGTTGCTGATCGTCGGCGCGGGCCACATCGCCGTGCACCTGGTCGCCTTCGCGCGCGAGCTGGGCTTCCGCACGGTGGTGATCGACCCGCGGCGCGTGTTCGCGACCAGCGAGCGCTTCGCGGCGGAGCCGGACGAGCTGCTGGCCGAGTGGCCCGACCGCGCGCTCGCCGGCAGGCCCGTCACCGAGAGTACGTACGCAGTGCTCCTCACCCACGACCCCAAGATCGACGACGCGGCACTCGGCCACCTGTTGCCGAGCCCTGCCGCCTACATCGGCGCGCTCGGCAGCTCGCGCACGCACGCCAGGCGGCGGCGGCGCCTGCAGGAGGCGGGGTTCGACAAGCAGGCCATCGACCGCATCAGAGGCCCGGCCGGGCTGGCGATCGGCGCCGTGTCGCCGGACGAGATCGCGCTGGCCATCATGGCGCAGGTGATCGAAACCAAGCGCGCGGTGCGTGTCCCAGCCCGCCCGTCACCGCGTGATAGGGTTTCCTGATGGCCGAGACGACCGTCACGAGGCGGCGCGGCCGCCTGCAGGACCGCGTCTACCGCATCATCTTCGAGTCGGACACCCCGGCGGGCAGAAGCTTCGACATCCTGCTCATCCTGTCCATCGTCGGCAGCGTCGTGGCCGTGATGCTGGACAGCGTACCCCGGATTCGAGCAGCGGCCGGAGGGTTGCTGTCGACGGCCGAGTGGGCGTTCACCATCCTGTTCACCGTCGAGTACGTGCTGCGCCTCTACTCGGCTCCCCGCCGGCTGCGCTACGCGCGCAGCTTCTTCGGCGTCATCGACCTGCTGGCGCTGGCGCCCACCTACCTGAGCGTCCTGCTGCCCGGCGGGCACTACCTGCTGGTGGTCCGCGTGCTGCGCGTCCTGCGCGTGTTCCGCGTCCTCAAGCTCGCCAAGTACGTGGCGGAGGCGGAGCTGATCGTGGCCGCCCTCAAGGCCAGCGGACGCAAGATCGCGGTGTTCCTGTTCGCGGTGCTGTCCATCGTGATCGTCGTCGGGTCGCTGATCTACCTGATCGAAGGCGAGGACTCGGGCTTCACCAGCATTCCGCAGTCCGTGTACTGGGCGATCGTCACGCTGACCACGGTCGGCTACGGCGACCTGTCGCCGGTGACCCCGCTGGGCCAGGCGCTGGCCGCGGCCATCATGATCCTGGGCTACGGGCTGATCGCCGTACCCACCGGGCTGGTCAGCATGGAGGTCTCGCTGGCGCTGAGCCGCCACCAGAAGCGGCTCTGCCCCGAGTGCGGCACCTCGGAGAGCGATCCCGACGCCCGGTACTGCCGGCGCTGCTCGGCGGGCCTGGTGTGAACCCGCAGTCCTCGTGAGCTCTCCGGACCGCCGGCCGCTGGCCGGGATCGTCGTCGTCGACATGACCAGGGTGCTCGCCGGACCGTTCGCGAACATGGTTCTGCGCGACCTGGGCGCCGACATCGTCAAGGTCGAGCCGCCGGCGGGAGACGACGCGCGCGGCTTCGGCCCGTTCCTGCCCGGCGGCGCTTCCAGCTACTTCGTCAGCCTGAACTGCGGCAAGCGCTCGATCGCGCTGGACCTCAAGAACCCGGCCGGGCGCGAGGTGTTCGCCGACCTGCTGCGCGCGGCCGACGTGCTGATCGAGAGCTTCCGCCCGGGAGTGCTCTCGCGGCTGGGATTCGACGACGAGCGGATCCGCACCCTCAACGAGCGGCTGGTGTACGTGACCTGTTCCGGGTTCGGCTATACCGGGCCCGACGCCGGCAAGCCGGCCTACGACATGATCATCCAGGGCCGCTCCGGCCTGCTGTCCATCACCGGCACCGAGTCGGGTGAGACCGTGCGCGTTGGCACCTCGATCGCGGACGTCGTCAGCGGCCTGTATGCCGTGATCGGCGTGCTGGCCGGGCTGCTGCGGCGGGAACGCGGCGCGGCACGCGGCAGCGGCGCCCGTGTCGACATCGCCATGCTCGACAGCGTCGTGTCCGTGCTGGAGAATGCCGTGGCGCGGTACCAAGCGACCGGCGTCGAGCCAGGACCGCTGGGGTCGCGGCACCCGTCCATCACGCCGTTCGAGACCTTTCGTACCGCCGACGGCCAGATCGTGATCGCGGCCGGCAACGACCGGCTGTTCGGGCGGCTGTGTCAGGTCCTGGAGGTGCCGGACGTGGCGTCCGATCCGCGCTTCGCCGCCAATTCCGCCCGCACCGACAACCGGGACGCCCTCAAGGCGGCGCTGGAGGCTGCCCTCGCGCGGCGCGGCACCGCGGACTGGACCGGGGCGCTTGAGGCGGCCGGCGTACCCGTGTCGCCGGTCGCGGGCGTCTCCGACGTGTTCGCCGACCCGCAGGTGGCGGAACGCAACATGCTGGTGGAGGCGGCCGGCACGGACGGTTTCCGCGTGACCGGCACGCCCGTCAAGATGGCCGGCGTCGACGATCCTCCGGGCAAGCCGGGCGCGCCCGCACTCGGCGAGCACCGCGACGCCGTCCTGCGGGAGCTGCTGGCCTACTCCGCCGAGCGCATCACCGACCTGGAAGCGGCCGGCGCCTTCGGTCCCCTACACGCCGAGCCGTAACCGTTCCTGCGCGTTTACGCGCGTCCCAGGCGCCGGTCCTCGTGCGCCAGCCATTCCGCGTACGGGCGCGGAGCGGCCGGCGGCGGCCCTATCCCGTGCTCGGTGCGCCAGCGCAGCAGCGGATGATCCCGCCGCTGCTGGGGCAGCTCGACCGGCCGGCCGTAGGCGGCCGACTCGAACGCGCCCATGATCATCTCCAGCGAGTGAGTGCCCACGGCGCCGCTCGATTCGTGCTCGTCGCCAGCGTCCAGGGCACGCACGTATTCGTCCACGAACGCCAGCTCCATGCCGTTGCGGAGCGCGGGCGAGTCGCCCTGGCCGCCCAGCTCGTTCTCTATCTCGGTCCAGCGGTCATCGCCGCCGTCGGGTCGCGCGAACGGGGTCGGTAGATGCCACGCGCCGCCGTGCTGGATCAGGACGCGGCCCTCGGTGCCCATCATCTCGACTCCCATGGAGCCGCCATGAACGGCGGGAAGCCGGTCATGCATCAGGGTCAGATTGATCCCGCCGGCGAACTCCAGCTCGGCGGACAGGCGCTCGCCGGCAATCGTGCCCATCCCGTGCGGCGACGGCACCACATCGACGGGTGTGATCGGACGTCCGTCCGTGCGCAGGCTGGCGGTGACGCGCCGGCAGCGGCCCAGGAACGCCTGCGCACCGGTCAGCAGGTGGCAGCCGATGTTCATGATGCCGTACCCGCCGTAGTAGCCCTTGCCACGTGCGATGGCGTGGATCACCTCGCCGATCAGTCCGTCCGCGACCGCGGCCACCGCCGCCCGCGACGCCGGGCTGACGCGGCCCTGGTGATGGACCGCGACCTGCACGCCCCGCTCCCGTGCCCGGCGGAGGACGGCGTCGGCCTGCTCCAGGTCGACGCAGATCGGCTTCTCCACGTCGAGGTGATACGGTCCGTGCTCAAGCACCTGCAGCATCAGCTCGTAGTGAGACTCGGTGCCGGTGGGAATCGCGACGATCTGCGGCTGCACGCCGTCGAGCATCGCCTCCACGCCCGTGAACCGGGCGGACACGCCCAGCTCGTCGCCCAGCGTCCGTAGCCGCGCGGTGTCGAGGTCGCAGAGCCCCACCAGCTCGGTGCGCGGGTGCTCGGCGTAGCCCCGGCCGATGGAGGTACCGCGGGGACCGCAGCCGATCAGGGCGGCGCGATAGACGGCGGCCATCAGACCAGCAGCCGAGCCAGCGGATGGCTGCGGTCGGCAAGCGGCACCGCGACACGCGCTCCCGCGATCTGCGATGCGTACACGCCGTGGATCATCTCCAGCGCCGCGCGGGCCGCGCGGGCGCTCGACAGCGGTTCGGTGTCCGCGTCGATGGCGGCGATCAGGTCCTCGATCGCCAGCCGGTTGCCGTCCTTGTGGAGCTCGCCGGCGCCCAGATCCAGCGGGTCCCAGCCGTCGACGCCGTCCCACGGCGCCCAGTGGTCGTGGCGGGCGATCACGAAGTCGTTGCCCGCGCCGCGCATCGCCACGCTGCCGCGGTCGCCGATCAACTGCAGGCTGAACCCGCGGCCGTCGCCGGGCTGGTTGGCGCGCGAGGTGAAGCTGCCGACGGCTCCGCCGGCGAAGCTGTAATACCCGGTGACCGCGTCGCCGGCGATCAGGCCGATCGGCTCGGTCGCCTCGCGCGCGTCGCCGGGGCCGATCTCCCGGCCGCCGGCGGTGACGTGGCCGGAGATCCATGCGACGTCGCCGGCAAAGTGGCGCATCGTGTTGAACACGTGCGTGCCCAGCACCAGCATGTCCTCCCCGCCCCCGCGCCGGTCCTGCTTGCCGGTGCCGCGCAGCTCCAGGAGCGTGCCGATCAAGCCGTCGCCGACGCGCCGCCGCAGCTCCAGGAGCTGCGGCAGGTAGACGTTCTGGTGGGCGACCGCGATATTAACCCCCATAGCGTCGGCCCCGGCGATCACGCGGTCGGCGGTCGCCAGGTCGGCGGTCATGGGCTTCTCGCAATAGATGTGGCACCCCGCGTCGATCGCGGCCATGAGCAGCTCCTCGTGGCGGTCGACGTAGCGCGGGCAGACAGCGACGATGTCCAGCGATTCGGCGGCCAGCATCTCCCGGTAGTCGGCATAGGCGTTCGCGGCGCCGATCTCCTGCTGGGCCGCGGCCCGTCCGGCCGGGTCGGGATCGGCCACCGCCACCGGCTGCACGCCGTCGACGCCCACGAAGCCGAGGTGCAGGCCGTGACCGAAGTTGCCGCGCCCGGTGTGCCCGATCGCGCCGGCGCGGAAGCGTACTTGGGTACTCATGCCGCCGAGTATACCCTCGCGTACGGGAACGGCGAGATCGATGGAGAACGAGGTGACCGCAGGTGGGTCCTTTGGCGTAGCGGTGAAGGCGGCGATCATGAAAGGCTCAGGCCTGCTGGTGCTCTACAAGACACACGGGGAGGCCGCTGGCGACCCCGATCCCTCCGTACGCGCGGATCTGCCCGGCGGGAGGGTCGAATTCGGAGAGTCGCCGATCGAGGCGCTGCGCCGTGAGATCGCCGAGGAGACCGGGCTGGAGGTCGACGTGGTGGGACCGGTCGCGACCTGGCACTCCGTGCGCGGGCGATTCCAGCTCGTGGGGATCGACTACCTGTGCGAGTACGTCGCCGGAGAGGTGGTGCTGAGCGACGAACATGAGCGGTTCGCGTGGCTGACGGAGGAGGAAATGGACCGAATCCATCCGGAACTGAAGTCGGAGCTTGCCGGGGCCTGCCGGAGCGCCCGATTCCGCAGTCGTACACAACCGGCGCCGTGCGCCGTCGGAGCCGACCGGTGAGCGCGCCGTACCGCTACCTGGGCCGTCCGCGGCCGTTGATCGACGGCCGCGCGAAGGCGCTCGGCGCCACACGCTACGCCGCCGACGTGGAGCTCGCCGGCATGCTGCACGCCCAGCCGGTGCTGAGCACCGAGGCGCATGCCCGGCTGCGCGCCGTGCATGCCGAGGAAGCACGCTCCGTACCGGGTGTGGTTGCCGTGCTCACCGCCGCCGATCTGCCGGTAACCGCCGAGCCGCCGACGATCCGGCAGGAGGTGGTGCTGGCACGCGAAATGGTCACCTTCGCGGGGCAACCGGTCGCTCTCGTGGTCGGCGAGTCGGCGGCGGCGGCCGCGGACGGTGCAGCGCTCGTCGAGGTGGACTACGAGCCGCTGCCGCCGGTCGTCGGCGTGTCGGCCGCGACACAGGGCGGGCCGCCGTCGGAAGACGGCGAGTATGTCCGCGGCGACGTCCGGGCAGCGCTGGAGGCGTCCGCTCACGTCGTGAAGCGGACGTGCCGCACGCCGTTCGTGCATCAGGGCTACCTGGAGCCGACCGCGGCGGTGGCGGCCCCGGATCCGTACCTCACTCCCGGAGTGAGCGGAGCGAACCTCACTCCCGGAGTGACCGTCTATTCCGGCTGTCAGGGCCAGTTCGACGTGCGCACCCGGCTCGCCTCGATCCTGGAGCTGCCTGCCGCCGCGGTCCGTGTCGTGCCGATGGCCGTGGGCGGCGGCTTCGGCGGCAAGGGAGGCGTGATCGATCCGCTGGCCGCGGCCGCGGCCCTGCGCCTGAACCGGCCGGTGAAGCTGGTGCTCGATCGATCGACCGATTTGGCGACCACCACGCCGACCCCGGCGATGTCGATCGAGCTGGAGCTGGGCGCCGACCGCCACGGCGAGATCACCGCCCTGCGCGTGGACATCACCCTGGACAACGGTGCGTTTCCGAACGGCATGGGAGGCGGCATTGCCAAGCGCATGGCCGGCTGCTATCGGATCCCGCACCTCTCCATCCACTGGCGCGACGTATGCACGAACGTGCACGCGACCGGCGCCTACCGCGCGCCCGGCGCGCCTCAGACCACCTTCGTGCTCGAGACCGCGGTCGACGCCCTGGCCGCCGCGCTGGAGGTGGACCCGCTGGAGTTCCGCAAACGCAACGTGGTGCGGGCCGGCGACCCGCAGCCCGACGGCACGCCGTGGCCCGCGGGCGGCCAGCTCGCCTGCCTGGAAGCGGTCGAATCGCATCCGCTGTGGCGGTCCCGCCACGAGGCCGGCGCCGGCGGCACCGGGCTCGCCATCGCCGGATGGATCCCCCTGGTCGACCCGTGCGCGGCCGCCTGCCGCGTGGATCCTGACGGCACCGTGGTGGTGACGATGGGCGCGGTCGACATCTCGGGCGTGTACTCCTCGCTCGTCCTGGTGGCGGCCGAGGAGATCGGCGTCGACCCGCGGCAGGTCCGCGTGCAGATCGCCGACTCGGCCTCGGCGCCGTACGGGCCGAGCGCCGGCGGCAGCAACATCGCCTGCTCGGCGGCCGATGCGGTGCGCACGGCCGCCGCCGACGCCAGGCGTCAGTTCCTGGCCCTGGCGGCCGACCACTTCGAGGCCGCCGTGGAGGACCTGGAGATCGCCGACGGCGCCGTGCGGGTCGCGGGGGTGCCTGACCGGACGATTTCCGTCGGTGCGCTGGCCCACGCGGCGCAGAGCGCAGAGTCATCCCTGCCCCACCGGCGCGGACCGATCCAGGCAAGCGGTCAAGCCGCCGGGCCCGGCGGCGCCGCCGTGTTAATAGCGCACGTGGTGCGCGTCGCCGTCGACCGGGAGACCCGCCGGGTGCGGCCGACCGACAACCAGTCGGTGCAGGACGTGGGCTTAGCGATGAATCCGCTGCTGGTGGAGGGCCAGCTCCACGGCGGCGCCGCGCAGGGGCTGGGCATCGGGCTGCACGAGGCGCTGCGCCACGACGACGCCGGCCAGCTCCTGACCGGCACGCTGATGGACTACGGCATGCCCAGGGCCACCTCGGTGCCGCCGATCACCACCCACCTGCTGCAGAGGCCCTCGCATGGGCCATACGGAGCCCTCGGCGTCGGCGAGCCGCCGATCGTCGCCGGCGCGGCGGCCGCCGCCAACGCCGTCACGGCCGCCACCGGAGCGCAGCCGGCGTCGCTCCCGCTCGACCCGGAATCGGTCTGGGCGGAAACGGTCCGGCGCGCTGCCGGACCGCCGGGGTCTACCAGATCGACAGGATGATGCCCACGATCGGATAGGAGACCAGCCGGTAGCCCAGGTTGATCAGCACCAACGGCCGCGGCCGTCCCTCGAAGGCTCCGTTGGAGACGATCGACGTGCCCGAGAAGGCGATTGCCAGGACCAGCGCCGCGACGATGCCGCCACCGACCCCGGAGATTCCGGCCGCCTGGAAGACGATCGCCAGCACCAGAGAAGTCAGGATGGCTTCCGCCAGCGCGGCCACCAGTGCCGGACTGGGGCCGGCGGCGCGCATTTCCTCCTCGGTCTTGCCGAGCGCCGCCATCCACGCCTTGCCGAACAGGAACGGCGCGTACCAGGCGAATCCCAGCGCCATCAGCACCACGGCCGACACGGCTGCCGCCACGTAGTTGATCGCACCCAAATCCATCGCCGCCATCGAATCCTCCTTGCCCCTCTCGCGCGGACTTCCGCCTCATGACGGGGCGCCGGTCACGGGCCGACCGGAGCCGCGGACGCCTGCGACAGCCGGATGGTGCCCCACAGCACGACCAAGCCGACCCCGACCGTCGCCGCCACCGAGCCGGCCACCGTCCAGGTGTTCCAGGCGTCAATCTGCTGCTGTCGGTTCGCCGTCCCGCCCGGCATCGCCTCCCACCGTTCGGCCTCCAGGTTGGCCAGCCGCGCACCCGCAAGGCCGCCCGCCACCACGCCGATGCCGGCTACCAGCAGCGGCCAGTAGTCCCTGACCGGCTCCGCGGCTGGCGTTGGCCCCGGCAGCACGTGCGCGGGCGCAGCCTCGGACGGCTCGTTCGTTTCCGCGGGCGCTTCCTGGGCGGCGGCCGGCGTGCCAAGCAGTGTGAGGACGACCAGCGCCGCGATCAGCCGCCGTCCCAACGTGCGGTCCACCGCCGCGACGGTAGCGCAACCGCCGAGCCGAGCCAAGGCACCCGATACGCTGCGCTGCGCGCGCTGCGCCGCGCTGCGCCAAGCACGGTATGATTCTGCCCGCATGTTGCAGCGACGTCTTGGCCGCACCGGGCTCATGGTGTCCGAGCTCTGCCTGGGAACGGCCGGCTTCGGCGCGCAGCCGTTCGCCGACACGAGCGATCCGGTGCTCGATGCCTTCGTCGAGTGCGGCGGCACCTTCATCGATTCCGCGGACATCTACGGGCCGGAGGTCGGCGCATCCGAGGCCGCCCTCGGCGACTGGATGAGGCGGCGCGGCAATCGCCAGGCGCTGGTGGTGGCGACCAAGGGAGGCTCGCCGACCGGCCCGAACCCCACCGACCGGGGGCTCAGCCGGCGGCACCTGCTGGCGGCCGTGGAGGAGAGCCTCCGCAGGCTCGGGACCGACTGGATCGACCTGTACCAGACGCACTGGCCCGATCCCGATACGCCCGACGAAGAGACGCTGTCCGCGCTTGACCAGATGGTACGCCACGGAATGGTCCGCTACGTGGGGTGCTCGAACGTGCCCGCCTGGCGCCTCGCGCATGCGCTGGGCATCAGCACCGCGTCCCACCTGGTCTCCTACGCGAGCGTGCAGCCGCACTACAGCCTGCTGGCCCGTAGCGCCTTCGAACGCGAGCTGGCCGACGCCGCCGTCGCGCTCGGCGTCGCCGTGTTGCCGTACCGGCCGCTGGCGCGCGGCATCCTGACCGGCCGCTTTCACGGGGGAGTCATCCCGGCCCCGCGCTGGCGCAGCGGGCCGCACGGCTACGACCTGGATCCCGTGCGCGCCTCCCACCTGGTGACCGAGATCGGCAAGATCGCAGCCCGCGACCGGCACACGGTGGCGCAGACGGCGCTCGCCTGGCTGTTCTCGAAGCCCGGCGTCACCGCTCCAGTGATCGGCGCCTCCACCCCCGATCAGGTGACGGAGCTCGCCGGCGCGGCCGGCTACCGGCTCTCCGCCGAGCACCTGGAGCACCTCGATGAAGCATCAGAATGGAAATCCTGAAATAGGGCGTTGCCTAAGTGACCGGGTCCTGCTAAACTGGCCGCGCGATGGGAAAACGACTCTATATTGGTGGGCTGCCATTCAGCGCCACCGATGAAACGCTGTTCCAGCTGTTTGCACAGCATGGCAAGGTCGAATCAGCCGAGGTGGTGACGGATCGGTATTCCGGCAGCTCCCGTGGTTTCGGATTCGTGGAGATGGGCTCGGACGAGGAAGCCGCCGCCGCGGTTCGCGGATTGAACGGTGCGGAGCTTGACGGCCGGTACCTGACCGTGGAGGAAGCGCGCAGCGCGCGTGGCGACCGCGGCGGAGGCAGGCGTGGCGGCGGCGGAGGCGACCGCGGGCCGGGAGGCGGCGGCGGTCCCAGACGCTGGTAGGCCGCGCTCACCGAGGACGGGCGTCACCGCGGACGGCATTCATGCTCCACCGGGGGGCCATGAACGCCGTCCGTTCATCAACTTTACAACTCTCTCTCCAGCGCGGTGCAGGCGATTTCGCTGCACCGCATCCAGGTGAGTCGGTCGCCGTAGTGGCGGCCGATTCGCCTTAACACCTCATCGAGGTCCCGGAGACCGGCCGCCGAGCCGTCGTCGAACAGCGACTGCCAATGCGCGAGCATGACGACCGGCTGCCCCGTCCGGATCAGCTCCGGGATGCGGCCGCTGGTGCCGTCCGCGCTGATGACGGCGTCGATCGCGGAGGGATGACGGCCGAACCGGTCCGTGACCCCGCACGGCTGCGACACCACGCTGATGCCGCGCTCGCGGTCCTGCCACGCCACGAACGGGTCGCGGGGCCGGCCAATCACGTCCATGTGCATGAAGTACCACGTGAAGGTGCGCCCATTGACCGCGTACTGCGCCTCGCCGATGGCGCGGGCAAACTGCTCCTCCTTGCTCATGCCGGCGCGCCAGCATGAGGTGACGCCGTTTGCCGGCAAGCCGACGTTGTTGAGTATGGTGAGCGCCAGGCTGATGTAGCGCACCATCTCCGCCACGCTGGCGGTGGCGATCCACTCATCCTCGTAGCGGTGCAGCAGCAGGTCATTGTCGATGTCGTACGCGGCAAGGTGCGTGAGGATTTCCGCCGTGATGTCGAAGCGGACGGCCAGACGGGAGCGGACGATGTCCAGGAACCGTTCCAGGTCGGACGGGGCCACGTAGCTGACCCGGCGGTCGATGCGCCCGGCCCCGGAAGGCATGGGCAGCACGGAATACTTGCCGAGCACGCCGTGCGTCTCGCACACCGCCGCGAATTCGTCGGCGAACGAGTTCGGGATCGACAGGACGTGCTCCTGCTCCGGATGCATGAAGTAGGCGGCGTTGATCGGCGCGCAGTCGTCCAGGATCAAGGACAGCGGCAGCCGGGACGGGTGGGCGGCGCCGGGCCCCTCAGACATGGTCGGTGCTCGGCGTGGACAGCAGGACCGGCAGCCGGTCGCCCGCGACCGCCGTCACCCGTTCCGGACCGAACAGCGCCTTGACCAGCATCCGGCGCGACAGCACTTCCTCGCCGTCCGGGCCGCTCAGCACGAACCGGTCACCGCGCGTGCGCACCGTCACGTCGTTCAGACCCAGCTTGCGCAGGATCTCGGCCGGATCGATGAGCTGCAACATGTGCCACGGCGCGCGCGTCACAGGGATGCCGATCCGGTCGAGCAGCGCCACCAGCCCGGTCTGCTGCGGGATGACCTCGACCTGCAGTTCGCTGGTCAGATCGACGCGCTCCTGGTCGTCGCGCTCGGTGGTGGATCGCCCTTCGTTGACCGCATCCACGAGGGCGTAGACGGCGCGCAGCAGCGCCGCCACCAGTTCCGGCTGCCCGCCGTGCTCCTTGACCAGCCGTGAGACCGGCTGCACCACCGCGTACGCGACGACCCGTCCGCGCCGCTCGGCGACGAACAGCTCGGGCGACGTCCTGCCCACGATGACGGGCACGTCCTCCTCGCGGCGCACCGTTCCCGCCCCGTCGGCGGTGTGGATGCGATGGAGGTCGGGGGCATACCGGTCCAGTCCGGTACGGATCTCCAGGCCACGGGGGTCGGGCAGCAACCCGACGTTGCCGCGGTTCAACTCGTAGCTGAGCAGGCATCCGCCGTCCTCGAAGCCGAAGCGGCGATACCACTCCGGCACGCCGGCGTCCAGGTGTACGAGGTCTCGTCCGGCGGCGCGCGCGCGCGCCTCGATATCGCGCATCAGCAGGCCGCCGAAGCCCCGTTTCCGCCAGTCGGGATGGGTGGTGGTGCAGTTGACTCCCACCGTGTCGAGCACCGCGCCCCCGGTAGCGATGCGCATCGGAAGGGTTCCCACCGACGCGCGGAGGCCGCCGTCGACGCGGATCACGCGGACGTTGTCGAGGTTTTCCGTCCGATAGATATGCGGGTAGTCCCGCTCGATCGACGGCGCTCTGCCGCGGGACACGCGGAATACCAAGTTGGCCAGCGCGAGCAACTCGGAGCGTTCCTCCGGGCGGCAGGCGCGTGGGCCGTCGATCCGCGATCCCATGCTCGGCAGAAGTTGTTGTATGGCCCCCGCGGCGGCTCGAGAAACGCCCTTCCCACGGACATCGCCGGCGAAGTGCCGGCTTCTGCCCGGTTCGGGGCGTGCGCCGGCGCTACGAGATGTCCCGGTCCTTCACCGTCTTGCGCCGATCCTTGCGCGCCGCTTCGATCGCCGCGTCGCAAACTTCCTTGACCTTGCTCGACAGTTCGTCGATGGCCGTTGCTGACGTGTTAAATCCTGCTGCGGACTTGATATAAGCCTTTACCTTGGACGCGACTACCAGAACCTCGTTCGACATGAGCAACCCCCTCTCAGTATCTGAGGTGCGGGTTACCCAGCCTTGGGCCCCGCGATCCACACGAGTCTAGGACGAGTTTGTCGTGCATGGCAAACGCCATGCCGGAAACCTCGATAGAACGCTCGTTCCGGGCAGTCGCGCGACGCTATCGGGGATCGTCCGTGCGCTTTGCGATCCGCTGGCCGCTCCACACGGCGATCGCGGCGGCGGCGGAGCCAAGGACGGCGCCGAGGGCGTCGGCGGCCAGGTCGTGCAACTCCGCCGTCCGCCCGGTGAGCGGCTGCAGCACTTCGATCAAGGCCCCGAAGCAGACGGCGGCCAGCGCAGCCAGCGCAGCCGCTCCGATCGGCGCGCGGGACTTCGCCCACGCGATCGCGGTCAGGAACGCCAGCACCGTCCAGGCCACGAAATGCAGCGCCATGTCGATGCGCGGGACGGTGCGGCCGGGGTGACTCCACGGCACCAGCGTGGCCACGACCAGCGCGGCTGCGTACAGCGACACACTCACCCACCGCATTGAACTCATGGTACCGTGCACCGCGGAGCGAAATGATGGAACAGGCACCACTCGGGCGGACGGGACGGACGATCAGCCGCATCGCGCTGGGGACGACGACGTTCGGCCGGGAGATCGACGAAGAGGAAACACGGCGGATCCTGGACTACGCCGTGGAGCACGGCCTGACCCTGCTGGACACCGCGGAGGCGTACGGCGGCGGCAACGCACGGCTGTACCGGCGCGACGTGATGGGCGTGCAGGACGTGCGCGAGACGACCGGCGAGGTATCGAGCTCGGAGCGCATGATCGGCACCTGGATGCGCGATCGGGGCGTGTCCGACCAGGTGACCGTGCTCACCAAGGTGTCGAGCGGAAACTCCCCTGACAACATCGAGCGAGCCCTCAACGCCAGCCTGGAGCGGCTGCAGCTCGACTCGGTGCCGATCTACATGGTGCACAACTACGACGATGAGGTGCCGCTGGACGAGACGATGGACGCGCTCAACCGGACGGTGGCCGACGGCCGCGCGCAGGCGCTGGGCTGCAGCAACTTCACCGGCGCACAGCTCCGCGATGCGCTGGCGATCAGCGCCGCCAACGGCTACGCGCGCATGGAGATCGTGGAGAACATCTACAACCTGGCCCGCCCCGAAGAGGAGCGGGACAGCATGGCCGTGTGCGCCGACGAGGACGTCACCTTCCTGGCGTACAGCCCGCTCGGCGCGGGGTTCCTGGCCGGCAAGTACACGGCCGACCGTGATACCCTGCCCGAGCGCACCCGCTTCCACGTGATTCCCGGGCACTGCGACGTGTATTTTTCCGAACGGAACTTCCGCGTTGTGGAGAAGCTCCGCGCGAAAGCGGCGGAACTGGGCGAGTCGATGGTCTACCTGGCCGCCTCCTGGGTGGTCGCCAATCGCTCGGTTGGCAGCACGCTGTTCGGCGCGCGCACCATCGCCCACCTCGACAATGCCCTGCGCGCGTATCACGAGGGGGTCCCCGCGGAGCTGCATGCCGAGATGTCCGCCTGGGACTGAGGGACGCGCCGGATCCGGCCGTTCTCCGCGCCGCCTACAACTCGGAGCGGACGGCGCTGCGCGGGTCCGTGATCACGTCGCCCGAGTGGTAGGTGCCGGACAGACAGCGATCCCGCCAATACGCGCTCGCGTCGTACAGCTTCGCTTCCGTATCGATCGTGTTGACCAGAACCGCGGCGCGATGGCGCGGGGCCCGGTCGATCACCCACCCCTCCTGGTCCACCACGAAGCTCGGCCACGCGTAGCGGCGCGCGCTGTTGGTCGCGCTGACCGCGAAGAAGTTGCTGGCCGCCGCCGCCTGCAAGGTGACCGGCACCGACATCAGGTAGTGGGCGTCGCGGTCGGCGGTCATCCCGGCGTTGTGGAACGACACCAGCATCAGCTCCACGCCGCGCCGCTTGTACTCCCGGAACAGCTCCGGATACCGGTAGTCGTGGCAGATCAGCAGTCCGCAGCGCACGCCGTCCACGTCGAAGGTGATGAACGCGCTGCCCGGGCTGTAGTGCTTGAGATCCCCATCGCCGCAGTCGGCGCCGGTGCAGAACATCTTGTCGTAGCGGTCCACGATCCTCCCCGACGGATCGATCACGTACAGCGAGTTGTGCGGCCGGTGGGAGCCGGTGAGGCGGTGGTTGCAGCCGATCACCACCCACAGCTCCAGCTCGGCCGCCAGCCGCGCGATCGACTCCATGGCGCCCCGCACGGCGTCCCAGTCGATCCGATCGCCGCTGTCGACTTCCACTCCGAGATACCCGGAGACGCATGCTTCCGAGAAGTGCACGAGCCGCGCTCCGCGCCGCCGTGCCGAACGCATCAGCCGTTCGACCGCGGCCCGGTTCGGCTCCACGGCGGGCTCGATCACGAACTGGCAGGTCGCGATGGTGAGTCTGGCCACGGCGCCGATACTACCGGCGCCACGGCTGTATGTCCCGGCGCCGTGGCTGCCTGTCCCGCGGCCTTGGGGACCGGCCCCCCGGCGCGTACACTCGCGCGCGATGTCCCTGCACGCCGCCGCGCGGTCGATCGACTTCACGCCGTCCGCCGGCGTCCCGGTGCCCGATCCGTTGGAACGCGGCGCTGCCGCCGTCCTGGGCCCGCTGAGCGGCGCGCTGCTTCTGCTGGAGGACCGTGCGGAGCGGGTCGCGTGGCTCAGCCTCAACGTCTGCTACGTCACCGTGGAAATGGAGAAAGCCATCGCCGACGCGGTGCGTGCGGGCGCCGGCGTCGCCCCCGACGCGCTGGTGATCGCCTGCACCCGCAATCTCTGTTCGCCCGTGCCGTTTCCGGACGCTACGCGCGGGCCCCAGCACGATCGCCTGCTCGACGGGATCGCGGCTGCCGCCGCCGCGTCCGTCGCGGACCTGGCGCCCGCCCGCATCGCGTTCGCGGAGGGGAGTTGGCCGCGGCTGCAGTACAACCGCAAAGGGGTCGCCGCCGACGGCATCACGTTCTTCAGGCGCGAGCCCGATCGCGTCGCCCGGCCGGAGCCGGTGGGACTGATCGATCCACGCGTGGCCGTGCTGCGCGTGGACCGCTGCGCCGACGAGCGTCCGATGGCGGCGGTGGTCCAGTACACGGGCGACCCCTGCATCGCCACCTCCCTGACCGATCCGGTCATCAGCCCGGACGTTAACGGTTATGCCTGCATGGCCCTGGCTGAAGCAATCGGGCCGGAGTTCCCCGTGCTCTACCTGCAAGGCGCCAAGGCCGACGTCGCTCTCAAGCACATGTTCGCCGGCGGCGAGGTGGCGCGGACCGAGGGGCACCTGCTCGGTTCGTATCTGAAGGATCTGGTCGACGCCGCACGTCCCCTGCCCGGCCGTACGCTCAAGACCGGTGCCGTGACCGTACGCCTGCCGTTGCGGGAGCTGCCCGGCCGGGAAGAGCTCGCCGCTTCACGGGCCGAGCTGGATCGCTTCTTCAACGCCGTGCAGGAGGGCGACCTGCAGGCGACGCGGACCGGGCTGGGCTACAACCTGCCGGACGACACTTCGCTCGAGTTCCGGGAGGCGTACCTGCGGCGCATCGAGGACTGGGTCGCGTGGGCCGGGCGAGCGCGCGAATCCGATGCTTCGATCCGGACGCACGTCGATCTCCGCCTCCACGGTCACGGGGTCGGCGGCTTCGCGCTCGCCACGACCTGGGCCGAAGTGTTCGGCAGCATCGGGCTGTCGGTACGCGAGCACACGGCTTCGACCCGGTTCATGTTCGCCTGCTGTTGCGGCGCGGCGTGGCCGGATGACCCCGGAACGGCGAAATGGGCGTATATTCCCGGCGCACGGGACCTGGACGGAAACGAGTACATGAGCGCCTTCTACCGCCACACCCGGTACCTGACCCAGTACCGGGAGCCTGCCGGCGATCTGCTGATCGCTCCGGCCGCGGAGCTGGTCGATCGGATGTCCCGTGTAGACGGCGATGCCGGCGGCGCCGATGAACGATAGCAGCCCACCGGCCGCGGAACGGCGGTTCCGCACCGCGCGCACGCTGCGGCTCGGCACCTTTCACATCGGCTCGGCGATGAGCGACGTGCTGGTTTCCAGCGTGCTCAACCGCGTCCTGATCAGCCACTTCGGCTTCATGGCGTGGCCGGTGGCGCTGCTGCTCGGCCTGCGCTACCTGCTGTCGCCGTTGAGCCTCTGGGCCGGCGCGCGCAGCGACATCTCCGCGGCCGCGCCGTACGGCCGCACCCGCTTCATCTGGGCCGGCCGCGCGCTGATGATGATCGGCCTGGGGCTGATCGGCGTCAGCCTGGCATGGTTCGGCAGAGGCCAGGCGTTGGTCGGCTGGCTGATCGTGATCGCCGGATTTCTCTCCTACGGGGTCGGCGGCCTGATCTCCGGAAGTCCCTTCCTGGCGCTGGTGCGACACTCTGCTCCCGCGGAGAAGCAGGGCATGGCCATCGCGATCGTGGAGACGGTGCTGATCGCCTGCTTTCCGCTGGCGGCGCTGGGCTTCGGCCTGCTGATGGAGCACTACGAGCTGCGCCTTTTCTGGCGCATGGTGGCACTCACCACCGGCGTCGGCGGCCTGTTCTGGCTGGTGTCGATCGCCGGCGTCGAACGCCGCGTGCAGGCGGAGCTGCGCGCCGCGGACGAGCCCGTGCAGCCGCACGACCGACCGCTCCGGGAGCGCCTGCGCATATTGCTCGGTGACCGGAGCAAGATTCGCTTCTTCCTGTTCCTGTCGGTGGCCGCCGCGGCCGCGTGGCTGCAGGAGGCGGTGCTCGAACCGTTCGGGGCGGAGGTGCTGGAGCTCAGCCTGGGGCAGACCACGCGCCTCAACACGGTGTGGCTGGCGCCCACGCTGCTGACGCTGGTGGCCAGCATGGCGCTGTGGCGCAACCGTCCCCCGGAGCGGCAGGGCGGCATCGCCGGCGCCGGACTGTGCTTCATGGCGGCCGGCATGGCGCTGCTGGCGGCGGCAGCGTTCGCGGGCATGAGCGTGCTGGTCATGCCTGCGCTCATCGCCTATGGTGCCGGCTTCGGCGTGTATACCTTCGGAGGGCTTTCCTTGATGGCGGCAATGACCACGGACCAGCAGGCCGGCGCGGAGCTCGGCCTGTGGACGATCGCTCAGGTGGTGTTTCGCGGCGTCGGCATCAGCGCCGGAGGACTGATCCGCGACGTGGGCCTGGTGCTCGGCGGCTCGCCGGCGGTCGCCTACGGCGTGGTGTTCGCCATCGCCTCCGCCGGCATCGTGGCGGCGGTGGCGATCCTGACCCGGGTCGCCGAGGGTCTGCGGGCGCGCCCGGGCGGCGCGGCGGCGCCGGTGGTGGTGAGCTGACATGGCCGGCGAACGGATCGTCTTCGGCTGCATCGCACACGAGACGAGCGCCTTCAGCCCGGTGCCGACCACGCTGGCGAGCGCCGATGAGCGGTTCGGGTACGTACGAGGCGATGACCTCTTCACGGACTTCCGCGGCAGCAACACCCCGGTCGGCGGCTTCATCGAGGGCGGCGAACACCACGGCTTCGAGCTGGTCCCGACGATCTACTGGGAGGCGCATCCCGGCGGGCCGCTGCCGGCCGCCGACTTCGCGCGTGTGGTGGACGACCTGGTCGAACGGATCACCGCCGCCGGCAGCATCCAGGGCGTGCTGCTGGAACTGCACGGCTCCATGATCGCGGAGGGCGAGGACGATGCCGACGGCGCCATCCTGCGCGCCGTCCGGCAGGCGGTCGGCGCGCTGCCGATCGTCGTCCAGCTCGACATCCACTCGAACGTCTCGGCGGAGATGGTCGAGCTCGCCGACGGCATCATCGTGCGCGAGACGTATCCGGAGATCGACCAGGCCGAGCGCGGCCGCGAATGCGCCGACCTGATGGCGCAGGTGCTGCGCGACGGCGTGCGGCCGGCCATGGCGCTGGCGCCGCTGCCGATGATCTGGGGCAAGAACCAGATCACCGCGCATCCGCCGATGAGGCAGGCGATCGAGCGCCTGCACGAGATCGAGGGGCGCCCCGGCATCCTGTACGCGTCGATCTCCACCTGCTTTCCGCTCGCCGACGCTCCCCACGTCGGCTCCTCGGTCACCGTGATCACCGACGGCGACCAGGATCTGGCGCAGCGCAGCGCCGACGAACTGGCGGCGTGGATCTTCGCGCGGCGCGCCGACTGGCAGATGGCCGTCCCCACGACCGCGGCGGTGCTGGACGAGATCGGCGACACCGGCCCCTACCCGATCGTGATAGCCGACAGCAACGACAACTGCGGCGGCGGCTCGCCCGGTGACAGCACCGGCATGCTCCGCACCTTCATCGAGCGCTCGCTGGAAGATGCCTGCGTGCTCTACATCGTCGACCCGGAGGCGGCCCTGGCGTGCCATCGCGCCGGGCCGGGAGCCACGCTGCGCATGGCCCTGGGCGGCAAGTCCGATCCCGCGCAGGGCGAGCCGGTGGAAGCGGAGTGGCAGGTGGTGGCCGTCTCCGACGGCGCCTACACCTACGACGGCCCGATGCTCGCCGGCCTCTCCACCACCCTCGGGCCGTCCGCGCACGTGCGCAGCGAAGGTGACCGCTCCGGCGGCGTCCACGTGATCATCGTCACCTACCGCGACCAGCCGTTCGACTCCGCGCTGGCGCGCAGCCTGGGACTGGATCCACGTCAGATGCGCTACATCGGCCTGAAGTCGACCGGCCACTTCCGCGCCCACTTCGAGCCGTTCGCGGGCGTCATCCGTACCGTGAACGAGCCGAGCGTGCACGACCCCATGCACATCCGCTACCGCAACCTGGGCCGCCCAGTGTACCCCATCGACCCGATCTGAGGTGCGGTGGCGGGACCTGATCGCTCCGCGTCCGCAGCCATAGCGTCCGGGACCGACTCGCTGATATTGATCGGTATCGAGAGATGGCGATGATACGCGTGCGCGACCCGTGGAGGATGTTGTCAGCAGCAGCCGGAGTGGTCGCGGCTGCGGCATCGCTTGCCGCCCAGTCGGATTCGGCCCAGTCGGAATCTGCTCCGGCTCTGCCCGTCGAGGTGCTCCACGCGCCCGCCACGCTGGCCCCTGGCGATCCGCTCAGCACCCACGTGACGAGCGCCGGGCCGCTTGCCGAGTTGGAGCTCGCGGTGGAGTTCGCCGACGGAGAACGGGTCGCCGGCACGGGGTTCGCGGTGCCTGGAGGCCCCGCCGGGACGACGTGGGCGGCCGTGATCGGGATTCCCAGCGCTGCCCCGGCGGGTGAGGCGCGGTTGACGATCTCCGGACTTCTCGCCGGCAGCGCGTCTCGGGCGGAGACGCGCGTGATGCTGCACGAGCAGTCGATCGTCATCGGCGAGCGCGAGTTCGCCGTCGAGGAGATCGCGCTGAACACCAGTCTCTCCAACCTGCGGCGCACGACCGACCCGCGCCGCAAGGCGGAATCGTTGGATCTCTGGCTGCTCCTGAACGCGTCGCGGCCGGTCGAATGGCCGCACTTCGGGCCGTTGCGGCTGCCGCTGGGCGACGTGCGGCGCACCGGCGGCTTCGGTGACCGCAGGCTCTACCGCTATGCCGACGGCAACACCGCCACCACTATCCACAACGGCGTGGACTTCGGTGTTCCGACCGGCACGGTGGTGGCCGCCGCCGGCGGCGGCACGGTGGCGATGGCCCGCGAACGGATCGTCACCGGGTTCACGGTCGTGATCGAGCATCTGCCCGGGGTCTACTCGCTGTACTACCATCTGGACGGCCTGACGGTGCGGGAAGGCCAGCGCGTCGCCGCGGGTGACCCGATCGGCACCGTCGGCAGCACCGGCTTGGCCACGGGACCGCACCTGCACTGG
Source organism: Spirochaetaceae bacterium (assembly GCA_028818385.1). Next base: position 37,423 of record JAPPNY010000121.1, read on the forward strand.
GAAGTGCGAGCCGCCGGCGTGGCCGTCGACCCGGACCTTCTGGTGACGGCGCCGCTGGTCGACCTGCCGGACGCGTCAGAAGCTGACGATGCCCGGTGAGGCGCCGGACGAGGCCCGTCAGCCGTCGACCACCTCGAACGCGGTCACGTTGCGCGTCTGGTGGCTGAACTCCACGCCGATCAGGTGGATCGGCTCACCCCGGCCGCGGTACTTGGCCGCGTAGTCCCGCTCCTGCAACTGCGCCAGCGCTGATCCCGGCGCCGACAGCTCCACCACCTTGAATTCGAACAGGTACACGTGCCCCCCGGTCCGCACCGTCATGTCCAGCCGCCCGTGGCTGCTGGATTCCTCCACCACGATTTCGTACCCCAGCGCCGCGAAGTACGAATAGAACACGCTCGCGTAGTACCCCTCGTACCGCGCCATGTCGTTGTTCGTGTACCACTCGTACGGAATGCTTGCGAACAAGGCGTGGAACATCTCCTGCAGCCCCGCGCAGTCATGCGCCGCCAGCAGGCGCGCCAAGCGCACGCTGTTCACCGTCTGCCGTGCCGCATCCTGCACCAGATGGCGCAACAGAACGCGGTTCAGGCTCTGCCGCACCTCCCGGTTGGGATAACCCAGCCGATACAGCGGCATGCCGCCCAGTTCCTCCTCGCCCGTGATCGTCAGATAGCCGGTCTGGAACAGTAGCGCCTCGGTGCCGATGCGTTCGACGTCGAACGCCGACAGCAAGTCCTCCGTGCTCATCATTTCGTTCAACGACACGGAGGCGACTTGGCGCTCGAGCAAGGTGTCCACCAGAAACGCGGGCGTCCCGGTCTCGAACCAGTGCGCCTTGAACTCGCGGCTGTCGAACAGCAACAGCACGTCGTAGGGGTTGTACACCTTGTCCGCGCCGCGCCAGCCGTAGCCATTGTACCAGTCGCGGACCCGCTCCCGGTCCAGACCGGCCAGTTCTGGAGCGAACACCGTGTCCAGATCCTCCTCCGTGTAGCCGCAGATCGCCGAATATCGCCGATCGAGGGTGAGGTCGGTGAGATTGTTCAGCTCCGAGAACACGCTCACTTTCGTGAACTTGCTCACTCCGGTCAGGAACGTGAACCGCACGTGCGCATCGTTCGACTTGATCACCCCGTACAGACCGCGCAGGTAGTCGCGGTTGGCGCGCGCGACGTCCGGCGTTCCCATCGCGTCCAGGATCGGCTTGTCGTACTCGTCGACCAGCACCGCGACCGGCTGCCCGGCGCGCTCGCGCAGCGCCCTGATCAGGTAGCCGAACCGCTCCGGCGCCGTGTCGTACCGCGGACTCACGCCCGCCCGGACTTCCAGGTCGTCCAACTGCGCCGACACGTTGGCGCGCAGAGAGCCCGGCTCCCCGAAGTGGCCGCTGCCGAAGTCCAGTCGCGCCACCGGATGCCGCTCCGACCAGTCGTGGCGGTCATGGATGTACAGCCCCGAGAACAGCGCCTGGTTGCCCTCGAACACCTCCTTCAGCGTGTCCAGGAGCAGGCTCTTGCCGAACCGCCGCGGCCGCGACAGGAAGTAGTGCTTACCAGCGTGCAACAGCCGTTGGATGTACGCTGTCTTGTCCACGTAGTAGCAGCCCAGCTCCCGTAACTCGCGGAACGTCTGCATGCCGATCGGCAGCCTGCGCCTGACCATCGATTCATCGTACCCCGCACTCGATACCGCACGCAGCGCACCTAGTCGGCGACTCGTACGAAATCCACGCGAACGGATGTTGACAAGAGAAGACGTATGTCTGTCAATTCGGTAATCATGCGCGACCCCGATTGGCCGCGGTCACGATCCGCCGGACGCAGGCGCCGCATCTTCCTGTTCGTGCGTGACCGCATCCTGGCCGGCTCGCCGCCCACGACCCGGGAGGTGCAGGAGCACTTCGGCTTTCGCGCCGTGCAGTCCGCGCGAGCGCACCTGGAGGCGCTGGTGCGCGACGGGTTGCTGGACAAGGAGCCGGGCAAGGCGCGCGGCTACCGGCTGCCGGCCGGCTCCGGCCACCCCACCGTCCTGATCCCCCTGCTCGGCCGCGTGCAGGCGGGTGCCCTTACCACGGCGATCGAGGATCCGGAGGGTTTCGTCGCGGTGCAGTCGTCCTCGGCCCGCAGCGAGCTGTTCGCCTTGCGGGTCCGCGGAGACAGCATGCGCGATGCCGCCATCCTGCCGGGAGACGTGGTGATCGTGCATCGGCAGGACACCGCCCGCTCCGGCGACATCGTCGTCGCCCTGGTGGAGGACGAGGCGACGGTGAAGCGGTTGCAGGTGCACGCCGCCGGGCGGATCGAGTTGCACCCCGCCAATCCCGCCTTCGATCCCATCACGCCCACCCCCGACGAGGTGCGGATTCTGGGCAAGGTGATCGAGGTGCGCCGCTATCTGGAGGGATCCGCGCCGGTGGGTTGACGTCGGCGGCAACATTCGACCTAATTAGCAGACAAATGTCTTTCGTGAAAAAGACATTTGTGCTTGCACCATGTTCAACAGGTATCCTCCGGCTGAGCTGCAGAGCCACGATGACCACGCGCGCCGCAGCGCCCTGAGCGGACTGTCGCTCCAGTTGATGCGCGCTGCAGACCTCGCGGTCGATTCGGGAGCGCCGGCCGCTGACGGACAGACCGGAACCCGGCGGCAGACCGGCATCTGGGCTCCGGCAGAGCTGGCGGGCCGCCTCTGCGAGCTCTGCGCGGCCCCACGGCAGGTCCATCTGACGCTGGCCTGTGCGATCGTCCGTGAGTTCCAGCGATCGGCGGAGCCCACGGCCTGGGTCACGGCCAGCCCCGACCTCTTCTTCCCTCCCGACCTGGCGCGGGCCGGGGTCGACCTGGCAGCGCTGCCGGTCGTGCAGGTACCCGACCTGCGCGCCTCGGTCACCGCCGCCGAGCGCCTGACCCGCTCCGGTGCGTTCGGCTTGGTCCTGCTGGAACTGGACGCCGGCCGGTTCATCCCGACGGCGGTCCTGGGTCGCCTGATGCGCCTGGCCCGGCAGCACGACACCGCCCTGCTCTTCCTCACCACGCCCGGGACCGAGCTGGGATCGCTGGTGTCGCTGCGCGGCCGGGGCGCGCGCCGCGCCACCCCGCGGCACGACCGCTTCCGGTGCCGCATCGACGTGATCAAGGACCGGCGGCGGGGGCCCGACCGGTCTCTGGAAACCACCTGCCGTGCGCCGTACGGCGTGTGTTGACGTCGGCTCCTTCCCGGTGTGACGAAAATGCAGGTCCGCGGCTGTCCGGCTGGTGAACGGTTGCCGGTAACGGCGTGTGTCGACATCGGCTCGTTCCTGCTGCAACTGCTGCTCCGCCGTCATCCCGACTGGCATGACCGGCCCGCCGCGGTCGTCAGCGAGGACAAGCCGCTGGGCATCGTGGTGTCGGTGAACCGGCCGGCCCGTGCCGCCGGGGTGAGGGTGGGGATGCGCTACGCCGCGGCGCTCTCGCTGGCCGCGCACCTGCAGGCGGGCACCGTCGGCCCCGGGGAAGTGGCAGCCGGCGTCGAGCTGATCATCGACCGCCTGCTCTCCATCAGCCCCTTCGTCGAAGAGGCCGGTTCAGGAGCGGATGCGGAGCCGGATGCCGTGTTCGCGGAGCCGGGCGTGTTCTGGCTGGACGTGTCCGGCCTGCAGCGGCATCACGCATCGCCCGCGACGCTGGCCTGGACCATCCGGCGCAGACTGGGCGAGTTGCGGTTCGACGCCACGGTCGTCATCGGCTATACGCGCATCGGCACCTTCCTGCTGGCGCGCGATGCGCGCCGCGGCTGGCTGGTGGCACGCGATGCCGCCGCCGAGCGCAACGCCGCCAGGCAGGCTCCCCTGGAGCGGCTGCCGCTGGATCCCGAAGCCCGTGACCTGCTGGAAAAACTGGACGTCACCACGGTCGATGCGTTTCTCAGGCTCCCCTACGCGGAGGTGCTGCGACGCTTCGGGGGCGAGGTGGCTGCGGTTCACCGCTCGGTCCGCAGTGACCTCGAGTTGCCGGTGCAGGGCGACGTCCCGGCATCGCCGTTCCTGCACCGGAGGCGGCTGTCGCATGCGGAGACCGACGCCGGGCGCCTGCAGCGTCACGTCGACGCCCTGCTCGATGCGCTGCTCGACCGCCTGCGGAAGGAGGACCGGGCGGTCGCGGCGCTGCACCTGCGGCTGTTGCTCGAGGACGGATCGCACCGCCACGAAATGATCCGTCCCGCCGCTCCCACCTGCGAGCGGCGTCCGCTGGTAGACCTGATCGAGCTCCGCCTGCGGGCGCTCGACCTGAGCGCCGGGGTCGATGAGCTGGCCGTCGATGCCGAACACGTGAGAGCGCACGCGGATCAGGCGACCCTGTTCCGGACGCTCAGGCAGCGTGATCCGGCGGCCGGGTCGGAGGCGCTGGCGCGCATCCGCGCCCAGTTCGGAAACCGTGCCGTGGTCCATGCCGTGCTCTCCGACGAGCATCTGCCGGAAGCGCAGTTCCGCTGGCAGCCGGTGGCAGAGGTCGTGCTGCCGCGGCCGGATGCGTGCCGCGGCCGGGAGCCGACGGCGACGGGTTGGCTGGTGCGGCGGATGCTGCGGCAGCCGGCCGAGGTGCCGCCGCCGAGGTCCGCCGCTTGCGGCCCCTTCCTGATCTCCGTCGGCTGGTGGCACGTCCGCGGCGCCCGGCTGACGGAAGGCGTCGACCGCGCCTACTACATCGTCCGCTCCCGGAACGGCGCGCTGGAATGGGTCTACCACGACCGGCTGACCGGCCGCTGGTACCTGCAGGGATGGGTGGAGTGAGCGGCACTCGAAGAGTGAGGGCCGCTCCCCCGTACGTGCCGCTGTGGTGCAAGAGCAACTTCTCCTTTCTGGAAGGGGCCAGCCACCCGGAGGAGCTGGTGCGGCGCTGCCGTCAGCTCGGCATGCCCGCGCTGGTCCTGGCCGACCGGGACGGGGTGCACGGCGTGGTGCGCGCCCACGTGGAGACCGCCGCCGGCCAGGCGCCCGGCGCCCGGGAACCGCGGCTGATCGTCGGCGCGCAGATCACCGTCGCCGACGATCCCGGCGATCCCACCGCCCCGGTCGCCACGCTGCTGCTGCTGGCGCAGAGCAGGGCCGGCTACGCCAACCTCTGCCGGTTGATCTCCACCGGCCGCCTGCGCTGCGCCAAGGGCGAATGCCGCGTCGGCTGGCGGGAAGTGGCCGAGCGCGCCGGCGGCCTCATCGCGCTGTGGGAAGGGCGCCATCTGCTGGCCGCCGAGGACGAGGAGCTCTGGCGGCGGCGTGCCGCCCTGCTCAAGGAGGCGTTTCGCTGCCGCCTGTACGGGCTGGTCACGCGCCACCGGCTGCCCGACGACCAGCGCATCGAGCGGCGGTTGACGGCGCTCTGCGGAGGCCTCGCCCTCCCCCTCGCCGCCGCCACCGAGGTGCTCTACCACCACCGCGGCCGGCGCCCGCTGCAGGACGTGGTCACCTGCATCCGGCACCGCACGACCCTGAACGGCGCCGGCACCCTGCTGCGCCCCAACGGCGAGCACGACCTCAAGTCGCCGCGCGGGTTCGCGCGCCTGTTCGCCGACCGCCCCGAGCTGGTGGCCGCGACCCGCGAGATCGCCGACCGCTGTCCCTTCTCCCTGGCCGACCTGCGCTACCGCTACCCTTCCGAGCGGCTGCCGGCAGGCCATACCTCGGCCGAATGGCTGCGCTCCCTCACCTTCGCCGGCGCACGCAAGCGCTACGGCGTCGCCATCCCGCAGAAGGTCGTCAAGCAACTCGACGCCGAGCTGGCGGTGATCGAAGAGCTCGATTACTGCGGCTACTTTCTCACGATGCATGAAATCGTCGGCTTCTGTCGCGAGCAAGGGATTCTGTGTCAGGGGCGCGGCTCGGCCGCCAACTCCGCGGTGTGCTACTGCCTGGGCATCACCGCCATCGACCCGGTGCGCATGCGGCTGCTGTTCGAGCGCTTCCTGTCCCGCGAGCGCGCCGAGCCGCCGGACATCGACCTGGACATCGGCCACCGGCGCCGCGAGGAGGTGATCCAGTTCATGTACCGGAAGTACGGGCGCGAGCACGCGGCCATGGTGGCCAACGTGATCCGCTACCGGGCCAAGTCCGCGATTCGGGACGTGGGCAAGACCCTGGGCCTTCCGGCCACCTCGCTGGATCGAGCGGCGCGGCTCGTCTCCCACCACGGCAGCGACGGCCCGGCGGGGCTGGCCGACGCCCTCGCCCAGGCCGGCCTCGACCCGGAAGCCCCGGTCCACCGCCTGTTGATCGCGCTCACGGACCAGATCCGGGACGCTCCGCGCCACCTGTCCATCCATCCCGGCGGCTTCCTGCTCGGCAGCGAGCCGGTCACCACCCTGGTGCCGGTCGAGAACGCCGCCATGGAGGGACGCACCGTCATCCAGTGGGACAAGTACGACGTGGAGGCGCTGGGGCTGTTCAAGGTGGACCTGCTGGGGCTCGGCGCCCTCACCCACCTGGACCTGGCCTTCGCGCTGATCCGGCGCCACTACGGGCTCTCCTACACGATGGCCACGGTGCCGTTCGAGGACCCGGCGGTGTTCGAGATGGTCTCCCGCGGCGACACGGTCGGCGTGTTCCAGATCGAGAGCCGGGCGCAGATGTCGATGCTGCCGCGCCTGCGGCCGCGCACCTTCTACGACCTGGTGATCGAGGTCGCCATCGTGCGGCCCGGCCCGATCACCGGCGGCATGGTGCACCCCTACCTGCGGCGGCGGAATGGCGAGGAGCCGGAGGAGTACCCCCATCCCGCCCTGCGCCCGGTGCTTGCGAAGACCCTGGGGGTGCCGCTGTTCCAGGAGCAGGTGATGAAGCTGGCGGTGGTCGCCGCCGACTACACGCCCGGAGAGGCGGATCAACTGCGCCGCGACATGGCGGCGTGGCGCCGCTCCGGCGCGATCGAGAAGCACGGCGAGAAGCTGATCTCCCGCATGGAGGCCAAGGGGATCTCCCGCGAGTTCGCCGAGCGGGTGTTCGATCAGATCCGCGGCTTCGGAGAGTACGGCTTTCCGGAGTCGCACGCCGCCAGCTTCGCGCTGGTGGCGTACCTGACGGCGTGGCTCAAGCGCCACTACCACGACGTGTTCACCGCGGCGCTGCTCAACGCCTGGCCGATGGGGTTCTACGCGCCGGCGACGCTCGTCGACGACGCCCGCCGCCACGGCGTGGAGGTGCGGCCGGTGGACGTGACCCACAGCGACTGGGACTGCACGCTGGAGTCGGTGCCGTCCGGCCCCGACGGCCGCCGGCGCTTCGCGGTGCGGATGGGTCTGCGTTTCGTGAAGGGGTTGGCGGAAGCCGACGGCGCGGCACTGGTCGCCGCGCGCGCCGAGCGTCCGTTCACGGCGGTGGAGGAGGTGGTCGAGCGGGCCGGGGTGCCGCGGGAGGCGTTGACCCGGCTGGCGGAGAGCGGCGCCTTCGACTCGCTGGCTGCCGGGTCGGGGCACGACGCCACGCGGCGCCGCGGCAGTCTATGGCAGGTGCTGGGCGCGGTACGCGGGCGCGAGCGATCGACACCGCTTCCCCTCCACGTCCCGGCCTTGGAGCCGGCCTTCACCCCGCTCGATCGCTTCGACACCATCGCCTGGGACTATGGAGCGTCCGGCCACAGCACCCGCGGGCACCCGCTGGAGCCGTTCCGGGGCCGGCTCGCCGAGCATGGGTTGCCCGATGCCGGTCAGGTCGCCGCCATGGCGGACGGACAGCGCGTTTCCTACGCCGGGCTGGTGATCTGCCGGCAGCGGCCCGGCACCGCGGACGGGGTCGTCTTCATGACCCTCGAAGACGAGGCCGGCTTCGTCAACCTGGTGGTATGGAACACGGTGTTCCAGCGCTATCGCTCGCTCATCCTGATCACATCCTTTCTGGGCGTGAGCGGCAGGATCCAGGCCCGCTACGACGTGGTGCACATCGTCGCCGAACGGTTCTGGAAAGCGGAGCTGCCGGTGGAGCCGGACGCCGACCGGCCCGGCGGCCCGCTGCCCCGCGCGCGTCAGACGATCCCGCTCAAGAGCCGCGACTTCCACTGACCGTGTTCGCCGGCGGATTGACGATGGTTGAGACGCATCGATACCGTGACGGCATGGGCGTCTTTCGGACCGGCTGCACCGTGGAGAATCACACCGACCGTTCGAAATCGGTTCGCATCGCCGGATTGCTGGTCGACACCGGCAGCGAGTACTCGTGGATTCCGAAAAGCGATCTGGAGAGCATAGGCGTGGCTCGGGAGAAGATGAATCTCCGGTTCGTGATGGCGAACGGCGAGATGATCACGCGGAGTGCCGGGTTCGCGATTCTGCGCGTTCCCGAGGGCTTCACCATCGACGAAGTCGTATTCGCAGAACCCGGCGATCTCAGTCTGCTCGGCGCTCGCACTCTGGAAGGGATGAACCTGTCGGTGGATCCTGCGCGGAAAAAACTCGTAGCCTCGGGACCATTGCCGGCGGCGTCATCGACATAGGATGCGTATTCTCACCCACCGGAGCCCACCGTCCATCTCGTCGCTTTCATACTTGCGCCGAGATGCGTCAACGGCATTCTCCGAGGAGTCATTCGTCCCTCAATGACAGTCGATCAAGTCCACGTCCACAGCTTCGCTATCGTTGAAGCGCCACACGATCTGCTAATCGTAAGCGACCGGCGAACCCAGTCTCTATGAAGCCGGCGGCGGCGGACGCGGAG
>JAPPNY010000085.1:0-41404 GCA_028818385.1 Spirochaetaceae bacterium
TGGCCTCTATCCTCTCAGTAATCCGGCTATCTCGGTGGTTTTGCAAAAGGCTCCTAATCCTAAGTTTGTCGGCCGGCCGTCAATCCGCACGCGTTGCGCCCACGACTTCGCGACGCCCCCATGCTTCCGTGGCTTCACCAACAGGGAAAGCCCGTGCGATCCGTAGCCGTCGCCGTACCTTCTGGGCTCCTTGACCGCCCGCACGAACGAAGCAGTCAGCCGCTTGGGTCGCTTCATCGTCCACCTCCTTGGGTTACTCGCGTTATCACCTTTGCGTGATAATGGCATACCCCCAAAGAACGGTCAAGAAACCTGCGGGCTTACCAGATTGATCCGTAACCTGTTTTTCTATATGGCTTTATTGTATCTGAATATGGCGGCACCATATATGACAATCAATCACGTGGTCTACATGGGCCGCGGCAGCGAGCGCGTGAACACCGTCTGGATTCCCTTCGGCGATATCCCGATCGCGCAGGGCACGCTGGCAGTGTGCGAGGCGTCGCACCGCCTGGACAGCTTCGCCAGGGTCAGAGAGACGTACGGCAGGAGCGACGTGGATCGCGACCGCACCCAGGGCTGGTTCAGCGAGGATCCGGAAGAGATCCGTGAGCGATTCGGCGGCCGTTGGCTCACGGCGGACGTGCGCGCCGGCGACATCATCACCTTCGGGCTCTACACCCTGCACGGCTCCACGAACAACACCACCAACCGGTTCCGCATCAGTTGCGACGTCCGCTATCAGCCGGCCTCCGAGCCGATGGACGAGCGCTGGGGCGGAGACTCCCCCACCGGCCACTACGCGACCGCGGCCGTCCCGATGGCCGAAGCCCGCAAGCGGTGGGGCCTGTAGCGCGGTCAGTTGGGTCCTGAGTAGTCGTACCGCCTGAGGCCGGTCAGGTGGTCCTTCGGCGCGGGCACCAGGGGGATCACGTTCTCGATGGGGCAACCGGCGAACACCGGCGCGCACTCCTGCGCCAGCTCGACGCGGGAGCCCCGCCGATACCACGCGACGGTGTGGATCATGGCGATCATGAAGCGGGTCGAAGCGCTGCGGTTGGGCGTGCCGCGGTGCCACAGCCGCATGTCCCGAATCAGCACCGCCCCCTTGCGGGTACACCCCCGGAGCGGCCCGCGCACGGCCCGCCGCGCCTCGACATGCTCCTCCGGCACCCGGATGTTGTTGCCGATCACCATGAGCGTATCGAGGTGGGTGCCGGGCCACAGCTCGATGGCGCCGTTCTCCTCCGTGGTCCCGCTCAGCGGGACGTTCACCACCAGCCGCGCCGGCGGATGCGCCACGCTCAGGTTCGGCCAGAGCTGACCGTCGTCGACGTGCACGGGCTGCAGCCCGCTGCCGGGGACGTTGGTGTTGCCGGTCAGGGTGTTGTTGAACGCGCCTGAGCCCAGCACCGCGCGGGTCACCTGGCACACGAACGGGTTGGCCATCACGTCGCGGAACACCAGGTCGGCATCAGGGGGCGGGGGCTGCTGGATGTTGCCCCACACGAAGTTGTGCGGCACCACCGGCATGGCGCGGATCTTCTCCAGGTCCTGGCTCATCCGCTCCTGCAGCCGGTCGAGGTGGTCGTGGTCGATCACGTCGTCGATCGCCACGTAGCCGTCGGCATGCAGCGCCGTGACCGCCCGCTGCAACGCGGCGTCGCCGAACCGCTCCGCGGCGCGTTCCGCCGCCGTTGGCGTGAGCTGGTTCATCGCTACAGCTCGCGCAGCTTGCGGTTCAGCCATTCGATCATCGGCCCCGTGGCAGGGTCGGACACCTCCACCATGGTCCCGGGAAGCCGCTGGCCGATCAGCGCCTCCACCTCGGCGCGGCACTCGGCCACGACCCGCGGATGGTCGGCCACGACGTTGTAGCGCTCTTCGGGATCGCTGCGCACGTCGAACAACTCGTCGCCTTCCTCGTCCTCGTAGCCGACCGCCGTGCAGTAGTTCCAGCGGTCGTCGCGGACGCTCGCCCGCGCCCGCGCGTTGCCGGGCGAGCCGTCCGCCCAGCCGGTGACGATCCGCTCCCGGATCGCCGTCTTCTCGCCGGTCACCAGCGGCCAGAGATCCCGGCCGTCGGTCCAGCCGCACGGGACGCCCAGCCGCGCAAGAATCGTGGGCATCAGGTCGTGGTTCTGCACCAGCGCCGTGACGTCGCGGTCCGCCGGCCCGCCCGGATGGCGCAGGCACAGGTTCAACTGCGTGTTGAACGGGTGCAGCTCCCGGTCCGACTTGCCGAAGCGGCCCTGGTCGCGGAGCTGGGTCCCATGGTCGGAAAGGAAGACCACCAGCGTGTCGTCGAACAGCTTCAGCTCCTCCAGCTTGTCCAGCAACAGGCCGATCCATTTGTCCACGAACGTGACCTCGCCCAGGTAGAGCGCCTCGATGCGGCGCAGCTCCTCCTCTGTCGCGTCTTCCTGCGCCGCGCCCGGCATGATGAAATCCTTGCCCGAATAGTCCGGATAGTAGAGATCGGCATACGTCTTGGGCGGATCCCACGGCTCGTGCGGATCGAAGCTGTCGATCCAGAGGAAGAACGGCTTCATCGCGTGGTTGTCGTGCAGCCAGTCGCAGGCCGCGCGAAACACGCGCGCGCAACTGTAGTCGTCCTCCGACCGCCGGTGGCGCTGGTTGAGCAGGTAGTTGACCAGGGTGGCGTGCCGCGGCCAGTCGATCGGCTCGCGTACGTGGGTGCGGAGTTGATGCTCGATCGAGCGCGGGTCGCCGCTCTTCCAGTTGTCCGATTCCTGCCCGCGGATGAAGTCCAGGTGGGCGAAGCCGCGAGAGAAGTTCATGGTCGGCTTGAACATGTGGTAGGTGTCGGCGATCAGGGCGGTGAGGTAGCCGCGCGCCAGCAACACCTCGGCGATGGTGTCCTGATCGGGCGGGATCTTGTGCCACCCCGGCGCGTGGTGCCAGTGGCCGCGGCGGTCGAAGTGGTAACGGAACGGGAAGCTGCGCCGGCCCGTGAACAGCCCGCGGCGTATCTGCAGCGTCGGCTGGCACTCGCCGAAGGCACGCGTGAAGCGGATGCTCTGCGCGGCCAGGGCATCGAGATTGGGCGTCCGCGCGTGGCTGTACTTCTTTCCTCCGCCCACAATGTCCGCCCGAAACGTGTCCAGGCAGATGCAGACGACGTTCATGTTCGACATGGAGGCGATGGTAGCGCGGCCACTCACGGCGTGCACCGGCGCTCCGCGGCGCACCGGCTGCTATAGTCGCCCCGGACTCCCACGATGAAACCGGCAAATGAGCTCGAGGCGCGCTACTTCGCCGCCACGCCGCGCTCCCTGGAGCGCTTCACCGCCCACGCCGGCGCCACGCCGGGCGGCGTCGCCAAGGGCGCCTACTTCTACCGCCCCTACCCGCTGACCATGGAGCGCGGCGACGGCCCGTACCTGTTCGACGTGGACGGCAACCGGTACGCCGACTTCGCCAACCACCACACCGGCCAGATCCTCGGTCACAGGCACCCGGCGGTGATGGCTGCGGTGCGGGCGCAGTTGCAGCGCGGCATCGCGTTGGGCGCGCCCATGGGGCACGAGACCGAGGCGTGCGCGGAGCTGTGCAGCCGCGTGGCCAGCCTGGAACGGGCGCGCTTCACCAACTCCGGGACCGAGGCCAGCCTGCACGCCGTACGCCTGGCGCGCGCGTTCACCGGCAGGAACCGGATCGCCAAGTTCGAGGGCTGCTACCACGGCAGCCACGACTCGGTGGAGGTCTCGGTCGCGCCGCCGCTGGAAGCGGCCGGCCCGGCCGACCGGCCCCTGCCGCACGCGCAGGCGATCGGCATGTCGACCGGGGCGGTGGCCGACACGATGGTCCTGCCGCTCGGCAACCTGGAGGCGGCCGAGCGGCTGATCGCCGAGCACGCCGTCGAGCTGGCGTGCGTCATGCTGGATCCGAAGAGCGGCGTCCTGGATCTGCCGGCGGACTTCATCCGCGGCGTGCGCGAGATCACCGCCCGGCACGGCGTGCTGATGATCTTCGACGAGATCGTCGGCTTCCGGCTGGCGCGCGGCGGCGCCCAGGAGTACTACGGGATCACGCCCGACCTGACCACGTTCGGGAAGATCGTCGGCGGCGGCTTCCCGGTGGGCGCGTTCGGCGGGCGCGCCGATATCATGGACTGCTACGATCCGGCGGCGGGGCGGGGCATTGGCCAGAGCGGCACCTTCGCCAGCCACCCGGTGACCTTGGCCGCCGGCCTGGCGATGCTGCGCGAACTGACGCCGGCGGCCTTCGAGCACTTGGCCGCCCTGGGCGACCGCCTCACGCGCGGGCTCGGCACGGCGCTGGCCGCCTGCCCGGTGCCGGCGTCGGCGCACAACAACGGATCCGCGTTCGCCATCCACTTCTGCGCGGAGCCGCCGCGCGACTACCGCTCGTCGCTCGACGCCGACAAGCGCTGGGTGTCGCCGCTGTTCCTGGCCCTGCTCGAACGGGGTTTCTTCCTGGGCCACACCCTGGGGATGTGCTCGATCTCCGTCCCGACCACGCCGCAGATGATCGACGAGCTGGTCGATGCGGTGGCCGATGCGTTGCGCGACCCGGCCGTGACGGCTGCCGCGGAGGGTGCCTGACGCGCGGCGTCCCTCAGCGCTTCCCCCAGTCATAGTCCCGGATCCACCGCCAGAACCCGGGGTTGATGATGTCGTCCGGAAGGTAGGGCACCGCCTCTCCGATCGCCTCCAGGAGCGGGCCGTCCAGCGGGCCGGCCAGGACGGCGGCCACGTTGCGCTCCATCTGCTCGTGCGTCTCCATGCCGACCACGACGCCGGTGATCCCTGAGAGCGAGGCGACGTAGCGCAGCGCCAACTCCTCGATCGTCAGCTCGCCCGCCAGCTCCCGCAGCCGTGTGAGCACCGCGCCCACCTCCGCGATCGGCTCCGGCAAATCCGGGATGCCCATGGTCACCACGCCCTGCAGGTACACGCTGCGGGCGAAGATCGCGACCCCGGCCTCCGCCGCCCGCTCCAGCACCCCGGCGCGCAGGAACCGCTGGTCGAGCACGCTGACCGGATGCTGGAGGGCGTCGATGCCGGGCGTGGCGATCGCCCCGAGCGCCTCCTCCACCGAGTACACGGAGACGCCGACCGCGCCGATGTCGCCCGCCTCGCGCTTGCGGTGGAGCGCCTCCACGTACGGCAGCGCGTGGTAGCCGTGCAGGAGGTAGAGCCCGATCCGCTCCACCCCCAGCACGCGTAGCGACCGCTCCACGGCGGCGGTGATCTGTTCCTCGGGCGTCCCAGCCATCTTCGGGTGCGGGCGCGCCTTGCTGCAGATGAAGATGCGGTCGCGCATCCCAAGGTCGCCGAGAGCCCGGCCGAGCACAGTCTCCGCCTGGTTGTACATCGAGGCGGTGTCCAGCGTGTTCACGCCGGCCTCGAACGCCGTGGCGAGCATGCGGCTCACGGTCGCCTGCGACGGCTTCCCGGTCGTGTTGGCCACCCCGTAGTCCAGGCCGAACTGCACCGTCCCCAGCACCAGGGCCGATATCTCGTGCTCGCCGAAGCGGCGGTACTGCATGTCGCCGGTCACCTCCATTTCACTCGCAGGGATGCACCTGCGCGTTCAGAGTATCACCGTCGCCACCATCATCCCCACGACGGCGAGCGACTCGGGGGTTGCCGGACGAGGTTCCATGGATTAGTGTCACCAAACGGTCACAGAGAAGACTCCAAATGGATCGACCGCCAGAAGGACTGCCCAAGCCACATCGCGGGATGAAGCCGGCGAACCCTGCGGTGTCGGCGTCCAAAGCCGACACGATCGCGGAGCCCGCAGCGCCGTACGCCGTCGATCAGACCGGACTCCCGGCGCTCGGAGGCGATTTGTCCCGCCTGTCGAACGACGGCGGGGTGCTGGACCTGGTCCGCGAAGGGCTGCCGTACTCGATGTTGGAGGAGCTGACGGTCGCGATCGGAGGATCACGAAAAGAGCTGGCACGGGTCGTGGGCATTCCCGCGACGACCCTGGGCCGCAGAAGACGCGCGGGCAGGCTGACGCCGGCCGAATCCGACCGACTCGTGCGCATCGCCCGCTTGACTGACATGGTCCTGGCTCTGATGCGCGGCGACGCGGCAGCCGCGCGCCGGTGGCTGAACACTCCCCAGGACATCTTCGACGACGAAACGCCGCTGCATCGCGCCTCGACGGAAACGGGCGGCCGCGAAGTGGAGCAGCTCATCGGCAGACTGCGGCACGGCGTGTTCGGTTGATCGGTTGATCACCGCCTGGCGCCTCGCGGCGCCGGAGTTCGCACAGACGTCCGAGGAGTTGATGTCAGGCGAGGGGGCTCGTCGATACGGCGGACGCTGGAACAGCCCCGGACGTGCGGCAGTCTACCTTGGCGACAGTCTGGCGCTGGCGGCAATGGAGTTGCTGATCCGCCTGAAGGCGGAAGACGCGCTGAAGGTCTACCGGAGGATGCCGGTGTTCATCCCCGAGCGGCTGATCGCGCACATCGACGAGGACGAGTTGCCGCCGGGCTGGGCGAAGCCGACGCCGCACCCCGTGACCCGGGTGATCGGCGACCGATGGATCGACAGCGTGGAGTCAGCGGTGCTCCAGGTGCCCAGTGCGACGGTCCGCGGCGAGAGCAACTTCATCGTCAACCCCGCGCACGCGGACTTCGACGACATCCGGACGGGACCGGTCTCCGACTTCCGCTACGACGCAAGGCTGACGGCCCGCGCCCGGACGTCATAGTCGCTGGGCGCTACTCGGCTTCTCCGAGCAACCGCTGGGCGTTGCGGTATGCGATCTTGTCGAACACGTCCTGCTCCAGGTTCAGGGTCTTGAGGAAGGCCATCAGGCGGCCGTCGACGTAGTCGCGGGCGAACAGCAGGCGGTCCTGGTAGCGGATCAGGAACTGCTTGCCGAACTCGGGATCGCGGGAGATGGCCGTCAGGCCGGAGCCGGCCGACAGGTCGGCGTACAGGTTGGGATAGGTGTCCAGCAGGTGGAGCACCCGCCCGCCCGGCTTGACCGGCCCCTTCGGGTACGACTCGGTCATACAGCGGTCGTCGCCGGAGATGTGCCCCCAGAATCCGGGCGCGTGGCCGATGAAGATCGTTTCCGGACACGCGGCGATAGCCCGCTCGAAGCTGTCCAGGGAGCCGCCGTACCACCAGTTCGGGCGCGGATAGCGCTGTCCGTTGGGGATCGGGTAGTCGAGGTGGATGGTGATCGGCAGCTTCTGCTCGCCGCAGAAGTGGTAGATGTCCAGGGCGTCGGGGTCGTCGAACAGCACCCGCTGCTTGAGCTCCGAGGCGACGCGGATGCCGTGGATCTCCACCGCCGCCTTGATCCGGTCGATGGCGTCCGGGCGCTTGACGTCCGGCATGTAGCCGAGCACGAAACGGTCCGGGGCCGCCCGGCCGACGTTCAGGACATCCGCAAGCGGAATGCCCACGCCGCCGGGCGGCAGATGGGCATGGTAGCTGGGGCTGTAGTCGGTGGCGGGCACCTCCCAGGAGAACAGCCACATCTGGTCGATGCCGTGCTCCTCCATGTTGGCGAGGAGCCGGTCGGCGTCGTGGCCGTGCCAGTTCGGGTGGTTGTGAGCGTCTATCAGCATGGCGCGCAGGATGCCGGAAACGCCCGGCCCGTTCCAGGCCGAGTCTGCCCACCCCGCATTGCTCGTCCGTAATCGGTGTTCTACCCTCGGCCGGACTCGGCGCCGCCTGCTCGGCGGCGGCCCGATCGGAGGAACCCATGCCAAAGCTCTCCGCCATCATCCCGCTGTCGCTGTTCGCACTGCTGCTCGTCCTGGCGGGATGCCGGACGATCGAGCAGCCCCCGGAGGTTCCCGTGACGGTGATGACGTACAACCTCTACGTGGGCAGCAGCGCGGAGCCGGCGCTGGAAACGACGAATCTGTTCCAGATTCCGATGGTCGTCGGCGAGCTGTACGGAAACGTCATCGCCTCCGACTTCGCGGCGCGCGCCGCGTCGATCGCCGCCATCGTCAAGGAATCGCACCCGCACGTCATCGGCCTGCAGGAGGTCGAGCTGATCCGGCGGCAGGACCCGGGCGACTTCCTCACCAACCGGGAGCCGAACGCCGAGGAGATCGATCTGGACTACCTCGAGATCCTCATGAACGCGCTCCAGGCGGAAGGCCTGGACTACCAGGTCGCCGCGAAGGTCCAGAACCTGGACCTCGAGATGCCGATGCTGCGCGACGGCAAGGTCACGGACGTGCGCCTGACCGACTTCGACGTGATCCTGGCCCGTGGGGACGTCGTCGTTTCGCGGCCCACGGCCGCGAACTACGCGGCCGGGCTGCCGATCGCCCCGCTCGGGCTGCACGTCATGCGAGGCTACGTCGCCATCGACGCGACCATCGACGACGTCACCTACCGGATCGTGAACACGCACCTGGAAGCGGTCGATCCGGGTCCGCGAGTCGAGCAGGCACAGGAGTTGGTGGACGCCCTGGCGGGCGAGGAGCTCCCGCTCATCCTCCTGGGGGACTTCAACACGCCCGCACCCGGTGGAGCGGCGTACCAGCTTCTCCTGGAGGCCGGCTACGTTGATGTCTGGAAGGCCGAGTCCGAAGGAGACGGGGCCACCTGCTGCCAGGCGGACGACCTCGGGAACGAGGCGAGCGAGCTGAGCAAGCGGATCGACCAGATCTTCGTGAAGGGCGTGGCGCTGCACCCGGCCGGCACCATCCAGACGCTCACCGTCGGCGACAAGCCGGACGACCGGCTACCCGCCGGCCTGTGGCCGTCCGACCACGCGGGGGTCGTCGCGCACCTTCCCGTCGAGTAGCATCCCCGCTCGTCAAAGGAGAACCCCCTGATGCTCAGCGCCATGCGCACGTTCCGCCAACAGCTCGACGCCGGCAAGGTCTGCGTCGGCTGCGGCATATCGACCAGCGATCCGTCGGTCACCGAAGCGATCGCCGAGCTCTACGACTTCCTGTGGGTCGACCTGGAGCACACCGCGCTCACCTTCGAGTCCATGCAGTCGCACCTGATCGCGGCGCGCGCCACCGCCACGCCGGCGATCGTGCGCGTGCCGTCGGGCGACGTTGCCTGGGTGAAGAAGTGCCTGGACACCGGCGCCGGCGGCGTCATCCTGCCCCGTTCCTACTCGGTCGCGGAGATCCGTGCCCACGTCGATGCGTGCCTGTACCCGCCGCGCGGCACGCGCGGGTTCGGGCCGCGCCGGCAGTCGCGCTACGGCCGCGACACCGGTCCGGCCTTCATCGAGCAGTCGGACGCGGACGTGTTTCCGGTCGCCCAGATCGAGACGGCGGAGGCGCTGGCCGCGATCGACGAGATCGTGCGCATCGACGGCCTGGCGTCGATCGTGCTGGGGCCGAACGACCTGTCGGGCGCGCTCGGCCACATGGGCGAGATCGGCCATCCCGAGGTGGTGGAGGCCATGAAGCGGATCATCGGCACCGCCCGCGACGCCGGGATTTACGCCGGCTCGGGACTGGGCGCCGATCCAGAGATGGCGCAGCGCCTCGCCGGCTGGGGCGCGCAGTGGCTGCAGTGCGGGGGGGACATGTCGCTGATCGACATAGGCGCCGAGGCGCTCTTCGCCCGGCTAGGCGGTATCCGGCCGTAGCCCCGAAATCGTCGCCTACGGCTCCGCTTTCGGCCCATCCCCACCTTGGACGCTCCGTTGTCTGCCCGGATCGCCGCTGTCGCGCCGATCCGGCAAACTCCGTAGCGAGCCGAAGGCCCCGGGGATCAGGCCGGGCCGGCGCTGCCGAAGCGGTCGGTGAGCTCCGGAAACTCGTAGGTGACCAGCCCGCCGTCGGAGACCTCCATGCGCACGCGCACGCCGTCGCAGAGCTGGTCCATGTACGCCTCGGTCTGCTCCAGCGACATGCCGGTCTCCATCACCACCTGGGAGACGGTCACCCGCCCGCCGTTGCGATAGGCCAGCCGGAACACACGGCTGTCCAGCGACCGCCGGCCGAACGGGTTCTGCATGTTGAAAGGCGGGCGGCGCTCGGTCGCCACCTCCTCGTCGGCGGGGTAGCGATGGACGCCGCCGCGGCCGCGAAGATACCGGTCGTCGTCCGACTTGTCCTGGATGCGGCGGAAGATGGTCGTGCCGAGCCGCAGCAGGGCGAAGGCCAGGAGCACCGGCACCAACAGCGTGAGAAAACCGAACGGTCCCCAGCCGAAGAACAGCATGGCTGTGAGCGAACGTACTACGCGGGCCACGCCTGAGCAAACCGGCCGCGCGGCCCGGCGGACGGTCCGCTACCATACGGGGGTGATCTACCTGGATTGGGCGGCCACCGCGCCCCCGGTGCCGGAAGCCCTCCCGGCGGACGGGCCGTGGCACGCCAACCCTTCCTCTCCTCACCCCCGAGGACGGCAGGCCGCGGCGGAGCTGGCCTCGGCCCGCGAGCGGCTCGCCTGTGCGCTCGGCGTGGACGCGGCGGAGATCGTGCTGACCTCCGGCGCCACGGAGTCCAACAACCTGATGCTGCAGTCGGTGCTGACGCTGCTGCATCCCGAGCGCGGGCTGCCGCGCCGCGACACGCTGGTGATCGGCGCCGTCGAGCACGACTCCGTCGAGGGGCCGGCAACGCTGCTCCAGAGGATCGGCTTCCGGGTCCTGCGCGCGCCGGTGGGCGGCGACGGCGCGGTCGACGTCGAACGCCTGCACGAGTTGCTCGACGAGCGCACCTACCTGGTCTCGGTGCAGACGGTCAACAACGAGACCGGCACCATCCAGCCGGTCGTCGAGGCGGCGGCTGCGGTCGCCGATGCCGCGCGGCGCTCCGGCACGCGCATGCTGTTCCACACCGACGCCGTGCAGGCGCTCGGCAAGGTGCCGTTGCCGCTCGGTCCGCACGTGCATGCAGCCTCCTTCAGCGCCCACAAGATTGGCGGTCCGCGCGGCGTCGGGGCGCTCTGGATCCAGGCCGGCGCCCCGGTGCGCTTCATGCAGGCCGGCGGCGAGCAGGAGGGCGGACGCCGCGCCGGCACCGAGAACGTGGCCGGGGCCGCGGGGTTCGCGGCCGCAGCCGGCACCGCGACGTCTCTGCACGATCGGAACGCCAGCGCCGCTGCGGAGACCATGGCGCTACTGATCGAACGGCTCCGGTCGATGCCTGGGGTGACGCTGATCCCGGCCGACCGCACGACGCGCGACGCCCGGTTCTCGCCCTTCATCCTCAAACTGGCGGTGCCGGCGCTGCCGTCCGAGGTGACCGTGCGGCTGCTCGGCGACCGAGGCGTCTGCGTGTCGCCGGGCTCCGCCTGCGCCACCGGATCGCGCAAGCGGCTGCGCGTGCTGGAGGCGATGCGTGTGCCGCCGGAACAGGCCGCGGGGGCGGTACGCGTGTCGATCGGACCACGGACCTCGCCGGACGAGGTGGAGGCGTTCGCCTCGGCGCTGGACGCCGAGCTCCGCGACGTGACCTCCCGGATCACCGCCCCGGCGACCCGGGAGGTCGTCCGGACATGAGCCCGGGCACGCGGGTGTTCCTGGTCAAGTACGGGGAGATCTCGCTCAAGGGAGCCAATCGCCGGCAATTCGAAGAGCGGCTGATCCAGCAGATCCGCCGGCAGCTCGCAGGCACCCCTCACCGGGTGCGGCGCGCCTGGGGACGGCTGTACGTGGAGGACTACCCCGATTCGGCGGCCGTGGCACGCGCCTTGGGCGACACGTTCGGGATCGTCTCGTACGCGGAGGCGCAGATGGTCGCGCGTGACCCGGAGCTGCTGGACGAGGCCGCGGTGGCGCTGGCCCGGCGTCTGGCCGCCTCCGCGCCCGCTCCCACCTTCAAGATCGAAGCGCGGCGCAGCGACAAGGAATACCCGGACACGTCATACCGGATCGCCTGCCGCCTGGGAGACCGGGTGCGCGCCGCCATGCCGGCGCTCGGCGTCGACGTGCACGCCCCGGGGTTCGTCTTGTCCGTGGAGGTACGCGACCGGATCTACCTGTACGGCCCGCCGTCCCCGGGCCGCGGCGGCCTGCCGGTGGGCGCGTCCGCCCGCGGACTCCTGCTGCTGTCCGGCGGGATCGACTCTCCGGTCGCCGGCTACCTGATGGGCAAGCGCGGCATGCCGCTCGACCACGTCTACTTCCACTCCTACCCGTACACGTCGGACGACGCGCTGGCCAAGGTGGAGCGGCTGGCCGAGCATCTGGCCCGTTACGTCCCCGATGCTCGCATGTGCACTATTTCATTCACTTCCGTCCTCGAACGCATCAAGCAGCGCGCGCCCGGCCGGTTCACCACCCTGCTGCTGCGCGCCTGCATGATGCGCGCCGCAACCCGCCTCGCGCAGCGCACCGGGGCCGTGGCGCTGGTCACCGGCGAGAGCCTGGGCCAGGTGGCGAGTCAGACCGGCGAGGCGATCGCCTTCACCGACTCCACCAGCGAGCTGCCGGTTCTGCGGCCGCTGATCGGCATGGACAAGGAAGAGATCGTGCGCACGGCGCGCGCGATCGGCACCTTCGAGACCTCGACCCTGCCCTATCCGGACTGCTGCACGCTGTTCGCGGCCAAGCACCCGGTGCTCCGCCCGAGGCTGCCGCACATGCACGGCGCCCTGCGGGCGCTGGAGGCCGACGAGCTGATCGCCGCCGCTGCCGAGGGCACCGCGCCAGGCGCGGAGCGGCTCAGTCCTTTGCCGCCGTAGCGGCGGCCGGCTCCTTCTTCTTCGTCTTCGTGCTCGTGTCGGACGTGGGGTCGGACTTCGAGTCGCTCTTGCTCTCGCCGGCGGAGCTGTCCTTGCCGGCGCTCTCGCCGTCCGCCTTGGACGCTTCCTTGCCGTTGCCGCCATCCTCGCTCTTGCCGGAGGCGCGCGAGTCGGTCGAGTAGAACCCGGATCCCTTGAAGATGATGCCGGTCCCGCTCGATATCAGCCGCCGCACCGCGCTGCCGCAGCGCGGACAGTCGGAGAGCGGATTCTCAGTGATCCGCTGGAACTGCTCGAAAGTTCCGCAGGTGCCGCACTCGTACTCGTAGGTAGGCATAGTTACTTTTCGGGACTCATTATAGCGCCGCTCCGCGACGGCCGGCAAGGAGTCGGAGCCGGCATCACTCCCTGCGGACCGGCACGCCGCACGCGGCCAGGTGCTCCTTGATGTCGCCCACGCTGCATGTCCCGTAGTGAACGATGGAGGCCACCAGCGCGGCGTCGGCGTGACCGTCCGTCAGCACCTCCGCCACGTGCTCGACCGATCCCGCCCCCCCCGAGGCCACCACCGGCACCGGCAGCCGGTCGGCGAGCATGCGCGTCACCGTCAGCTCGTAGCCGGCCTGCGTGCCGTCGGTGTCGATCGCGTTGAGCACCACCTCGCCGGCACCCAGCTCGACGGCCCGCTGCCCCCACTCCAGGGCGTCCAGGTCGGTGGCGGTGCGCAATCCGTCGATGTAGACGCGGTAACCGCTCGGCATCGCCGGATCGCGCTTCGCGTCCATGCCCAGGACCATGCACTGCCGGCCAAACGCCGCCGCCCCCTCGGCGATGAGCTGCGGGTTGCGGACGGCCGGAGAGTTCACGCTGACTTTCTCCGCCCCCGCAAGGAGCACCGCCTGCATCTGCTCCAGCGACCCGATGCCGCCGCCCACGGCGAACGGGATGAACACCTGCGCGGCGACCGCGCGCACGACCTCCAGCATGATGCCGCGCCGTTCCGCCGACGCGGTGATGTCGTAGAAGACCAACTCGTCCACACCCTGCTCGTAGTACGTTCGCGCCATGGTCACCGGATCGCCCACATCCTCGTTGTCCACGAAGCGCACGCCCTTGGTGGTGCGCCCGTCGCGCACGTCCAGGCAGACGATCACCCGGCGCTCAAGCACCGTCCCATTCCAGGAAGTTGGCGAGCAGCCTGAGCCCGTTCCGCCCCGACTTCTCGGCGTGGAACTGCACCGCGGCCAGATTGCCGGCGGCGTACACCGACGCGAACCGAACCCCGTATTCCGTAGAGCCCAGCACGAGCGAGTCGTCGTCCGGGCGCGGGTAGAACGAGTGCACGAAGTAGAACGAGCCGCCGTCCCGGATGCCGTCGAACAACGGGTGGACGCGATCCTGCCGCACCTGATTCCACCCCATGTGCGGGACCTTCATCCCGTCTCCCGGGCTGGGTTCCGGGAACGCGACCGCCCGGCCGCGGACCAGCCCCAGGCACGTCGTGTCGCGCTCCGCGGAGTACTGCAGCAACACCTGCGCGCCGATGCAGATGCCGAGCAGCGGACGCCCTTCTGCGCTCACCGCGCGCAGCGCTGCGTCCATGCCGCGACGGGCCAGGTCGTCCATCGCCGCGCGCGCCTCGCCCACACCGGGGAAGATCACCCGCTCCGCGTCGAGCAGCGCCGCGGGCTCGGAAGCGACGGTGAAGTCGGCTCCCAGGAAGCGCAGCGCATTCTGAACGCTGGTGCGGTTTCCGGCCGCGTAGTCGACGATGGCGACGCTCACCGGTCGGCCTCCGACCCGCCGGCGGGACCAAGCTCTTCGAGATTCAGCATCGCCCGGGCCGCGGCCATCAACTCGTCGTGTCGCATGAGGCCGGCAAGCCTGACCCACGTTCCGTCGGCCCGCAACCGAACGTCCGCCAGCGTCAGTTGTCCGCTTGCAAACGCCGCCAGCAGGCGCGCCAGGTTGCGATCGACGGTACGCATCGCGCCGGCGATGACGAGCCCGTCGGCCGACGCCGTACCCGCCAGCCAGACGTCTTCGGTCGGGAACACCTCGGTGACCAGGTCCAGTCCGGAATCGGGAACCAGCCGGTCGATCGCCCCGGTAAGATCGGGCACCACCAGCAGCAGATCGACGTCCCCTTCCTCGATCGTCACGTCCTCGGGCAGCGTGAACGCCGCGGCGTCGAAGGCGCGCTGCACGCGGTCCAGCGGCAGGTTGGTCATCACCAGCACGTTGCCGCCGGGCAGCCACGCCGCCGCATCGGCAGACCGGTAGTGCGGAAACGGTGCGGCCACGTAGAACCAGTCGGGACTGAGCAGCAGGCGCGCCGTCATGCCCCGGTCCAGGTCCACGCCCCGCATCCAGATCAGGTAGCCCGGCTCCGGGCCCACGTAGACGCCGGCGACCACGACGGCCAGGCGCTCGAGCAGCCATCCCGGCACCGGCACCTGCGCTTCCTCGACGACCGCGGCAAGCGGGGCGCGCAGCGCCGCCACGTGCGCCGCCACCGCCACGTCGACGTCGGCCGGCATCGCGCCCAGGCTCGCCCGGTCGAGAGACGGCGTGCTGGCGCAGGCGGCCATGACCGCCGCGCCGATGGCCGCGAACGATCGGGTCCACGCGAACCGGGACCGGAGCCCGGCGGCGCTGCGCCGCGCAGCGGTACGCCGCCTGGTTATGCGCTGGTACAATGTGCGGTGGTACAGGGCATCGCTCCGGGCGAGGACACAGTACACCGATAACGAGATGGTGGAGAACACGACGAAGGCGAAGGCGTCCGCTCCCGACTCCGTGGGCCTGGTGAGCCCGCGCGACCACACGTTCGCCCATCCGCCCAACCCGCTGAAGCTCGACAGCGGCCGGTTCCTGGGGCCGATCACGCTCCGGTACGAGACGTACGGAACCCTCAACGCCGATCGCTCCAACGCGATCCTGGTCTTCCACGCGCTCTCCGGCAGCCACCACGCCGCCGGCTACCACTCCCCCGACGACAAGCGGCCGGGCTGGTGGGACGACATGATCGGGCCCGGCAAGGGTTTCGACACGCGCACGTTCTTCGTCATCTGCTCCAATTTCATCGGCGGGTGCAACGGCTCCACCGGCCCGTCTTCGCCCCGCGCCGGTGACGGCGGCCGGCCGTACGGGCTGGAATTTCCCCTCATCACCATCGGCGACATGGTCGAAGCGCAGCGCCACCTCATCGACCACCTCGGCATCGAACGGCTGTACAGCGTTGCCGGCGGATCGATGGGCGGCATGCAGGCCCTGGAATGGGCGATCCGTTACCCGGACCGGGTGCGCTCCGTCGTGGTGCTCGCCTCCACCGCCACCGTTTCCGCGCAGGGGATCGCCTTTCACGCCGTCGGCCGCAACGCCATCATGTCGGATCCCGACTGGAACGGCGGCGACTACTACCAGGGCCCCGCTCCGGCCAACGGACTGTCGATCGCCCGCATGATCGGCCACATCACCTACCTGTCGGAGATATCGCTGGGCCGCAAGTTCGGACGTACCCTGCAGGACCGCGCCGCGTTCACGTACGAGATGTCGGGCGAGTTCCAGGTCGAGTCATACCTCGCGCACCTGGGCACCCGCTTCGTGGAGAGCTTCGACGCCAACTCCTATCTGTACATCACCAAGGCCATGGACTACTACGACCTCTCGGAAGCATACGGGTCTCTGCCGGAGGCGCTGGGACGGACCCGTGCCACGTATCTGGTGGCCTCCTTCACCTCCGACTGGCTCTACCCCTCAAGCCAGTCGCGGGAGATCGTCAGCGCGCTCATGCAGGTCGGGCGCGAGGTGTCCTACGTGGAGCTGGAAAGCGTCTACGGCCATGACGCCTTTCTGTTGGAGAGCGCCCGCCTCTGCCAGATCGTCCGCTCGTTCCTGGAAAACGTCGCCTCCCCACCCGCTGGCCCCTCCCGCTGAACATGGCCGCAAGCGAGCGCCGGCAACACCTGGACTATGACCTGATCGTCGATCTCGTCGGGCGAGGCAGCTCCGTGCTGGACCTGGGCTGTGGCGACGGCGAGCTGCTGCTCCGCCTGCGGGACTTCAAGTCCGTGCACGGACTGGGCGTGGAGATCGAGGAGGCGATGATCTTCCGCTGCCTGGCGCGCGGCATCACCGTCTTCCAGGGCAACCTGAACGACGGCCTGCGCGACCACGCCTCAGGCAGCTACGACTACGTGGTTCTGAACCAGACGCTGCAGCAGATCGACCGGCCCCTCGAGCTGCTGGCCGAGATGCTCCGCGTCGGCAGGCAGGTGATCGTCTCCTTCCCGAACTTCGGCTACCTGGGGATCCGGCTGGCGCTCCTGCTGCGCGGCAGGATGCCGGCGTCGCGGGATCTCCCGTACGCATGGCACGACACGCCGAACATCCACCTGTGCACCCGCAGCGACTTCCTGGACTACTGCCGGGCGAACCGTGTGGCGGTGACCTCGGTCATCGACATCAGGAACGGCCGCCGCATCGGCCCTGTGGCCGCCAATCTGCGCAGCACCCAGGTGCTCTTCATCCTCAGAGGTGACGCGGGACCGGCTCCCCCGAATCGGAAGGAGCCGCGCGATCGGCGCCGGGAGTAGTCACGGCCCAGGAACTGTAGTATGGTCACGGCAAAGGAGGCGATTCCCGCCTAAGGAGGCTTATTGGTCAAGGATCTCAGGGTAAACGACATGATTCGAGTCCGGGAGGTGCGCCTGATCGGCGCCGACGGCTCCCAGCTCGGTGTCGTCCCGACAGAAGAGGCGCTCAGTTCCGCGCGGCAGAACGGGTTGGACCTGGTGGAGGTTTCCCCGACGGCTCGCCCGCCCGTCTGCAAGCTGCTCGACTACGGCAAGTACAAGTTCGAGCAGGAGAAGCGCATTCGCGAGTCCAAGAAGCGGCAGCGGCTCACCAAGCTCAAGGAAATCCGGATGCAGCCCAAGATCGACTCGCATGACCTGGACTTCAAGTCCCGGCACATCAAGTCGTTTCTGGACCAGGGGAACAAGGTGAAGGTGACCGTCCGGTTCCGCGGGCGCGAGTTGGCGCACACGGAAATCGGTCGCGCGGTGCTGGATCGCGTGGTGGAGCTCACGAGTGAGTACGCGGTGCTCGCCCGATCGGCGCAGATGGAGGGACGGTTCATGTCGATGGTGCTGAGTCCGAAGTCCAGAAAGTAGACGATGGGTACCAAGGCAAAGACTCACCGCAGTACCGCCAAGCGCTTCAGTGTCACCGCAAAGGGAAAGGTGAAGTACAAGAAGCAGGGGCTGCGGCACATACTCACCAAGAAAGGCAGCAAGCGAAAGCGGCGGCTACGGCGTTCGGGCCTGCTCAGTCCCACCGAGCACAAGCGCATCCGCCGCCTGCTGCCGAACGGATAGAGGCAGAACGGATAGAGGCATATGGCACGAGCGATCGACAGTCACAAGCATCACGCCAAGCGTCGCAAGATCCTCAAGCAGGCCAAGGGGTACTGGGGACGACGCAGCAAGCTGTATCGGACAGCCAAGGATGCGCTGGCCAAGGCGGGCATGTACGCCTACCGCGACCGGCGGCGGCGCAAGGGAGAGTTCCGCCGCCTCTGGATCGCGCGCATCTCGGCCGCCTGCCGCCAGCATGACCTGCGCTACTCGCAGTTCATGCACGGCCTGTCGCGGGCCGGGATCACGCTGAACCGCAAGGCGCTCTCCAACCTCGCGATCGAGGATCCCGCCGCGTTCGAGGCGATCGTCAAGCGGGCCCGGGCGGAACTCACCGCCATCGACTCATGATCCGCGTGCAGCAGATCGCCGACCTGGAGGCGCGCGTGCTGCGCGCCATCGATCTGATCGAACGCCTGCGCGCGCAGAACCGCACGCTCAGCGCGTCGCTCGAGTCGGCCGAAGCGCGCACGCAGGAGCTGGAGGGGATGCTGGAGAACGTCCGCGGCGACCAGCAGAACGTCGAGGAGATCATCCAGCGCACGCTGAACAAGCTCGACGGTCTGGAAGACGCCTGGGCGGAGATGCAGAAGGACGATGCGCCGGCGGTGTCTGAAGTGGCGGCCAAGTCTGAAGTGGCGGCCGAGGAGGCGGCGGCTCCTCCCGATCCTCCACCGAGCCCGCCCGGCTCCACAGCCGCCGGCACGGGCCAGGGTCCACTTGGAGGCCAGGGCTCACTTGGAGGCCAGGGCTCACTCGGAGCCGGTGCACCATAGTCGGGCAGGCTGAGGCACCCGGCACCGCGGTGAGGCAGTAACCGGTGGCCAAGCACCTTGCCGAAGTAGACATCCTGGGCTCCTCGTTCACGATAAAGTCGGACGAGTCCACCGAACACCTCTCACAGCTCATCGAGCACTTCTCCAGCCGCGTGGCCGAGGCGCGGCGGGCCATGCCGCAGGCGGATTCGCTGCGCGTGGCCATCGTGTCCGGTCTCAACATCACCGACGAGCTGTTCAAGGCGCAGCGGGCGGCGTCGGACACGCAGCGGGACTCGCACGCCGCCGCGCAGATCGCCACGCGCCTGATCGGGATGATCGATCAGACCCTGATCGACGGCGACATGCCCGGCCATGGCGCAACGGCGCCCGAGTTCTCACCCGCAACCGATCCTGTCGGGCCGCCAACCGCGGCCGGCGATCCTCAGAACGAAAGCCCGCCGCCGACCGCCCGGTAGTCGCATCCTTCCACTTCCACGATGGCAGCCGCCACGCGGTTGCCCAGCGTCGCCGCTTCTCCGGCACCACATCCGCGGAGCGTCGCGTACAGGTAGCCGGCCGCAAACGAGTCGCCGGCGCCGGTCGTATCGACGACCCTTGCCTCCAAGCCCGGCGCGCGCGCCACGATCGCTCCACGCTCCCACACCAGGGATCCTGCCGCTCCGAGCTTGACCACCACCGCAGGCGCCAGCTCACCCAGGGCGGCGCAGGCCAGCTCGATCTCCCCGGCGGCCGGTGAGCCGGTTACGATGCCGGCGAGCGTGCGCGCTTCCTGCTCGTTGGCGAACAGCAGATCGACCGACCCGGGAATCCACTCCAGCAACTCATGGCCGCAGTCGCCCACCACCCCCATGTCCGCCACGTCGAACGCGACCGTGGCGCCGCCGGCCCGCGCCGCTGCCGCCGCGGCGGTCAGCGCGTGCCGCGCGCCGGGTGGCCCCCACAGGTAAGCGGTCGCATAGATGCAGTCGCTGCCGGCGATCGCCGCCCGGTCGAGATGATCCATCGAGAGTTCCAGGCATGCCCCGAGGGACGTGAACATCGTGCGCTGGCCATCGGGGGTAACCAGCACCACGGAGGTACCGGTCGGCTGGTGTGGGTGCGCGCTCAGCCTGCTGACAACCCCGGCCTCCTCGAGCCGCCGGGAGAGGTCGCGGCCAATCGCGTCGTCGCCGATGACGCCGGTCATCACCGGCGGCGTGACAGCGGCCTCGTCTGCCATCCGGGCCAGCCGGGAGAGCCAGGCGAGCCCGCGCAAGGTGTTGGCGCAGCTTCCGCCGGGCCGGCGTCCAGGCTGCACGAGACCGGCGCCGATCCGCGCGGCGCGTCCGCCGTCCACCAGCGTCATCGTCCCCGGCTGCGCGCCGACACGCTCCAGGTGTTCGTGGGACACGTGGCCGATCACGTCCATGAGGGGATTGCCCACACCGAACACCGAGTAGTTCGCCACCGTCCTCTCCTGATACGCTCGTCGAGCGGTCATTGTACGCCACCACCGGGCCGCGCACAGGAACCAGTCCAAGGATGCCCCGGAACGACCCCCTGGAACGAATCGTCTTCATCGATCTCCCCCACGTTCCCGACCTGCGGGTCGGCCACTTCCCGATCGATCCGGGCATCCCCCTGCCGCTGGAGATGGACACCGATGCCGATGAGGTCGACCCGGAAGAGATCACCTGGGAGTCGATCATCGCCGGGATGCTCAAGGTCCTGGCCTACCGTCCCGGGCACCGCGACGCGGCGTACTTCCGGCGGTTCGTGTGCGCTGCGCGCCCCGGCATCAACGAGGAGCTCACCGAAGCGGGGATCTTCAAGGCACGCAACGGCGACCTGGACCTGGCCGAAGAGTTGTTCCTGGCGCTGACCGGCCTGTTCCCGGAGAACCCGCAGCCCGCCGTGAACCTGGCGCTGACTTACGAGGAACGGGTGCGGTCTGCCCTGCAGGCCGACGACCGCGACGAAGCCGGGCGCCGGCACCGCGAAGTGCTGACCGCGTACCGCCGGGCACTGGACATCGACCCGTTGTTCCCGGATGCGCACTTCAACCTGGCCTTCTTTCACTCCGAGATGGCCGACCACGACAGTTGCCGCCGGCACCTGGAGCTGTACCTGAAGTACGGCAAGGACGAGGAGAAGCTCCAGCAGGCGCGCTCTCTTCGCGAGGAGATCCACGCCGCCGGGCTCGGCGACGCCCTCTTCCGGAAGGCGGTGACGGCAATCCGTGACGGCCGCGAGCAAGAAGGTATCGAGCACGCGCGCCGTTTCGTCCGCGACCATCCCGAGACCTGGAACGGCTGGTTCGTGCTGGGCTGGGGCCTGCGCCGCGCCGGCGACTACGCGCAGGCTCGCGTCGCCTTCGAGAAGGCGCTGCAGCTCGGCGAGCCGCAGGTGGACACGCTCAACGAGCTGTCGATCTGCAACCTGGAGCTCGGCGATCTGGCGGGATCCGAACGCTGCCTGCACCTGGCCCTGGAGCTTGCCCCCGAGGATACGCGCGTGATCTCCAACCTGGGCGTCCTGCAGTTGCGGCGCGGAGACACGGAAGGCGCACTGGGCTACTTCCGGACGGTACAGGAGATCGATCCCGACGATCCGGTCGCGGCCCGCTACCTGGCCGCCATCGCCGGTTGAGGACGCGTACGGTTCCCGTGTGGTCGCGCGCTCCCGGCGAACGGTCACGGCGGCGCCGGCTACGCCGCATCGCCGCCGCGGGCGGCATCGACGCCGCCGATGCGGCGGTGCTCGACCGGCTGGCGCGCCGCAACGGCACTCGAAACCCGGTCCGACTGATCGGCGACCGCGAGCTCCTTGCCGCCGTGCTGGCGCGTGCCGTCGACACGGCGGAACGACGGGCCGATCTGCCGGATCCCGAGCGTCAACGCCGGCTGGCGCGCTATTACCGACTCGAGGAGCGGCTGGAGCGCAACGCCGCCGGCGACCCGCGGCGCAGGCAGCTTCGGCGGCAGGTGGAGCGGCCGTGCATCGTCACCCCGTTCGTCGCGGCACCCGGTCACCTCCTCGGGTCGCCATCGCGGGCTCCTGCCCCGGCTCCGGCACGACGCACCATGGCCACGATCCTGGACGTGTCGACGGGCGGCTGCGCGATCTGGCGGCTCGCCCCCCTGCAGGTCGACAGCATGACGCGCATCGAGTTCGATCTGGGTCCCGAAGCGCGGGTCGTCGCGACCTGCCGGGCACGCCACGTACGGCCTCAGTGGCCGGCCGGCACGGTCGTGCACCTGCAGTTCACCCGCTTGTCCCGCGTACACCGCAACCGGATTCACCGCTTCGTCTACGGTCACGACCGGTGACCGGCCCGTGAACGCCTCGCTGCCGCCCGCCCCTGAACCGGGTCGCCATCACACGGTGGAGGCTGCGGAGACCGAAGCTCTCGGCGAGCGGCTGGGCCGCTCGCTCGGTGCCGGCGACGTGGTGACGCTTTCCGGGCCGCTGGGCAGCGGCAAGACCACCTTTGCCAAGGGCCTCGCCCGCGGCCTCGACATCCCGGACGACGTGACCAGCCCCACCTATGCGCTGGTCAGCGAATATCGCGGCCGTCTGACGCTGTACCACGTGGACCTGTACCGCATCTCCACGGCCGGCCAGTACGCGTCGCTTGCCATGGATGAGATGCTGCACGGTCCCTGGATCACCGTCGTCGAGTGGCCGGAGCACGCGCAGCCGCCGATCACGGATGCCATCCAGGTGGAGTTCTCGGTCACTGACGGCGGAGGCCGGACCATCTGCGTGAGAGGCCCGGCGTGACCGCCGTCGCCTTCGACAGCGCCACGCCGGTGATGGGCGTGTGCGTCTCGACCCCTCAGGCCACCGTGGTGTCCTCGCTCTCCGTCGGCCTGGAGCACGGCACGCGCCTGGCTCCGCTGATCGCCGGCGCCCTGGAACAGGCCGGCGTCGGGGCTGACGAAGTGGATCTGGTGGTGTGCGGCATCGGGCCCGGATCGTTCACGGGCACACGCATCGGCATCGCCACCGCGTTGGGGCTGACCGCCGGCGGACGCGGCCTGATCGGCGTGTCGGGACTGGATGCCGCCGGCCACCGCCTGCGCTTTTTCCCTGGTGTGGTCGTGCCCCTGGTCGATGCCCGCAAGGGCCGGTTGTACGCGGCGCTGTACCGCTCCGGCCGGCGTCTGACGGGCTTCCTGGACGAGAGCCCGGACCGGATCCGGGAACGCCTGCGCGCCTATCCGGCCGTGCTGCTGACCGGTCCGGCGGCGCCGGGACTGCATGCGGCATGGGATGCCGACGACGTCGCCCTGGACCCCGGCGCCGGGCAGGCGGACGCGGCAGCGCTGCTCGACGTCGGCGTGCAGCGCTTCTCACGGCAGGCGGTCCCGCGCGTGATTCCGCGCCCCGCCTACCTGCGGCCGAGCGAAGCGGAGCTCGCCCGCCCGGGACCGCCGGCGCCGGCCGTGCGCGGGCTACCGGTCGCGCGGGCCGCTACAAGCTAACGAGGTCGTCGACGCGCACGACCCTGCCGGTACGCATCGACACATTGCCGGCGATGCCGGTCAGGATCGCGTTGGCGCCGTCCACGTGCGACGCCGCGCGCGACAGCGGATCGTCCGCCTGCTCGCCGAACAGGTCGTGCAGCATGCGTGGATCGGCGCCGCCGTGGGCGCCGGGCGCGTCCTCCAGATCGACTTCGCGGGCGTCTGCGAACATCGGCAGCACGCGCAGCCGGCGGCTCGCCGCGGCCGCTTCGTGGGCCTGGTCGCCGCCGGCGGACACGTAGGACGTCTCCACCTGGTGTGCCTCGATCCGGCCGGCCGTGCCGGTCACGGAGAGCCGGAATCCCTCCCATGGCGCGTAGGCGGTCAGCGAATAGGTCAGTATCGCCCCGCTGCGCATCCGCACCAGCAGCCCGAGTGTGTCCTCGATGCTGATGCCGTCACCGAACACGCTCTGGTCGCGCAGGTAGCCGTCCTCGTGCTCGGCCTGCAGGTACATCTCGCGCAGCGCATCGCTCCCGGCCAGGTCCAGGGCGAAGGGATCGTCCACGGCGGCGTCGCTGCCATGCGCACGGGCGTAGAAGCGCGTCTCTCCCCGCTCCTCCGCGTTGGCGCGGCCGTAGAACGCCAGGTCACCACACGCCGACACCGTCTCCGGCGCGCTCGCCAGCCAGAAGTTGACCAGGTCGAAGTGGTGCGATGCCAGGTGCACGAGCAACCCGCCGCTGTTGCGCTTGTCACGGTGCCAGCGACGGAAGTAGTCGGCACCGTGCCGGGTGTCGAGCAGCCACTCGAAGTGCACGGAGGTGACTCTGCCCACGGTCCCGTCGGCGACGGTCCTGCGCACCGCGGTGGCAAGCGGCGAGTAGCGGTAGTTGTAGGCGACCCGCAGCGAACGTCCGGACCGTCTGACCGCGTCCAGGATGGCCTGCAGCCGGTGCTGGTCGATGGTCAGCGGCTTTTCGCTGATGACGTCGCACCCGCGGTCGAGCGCGCCGATGACGTAGCGGTGATGGGTGCGGTCGATCGTGCTGACGATCACCGTGTCGGGACGCTGCTCGGCGAGCATCGCCTCGAAGCGGTCCGGCCCGTACAGCGCCGCCTCGCCGCCTCCGGCCTGGCGTCTCATCACCCGGTTGGCGTACTGCATCCGGGTGCGGTTGAGATCACAGAGCGCCACCACCTGCGCGCGATCGGCGAAGTCACGCGCCAGCGCTTCGTAGAAGAAGCGGCCCCGCCCGCCTGCCCCGACCAGGGCATATCGCCGCTTCGGGTCGTCCATAGGCGGTGTACTGTAGCAGGGCGTGGACGTTCTCGACGGCGGTCCGGTCCGCTTGATCTGTCATGAACCCGGGGACGGTCCCTGGAACATGGCCGTCGACGAGGTGCTGTCCGCCTCCGCCGCCGCACCCGGCGGGCGGCCAACGATCCGGCTGTACGGATTCCGTCCACCCACCCTGTCGATCGGGCGCTTTCAGCCGGTCTCCGATGTGCTTCGGGAGCGGCTTCGGGAGGAGGATGTCGGCCTGGTCCGTCGGCCCACCGGTGGGCGCGCCGTCCTGCATGCCGCGGAGGTGACCTACGCGGTGGCGCTCGGCACGGCCCACCTGCGCCCGTTCGGCAAGCGTACCGTGTACCGGTTCGTCGGCGATCTGTTGCTCGCCGCCCTGACCGAGCTCGGAGTTGCCAGCCGGCGCAACCCGGCGCAGATCGGCGACGCGGCCGATCCCGACTGCTTCGGCGCCGTGGGCGAATACGAGGTGGTGGGCCGGTTCGGCAAGCTGGTGGGCAGCGCGCAGATGGTCACCCGTCACGGGGTGCTCCAGCACGGCTCCATCCCGCTTGACGGCACCTTCCGGCGGGTTGCGCGCTACCTGACGGCCGCGCCCGCTGCGGGCTCGGCCGCCGCGTCCTGGCTTGCGAAGGAGATCGGTCGCCCCGCCGACTTCGCGGAGGTGGTGGGCCGGCTTCGGCGGAGCCTTGCGGCTGTGCTGGCGCCGGTGGAAGCGTCGCGCCTGGACGCCGCGGAGACCGAGCGCGCAACGGCTCTGCTGACGAAGTTCTCCGGGCCGTCCTGGACGCTGTCGGGCGTTGCGTGACGGCGCCACGCACGCCGGCCGTCCTCGGGGCGCTGCTGACGACTGCGCTCTCACTCTGCGCGGCGCCGCCCAACCCCGCGGTCGTCTGCCGGCCGGAGGAGTCGCCGCCGTGCGTGGGATCCGCCGGGTTCTGGCGGGACGCTCCGGTCGATGAGCAGGTCGCCTACCTGATCGAAGCGATGAGCGACTCGGAGCTGCTCGGCCAGATCCTGGCGCTCGGCTACCGGGGCACGGGTTTCCCGGACGAGCTGCGCACGTGGATCGAGCGGCGCCACCTCGGCAGCGTGAAGATCTTCAGCCGCAACGTGGACGGGCTGGCGGAGCTGGCGGCCGGCGTCGGCGCCATGCAGGAAGCGGCGCGATCCACCCGCCTGCAGGTGCCCCTGCTCGTCATCACCGACCAGGAGGGCGGCTGGGTCCGCCATGTCAAGGACGCCACGTCGCAGACGCCGGGCAACCTCGCGCTTGGCGCCGGCGGGCTTCCCGACGACGCGTATCGGACGGGCCGGTTCATCGGTCTGGAGTTGCGCGCGCTCGGTATCAACATGAACCTGGCGCCGACCGTCGACGTGTATGCCGACGCCGGTGCCGCGGTCATCGGCCCGCGCGCGTTCGCCGCGGACCCGGTGCAGACCGGGCTGCTGGCGGTCGCGTTCTATCGAGGGCTGGCCTCGGCCGGCGTGATCGCCACCGCCAAGCACTACCCCGGGCACGGAGGCGCCGCTGGCGACTCGCACGGTGTCTTCCCGAGCGCGGACGCAGACCTCGCAACCCTCTGGGACCGCGACCTGGTGCCGTACCGGCTGCTGTTCCGCGAAGGCATGCAGGCGGTCATGAACGCCCACGTCGGCTATCCCCGCATCATCGATCCGGCCTTGCCGGCCTCCCTGTCTCCGTTCTTCCTGCGTGAACTGCTGCGCGACCGGCTCGGCTTCGACGGCCTGGTGATCAGCGATGACCTCGAGATGCGCGGCGCTCTCAACACCACCTTCGACACGCCGGCGGCCGCCGAGCAGGCATTGCTTGCGGGCAACGACCTGCTCCTGGTCTCCCACACCCCGGAGCTGCAGGAGCGGACCTGGCAGGTACTGCGCCAAGGAATGGACGATCCGGCGTTCCGCGCGCGCGTACGGGAGGCCGCGGCACGCGTGCTGGCGGTGAAGCTGCGCGCACTCCGTTCGCCCGGCGCCGTACCGCTGTTCCCGGCCGGCGACGCGGAGTCCGCCGTACCGGCGCCCGGAGCCGCCGCGTTCTTCCTGGACAGCGCGGCACGCAGCGTCACGACGATCCGCGGCGCGCACATCCCGTTCCGGCCGGACCCGGCCCGGCGGCTGTTGCTGATCGGCCAGAGCGACGAGTTCCTCCAGGAGGGCCTGCTGCGTTTCCCGCAGGCCGACACGCACCGGTTCCCGTACAGCCCGTTCTATTCCTCGCGCCCGAGCGACCGCGAGGCGGTGCGCAACCTCGCCGGCGACTACGATGCGATCATCTTTCTGCTGATGAACTACAACAGCGGCGAGGTGCTGGACGAGCTGTCGTCCCTTGCGGACCGCGTCCTGGTAGTGTCGGCGCTCACGCCGGTCTACCTGGCGGACCTGCCGTGGGTCCAGACGGCGGTGGCGGTCTACGGCGCAAGCCGCGACTCGTACCGCGCCGGGCTCGCGGTCCTGGCCGGCGACTATCCTGCGGAAGGCCGGCTCCCCATCGACTTCGGATTGGCGGACGGGTCGCCGTGAGCGCAGCGCGGCCGGACACCGGCGGCTGGTTCGAGGCAGGGCCGCGCCACCGTCGCGCGGTGCTCGACCGGCTCCTCGACCGCGAGTGGGCATACGTGCCGCTCACCGCCTGCCTGCGCGAGTCCGCGTTACCCCTGCGGGGAAGGCCGTTCAGCCTGTACGCGACGCGCCGGGACGGAGCGATCGCGGACGTCATGCTGCGCGCCCGCGACGGGTTGCTGCTGGCGGCATTCGAGGACGAGCAGGATCCGCCGTGCGCGGATGGCATCCGCCCGTGGAACGCACGGAACATCCGCGCGCTGCGCGGCAGGATCCACGCCTCCGGCACGCCGCACTCCTGCATGGGGATGACCGCCGACGTGACTCGCGCGGAGCGGCTGCTGGGGCTGCACCCCCGCGTGTGCGTGGACCACGTGCTCATGACCCTTGATCGCGGCGAGGCGAGCACGGGAACGCTGCCAGCCGGGCGCACCGGCGACGGTCTCGACCTGCGACGCGCGACGGTCCGCGACACCGAGCGCCTGCTGGCAATGCGGGAAGCATACGAGCTGGAGGAAGTCGTCCTCGATCCGTCACGGTTCAACCGCGACGACTGCCGCAGGCGGCTGCGCCGTGCGCTGCGCGGCGAGCTGGTCTACGTGGCGGAGCACCGCGGACGTCCGGTCGCCACCGCCGCCACCAACACGCGCGGCTTCCAGGTGGACCAGATCGGCGGTGTTTTCACCATCCCGGACCGCCGCCGCACCGGCCTGGGCACGGCCGTGATGCTCGCGTTGCTGCGCGACATCTTTCACCAGAAGGAGCAGGCGTGCCTGTTCGTCAAGACCGGCAACGTGGCCGCCACTCGCCTGTACGAGCGGCTCGGATTCTCGTCCCGCGGCGAGTACCGCATCACCTACTACCGTTGAGCCTCGCCGGCACGCGGCGGCCGGGGCGCTCGGAACAGGGTGGCGCGGAAATAGGTCCGTCCGTCGTCGAAGTCGAATCGCGGCGGCGGTGAGCCGTTCTGCTCCATCGCCTGGAATATCTTCGGAAGGCCGGTCAGGCGTTCCTCGGCCAGGTCCAACTCCTTGAGAAACTCGCCGATGCGGCGATTGCGCGCAGGCGCCGAGGGGACCGTGGCGCCCGCGCGCAGATGGTCGGGTTCGATCCCCGGCACCGGTCCGGGATAGCTGGTGATCTCGATCCGATCGGGATACCGATACACCTTCGTCGGTTCAGGAGTATCAGGCTGATAGCTGCGGTGATAGATCGCGTTGACCAGCGTCTCGCGGAGCGCTCCCATAGGATAGTCGGCCCAGACGCGCGCCCGGATGCGATCAGGCTCCTTTCTGATGTGTGTCGGCACCAGCCCCTCCAGGTAGCGGAGGGCGTCACGAACCTGGTCGGCAAGACCGCCGCGGAATATGCGCTCGTGCAGCACGTCTCCGGCCGGCCCGTCAGGGAACTCGACCACGTCGATCCGGGCGCCCGGAAACCACTCTGCCGGGTTATCGGCAAAGAACAGGATGGCCACGTTGCGCGGCAGTTCGTGATCGTTGACGCGAGAGGTGATCCGCATGCGGCGGTAGATCTGGACCGCTTCGACTTCCGCCAGCAGGCCGCTCCGTACGTCGTGGAGGTACTCCCGCACCTTCGCCTCGCGCACGTCCTCGACGCGTGCCTGCGACGCCCGCCGGTCGTCCCATGGCACCCGAGCGGTCTGCTCCAGCAGCGACTTCAGCATGCGGTTCGCCCGAGCGTCCACGGTCTCGGCTCCCAGCCGTATCCAGAACTTCGCAGGGCCGCCACTACCGTCGGGCGCCTGATGGGGTTTGGTCTCACTCGCCGGCACCCAGAGCACCAGGATGGTGCGGCCGTCGACCACTGCGGGTGACATCACCGGCTGATACACGGGATCGATGCGATTGCAGTTGCCGCGGATCCATTTCTGCGCCGCCGCGGTCTCCGCTGCCGACAGTCCGCGCGGCGGCAACACAGCGCGTCCCGACCGTTCGCCTACGCCGATCACTACGTACCCCCCGTTGAGGTTGTGCAGGTCGTTCGCGAACGCGCAGATGGTCTTCAACGCCTGGAAGCCGGTGGTCGCCTGATCCCAGCCGGCCTTGAACTCGACGCGGGCGGACTCGACGCCGCGGCAGTGCAGCAGATCGCCCACGTTCACCGGCAGGAGGTCGCTCACACGCGGTCACCGTCGGCGTGAACGGCCGTCGACGCGCGTTTGCGGCGCAGGCGGCCCACCCGGCGCAGCAGGTCGTCGTCCATCCCGTTCGCGCCGTTGCGGACGCCGCCGAAAAACGGCTTCACGCACGCGAGCGCCGCTTCGTAGTCCTTCGCCCGATGCTCGTAGTACTTCGCCAGCTCGACTGCCGCCCCGCGGTCGCGGTGCCGCTCGGCCATGTCGGTCCACAGCTCGACGGCCTCGGTCCAGGCGCCGGCGCGCTTCAACTCTCCTCCCAGCGCGGTGCCGCAGGGAAGCTGCCCGTCCACGTATCCGCGGCGCAGATGGTCAAGTCCGCACGGATCTCCCAGGGCCAGCAGCAGGTGGCCGACGCCGCGCGGGTCCACCGGGACCGTGTCGTCCCCGGCCAACGCCTGATCGATTGTCGCCAGAAGCTGCGCGAGGGTGACGATGTCGCTGTGGTTATGATCGAACACGACCGGCAGCCGTCCCAGCTCGCCTGTTCTGAGGTACTCGAAGTAGATGTCGGGGACCTCGAAGCCGTCTATGTCCTCGCCGCGATCGATGCCCAGGATCTCCTCCTCCAGGGTCTTCAGCCGGCAGTCGACGGTGATCGACGCCCACAGCCGCCGCGACGGGTAGAGCAGGTCCAGGTGCTCGGGCATGTTGAGGCTGCGTCCGTCCATCAGGAAGCGCGTGGTCAGGATCGTCTTGTCGAAAGACTTGCCGTTGAACGACACGAACAGGCGGTACTCGGCCAGCAGGCGCTCGATGTGCTCCAGGAAGGCGGTCTCTCCCGGAAAGTCCTCCAGGAACACCTGCTCCACCACCATGCGGTCGCCCCGCACCGTGGCGATCCCGAACAGGAAGATGACCGTTCCCGCGCCGGCCAGGCCCGTGGTCTCCGTGTCGAAGAAGGCGCAGCGCTCGATCGGAACCGACTCCGGCAGCAGCCGCGGCCGGTCGGCGAGCGGAGAGGGGACGATGCCGACCCGTCGATGCACGTACGGCGCCAGCCGCTGCCAGTCGGCGCCCAGCCGCTCGGGGAGGCGGCCGTCGTCGTAGTCGCCGGCCACAAACCGCGCGAGCTCCTCGCCGCCCTCGCGCAGGTAGTCCAGCCGCCGGCGGATCGAGTCGCGCAGCGATCCGTTGGTCATCGCCCGATCCCCACGGCCACGGGCTGCGGCGTGCTCATCGCGCCCTCGTCCGTATCGTCATCGAGCCAGGTGTCCAGGAAGTCGACCATCAGTTCCTTGGGATCGTGGCTCCCGCGGCTCTCGAACGGACCGATGCAGGAGGGGCATCCACACTCGCAGGCGCAGCCGGCCACCAGGTCGCGGCATCCCCGCAGGATGCGCTCGGCGTCGTCGCGAAACCCCTCGGCCAGCCCGGAGCCGCCCGGATAGGCGTCGTACAGGTAGAGCGCCGGCGCTCCCAGGTCGGGATCGCGCGTGCGTTCGGCGACGCCGAGGTCGCGCACGTCGCAGAGCAGGAACACCGGCGCCACGTTGCGGAGCAGGTGGCCCAGCCGGCTCATCACGGTGCGCCGCTGCCAGTCGGCAAGCGACGCGAAGCGGCGCCCGGCCGCCGTGTCGGCGTCGAGCACGACGGCGACCGCCCTCGTGTGCATCTCGTCGGCGGGCAGATGGATGTCGCCGCGGCCCACCCGTTCGTGGGTGTGATAGCGGATCTTCCGGAAGCCGGTCGGCTGCGTGCGCACCAGGATGTCGCCGAGCACCAGTCCGCGCGCCGAGCCGGTGTCGTCGTCCCGGTGCAGCAGCCTGATGTCGGTACGGACGACCGACTCGGTGAAGTAGTCGACCGCCACGCGCGCCACCGTGCAGGTCTGCTCCTCCAGGTCCAGGCGTTCGACGCGGTACTGCTCGCCGCCGTGCAGGTAGATGGCGCCGTCGTGCAGCAGCATTTTCGCCGACACCTGGTCCATCTCGCCGATCAGGCGGCGCCCGCCCCCGGTGGCGTCGACGATGACGACGTTCTGCGCCGTGGAGGTGCGCAGGGACACCTGCTCCGCCGGATAGGCGCGGTCGGTCCAGTACCACGAGCCGCCGGCGTGGTGGAGCACGCCCTGCTCCCCCAGGTAGCGGAGGAGCTCGGCCACATGCGGCGTCCCCGCGTCGGCGTCGCGGTACGGCAGCTCGAAGACCGCGCACTTGAGCTGGTCCAGCAGGATGTGGATGTTGTCCGGATCGACGTGGCCGGACTCCGGGGAGGCGCCGAACAGGTACTCGGGATGTCGGATCACGAACTGGTCGATCGGCGCAGGCGTTGCGATCAGGATCGACAGCGACACGTCGGCCGTGCGGCCGGAGCGGCCCGCCTGCTGCCGGCATGAGGAGATCGTTCCGGGGAAGCCGGCCATCACCGACGCGTCCAGTCCGCCGATGTCGATGCCCAGCTCCAGCGCGTTGGTCGACACCACGCCGCGCAGCGACCCGTCGCGCAGCCCGCGCTCGATGCGGCGCCGCTCGCTCGGGAGGTAGCCGCCGCGATAGGACGCGACGGCGTGGGTCGCATCCGGTGCCGTCCGGTCCCCCAGCGACTCCCTGATGTAGGTTGAGATCAACTCCGTGCGCGTGCGCGAGCGTGCGAACACGATGGTCTTCACGCGTCGGCGCAACAGGCGGGTGGCGATCTCGTGCGCCTCGTTGACGACGCTGTGGCGGATGCCCTGCTCCGCGTCCAGCAGCGGCGGGTTGTAGAGCAGGAAATGGCGCCGGCCGGCGGGCGCGCCATTGCGGTCGATCAGGACCGCGTCCTCCTCGATGATGCGGCGGGCCAGCTCCAACGGGTTGCCGATGGTCGCCGAGCAGCAGACGAAGCGCGGGCGCGCCCCGTAGAAGGCCGCGATCCGCTTCAGTCGGCGGATGACGTTGGCCAGGTGGGAGCCGAACACCCCGCGGTAGATGTGCAGCTCGTCGATCACGACGAAGCGCAAGCCGCCGAAGAAGTGACCCCACTTCGTGTGGTGCGGCAGGACGCCGGTGTGCAGCATGTCCGGGTTCGTGATGACGATGCGCCCCTGATCGCGCACCCGGCCGCGGACGGATGCCGGCGTGTCGCCGTCGTAGGTGAAGGCCGGCACCGGCAACCCGCCCCCCTGCACCACCCCGTCCAGCTCCGCCTGCTGGTCCTGGGACAGCGCCTTGGTCGGGAACAGGTACAGCGCGGTCGCGCAGGCGTCGCGCAGGAAGTGCGTCAGGATCGGCAGGTTGTACGCCAGGGTCTTGCCCGAGGCGGTGGGCGTCACCAGCACCACGTTGTCGCCGGCGCGCACGTGCCGGTACGCGTCCGCCTGGTGGCCGTACAGCCGTTCGATCCCGCGTGCCCGCAGCGTACGCCGCAGGCCGTCGTCCAGGTCCGCGGGAAACGGCGCCACGTCGCCAGCGCGCGCCGGCACCACCTCCCAGTGGGCGACGTTGCGCATGAAGGACCGGTCGCTCCGCAACTCGGCCAGCGCCGAGTCCAGCGCCGAGCCCGAGTCCGGCGTCGACACTGCCCCCAGAATCTCCCCTCCCCCTACAGACGTTACCCTATCGATGGCACCATGGCAAAGGCACGGCGGCCGCAACGATACCAACCCACATCGGTTTGTCCGGGAGCGGACTGGTTTCGTACCTTCGGCCGGTGATCCGGTCGTTCGCTGACCAGGCGACGGAGGATGTCTTCGATGGATCGGCGACACGGCGCGCTCGCGCCAGACTGCCGGCCGAGGTGTGGCCGGTGGCTCGGCGAAAGCTCACCCAAATCAACCGAGTAGGCGATCTTCGCGAGCTCGCCGTGCCGCCCGGCAATCGCCTCGAGCGGTTGCGGGGCGACCGTACCGGTCACTACAGTATCCGGATCAACGATCAGTACCGCATCTGCTTTTCGTGGGAGCAAGGCTATGCCGACAACGTCGCAATCGAAGACTACCACTGACTTGGCGGCGGGGAGAGGCGCAGGGCCACGAACAGGCGGACGGCGTTTGCCTCGGTTTCTGCCTCCCACCCATCCGGGAGAGATGCTGCTTGAAGAGTTCCTGAAGCCTCTCGGGATGTCGCAATCTGCGTTTGCCCGACGCATCGACGTCTCGTATGCACGGCTCAACGGCATCGTTCGATGCAAGCGCGGAGTCACTCCGGATACGGCACTTCGTCTGGCACGGGTCACCGGCATGAGCGCCGACTTCTGGCTCGGCTTGCAGCAGGACTGGGATCTGTGGCACGCGACGACACCCGAACGTGCGGCAGCGATCGAGTCTCTGGAACCGTTGCCGCAACCGGCGTAGGTGTAGCGCAAAGGCGTCAGGCGCCCCCCTTAGGACTACGCTTCGATCAGGGCGAGCGACTCCGTGATCGGAGGCAGGCGCTCCGGGTCGAGCCAGTCGCGCAGGACGAAGAAGCCCGCCACCACGCGCGACTCGATCTTCGCCGCTCCTGCGGCGTACTCGACCAGCAACTCGCCGTCACGGCGGTAGAAGCGGTGGGCGAGCGTCTCCGGGTCCAGCACCCAGTACTCGATCACGCCGTGCTACTCGTACTCGGCATCGGCTCCGAGCATAGCAGCCGGCCGGAGGATCAGGCGAGGGCGTTCAGCTTCTCGCTGATGAACTCGGACTTCTCGCGCAGGTCGATGCCGCCGGTCTTCAGCAGCAGGCAGTTGGGGCGGTCCTTGTCCAGCATCACCGTGCCGCCGCTCTCGCCGATCATGCGCACCACCCGCTCCGCGGAGACGTGGCCGATGCGGGCGAACTCGATCGTGACCACGCCCTTGCGCTCCTTCAGCGACGAGATGGCAAGCCGCCGGCACGCCACCCGGATCTCCGCGATCGCCAGCAGGCTCAGCACCGCGTCCGGCGCCGGACCGAAGCGGTCCTCGATCTCGGCGTGGAGCCGCGCCAGCTCGGTCTCGTCGCCGACGGCGGCCACCTTCTTGTAGATCTCCATCTTCTCCATCGGCTCGCTGACGTAGTCGTCGGGAATGAAGCCTGCGTATTCGAGCTCCAGGTAGACGTCCGGCACCTCGGCCTCGTCATCGCCGCGCACCGTCGCGATCGCGTCGTCGAGCAGGCGCACGTACATGTCGTAGCCGACCGCCAGGATCTCGCCCGACTGCTCGGCCCCGAGCAGGTTGCCGGCGCCGCGCACCTCCATGTCCTTCAGCGCCACCTTGAAGCCGGATCCCAGGTCGGTGAAGTCGGATATCACCTTGAGCCGCTTCATCGCCAGCTCCGACAGCGCGCGGTCGCGCGGATAGAACAGATAGGCGTATGCGGGGCGGTCGGACCTCCCTACCCGCCCGCGCAACTGGTAGAGCT
Organism: Spirochaetaceae bacterium; assembly: GCA_028818385.1. The sequence goes on from JAPPNY010000085.1 coordinate 34,641, forward strand.
GGGCGATGCCGAACATGTCGGCACGGTCGATGACGATCGTGTTCACGTTGGGAATGTCCAGACCGTTCTCGATGATCGAGGTGGACACCAGCACGTCGAACTCGTGGCCGATGAAGCGGCGCATCACCCGCTCCAGCTCGTCCTCGTCCATCTGCCCGTGCGCGTGAGCGAAGGACACACCCGGCAGCAGCCGCTGCAGGTAGACCAGCACTTCGCGGATGGTGCGCACGCGGTTGTGCAGGTAGAAGACCTGCCCGCCGCGGGCGACCTCCTTGCGGATCGCCTCCGCGACCAGCAACTCGTCGAACTCCTCGATGTAGGTCTCCACCGGCAGCCGGTTCTGTGGCGCCGTGTTGATGATCGACATGTCGCGGATTCTGGCCAGCGACATGTGCAGCGTACGCGGGATCGGCGTCGCCGTGAGCGTCAGGCAGTCCACGGAGGTCTTCAGCTCCTTGAGCCGCTCCTTGTGCTTGACCCCGAAGCGTTGCTCCTCGTCGACGATGAGCAGGCCGAGGTTCTTGAAGCTCACGTCGCGCTGCACGAGCCGGTGCGTGCCGACGACGATGTCCACCTGCCCCGCCTGCAGGCCGTCGATCACCCGCTTCTGATCCGCCTTGCTGCGGAACCGCGACAGCATTTCCACCCCCACCGGAAACGGCGAGAAGCGCTCGGTGAAGGTGTCGTAGTGCTGCTCGGCCAGGATGGTGGTGGGCGCCAGCAGCGCCACCTGCTTGCCGCCCATGACCGCCTTGAACGCGGCGCGCAGGCCGACCTCCGTCTTCCCGAAGCCGACGTCCCCGCACACCAGCCGGTCCATCGGAGCGGCGTCCTCCATGTCCGCCTTGACTTCCTCGATGCAGCGGACCTGATCCTCGGTCTCCTGGTACTCGAAGGCGGCGTCGAAGCGGTCGTGCCAGTCGCTGTCGGCCGGAAACGCGAACCCCTGCTGAGCGCGCCGCCGCGAGTAGAGCCGCACCAGCCGTTCGGCCATCTCCTCGACCGACTGGCGCACCCGCTGCTTGCGGTTCTCCCAGGCGCGCCCGCCGATCTTGTCCAGCCTGGGCTTGAAGCCGTCGCGGCCGATGTAGCGCTGCACGAGGTTGACCTGCTCGATCGGCACGTAGATGCGCTCCTCGCCGGCGTACTCGACCTCCATGTAGTCGCGCTCGTTGCCGGCCGCGGTCATGCGCGAGATGCCGTGGTACAGGCCGATTCCATAGTTGACGTGCACGACGTGATCGCCCGGACTGAGGTCGACGAAAGAGTCGATCGCGGCGCTCTGCGTGCTGCGCGCCACGGTCTGCGGCAGCCGGCGCTTGCGGCCGAAGATCTCGTTCTCCTGGATGAAGATCACCCGGCAGTCGGGCAGGGCGAAGCCGGCCGAGATGCTGTACGGGAGGATGGTGATCTCCCCGCCGTTGCCGTGGCTACCGCCAGGGCTGCCGCCGGCGGGGTCGACCATCGCGCGGATGCGCGCCGCCTGGAAGTCGTACACCGCGAAGACGAACACCCGGTAGCCGGAGTCCATGAGCGCCGCGAGCTGTTCGCGAAAGTAGGGAATGTTGCCGAAGAAGGAACGCGGCGGGTCGCACGGAAGGTTGAGGAGCGGCTCCGGATCCGGCGCTTCCAGCGCCTGCGCTCCGCTCAGACGGGCACGCTCGGACGGAGCGGTCCGCTGCAGAGACGCCACGGTGACGCGCCGTGCGTGCCGCTCGGCGACGCGGGCGTAGTCGAGCAGCACGGACTTGGGGCGCGGGCCGAAGGCGCCGTCGCGTTGCGCCCGCCGGTACAGCTCGTGCACCTCCCGGCGCAGCGCCTGGAAACCGGCCCGCAGCCGCTCGCCGTCGGCCAGCACCAGGGTGCCGCCGTCGCCCAGCAGATCCACCACGGAATGGCGCTCGGGAAAGCACAGCGGGTAGTACTGCTCCACGCCGGCGTGCTGCGGGTCGCGCTGCAGCGTGTCGAGCAGCTCTTCGCGGAACGGATCGGGGAGCTGCTCGCCGGCGAGCGTGTCGCGGAGCTGCGCGAGCCGATCGGGGTGCAGCGTCACCTCGCGGGCCGGAGCGACGTCCACGCGATCCGCGTGACCGATGGAGCCCTGGGTGAGCGGATCGAAGTGCCGGATCTCGGCCACACGGTCGAAGTCCAGCACCACGCGCACGGCGGAGTCGAGCGCGAAGGGGAAGACGTCGATCACCTCGCCCTTGACGGAGAACTCGCCATGCACGGTCACGCGCGGCACGCGCAGGTAGCCGACGGCCGCCAGTGTCTCCGCGGTGCCGACCGGGTCGACCTCCTGGCCGGTCCGGAACCGGATGGTGTGTGCGAGCAGGTGTGAAGGCTCGGGCGTCGGCGTCAACAGTGCCCGCAGCGGCGCCACGGCCAGGCACCGCTCGCCGCTCGCCAGGCGGACCAGCGCATCCGCGCGGCGGCCGAACACGGCCGGCAACGGGGCCTGCCGGGCGTACGGCAGCGTCCCCCACCACGGCAGCTCGATCACCGGCCGGCCGGCGAACAGGCGCAGGTCGTCCGCGACCAGCTCGGCCTCCTGCTCGGTGGGGGTGACTACCAGAATCGACCCGCCGGGAGCATCCCGCGCGTCGGCCAACAGTGCGGTCAGCACGGACAGGAACGAGCCCTGCGGCCCCTGGATCGTGACCGGCAGGTCGCCGTCGGCGTGGGCACGCAGCACGTCCCGTACGGGCTCCATCCGGGCCGCGCACGAGGTGACCGCCGCCAGCGCCGTGCGCAGTGGATCGCTCATGACCGGGTCGGGACTGTGCGGCGAATGCGGCGCCCGCGTCCAGATCCTATGGCCTGTTTGACCGTCGGTCCGGGCTCTGGTACGTTCCGGCGCGGTTCCGAGATGACCGCTGCCGAGTACACCTTCACCTCCGAGAGCGTCGGCGAGGGCCACCCCGACAAGCTCTGCGACCAGATCTCCGATGCCGTGCTCGACGCCGCGCTCGGCGACGATCCGGACGCCCGCGTGGCGTGCGAGGTGTTCGCCACCACCGGCCTGGTGCTGGTCGGCGGTGAGATCACCACGCGTGCCCGCCTGAACATTTCCGCAATCGCGCGCGGCGTGCTCCGCGACGCCGGCTATGACGATCCCGCCTACGGGATCGACGCCGATGCCTGCGCCGTGCTCAACACCGTCCACGAGCAGTCGCCGGACATCGCCCGCGGGGTGGACGCGGACGACGACCGGGTGCAGGGCGCCGGCGACCAGGGCCTGATGTTCGGCTATGCCTGCAGGGAGACCGACCGGCTCATGCCCGCGCCGATCGACTTCGCGCACCGCATCATGCGCCGCGCCGCCGAGGTCAGGAAGTCCGGACAGCTCCCGTTTCTGAGGCCGGACGGCAAGTGCCAAGTCTCGGTCCGCTACCGCGACGGCACCCCGGCGGCGATCCCGACCGTGGTCCTGTCCCACCAGCACGATCCGGACGTGGACAACGACACCCTGCGCGAAGCACTGATCGAGCAGGTGATCGGGAGGGCCCTTCCGGGCGAGCTGCTGAACGGCACCGTGCGCTACCTCATCAACCCGACCGGCCGCTTCGTGGTCGGCGGGCCTCACGGCGACACCGGCCTGACGGGCCGCAAGATCATCGTCGACACCTACGGCGGCACCGCCCGCCACGGCGGCGGCGCGTTCTCGGGCAAGGACCCGAGCAAGGTCGACCGGTCCGCCGCCTACATGGCGCGATACGTGGCCAAGAACGTGGTGTCGGCCGGCCTGTGCAGCCGTTGCGAGGTGCAATTGGCGTACGCGATCGGTGTCGCCGAGCCGGTGTCGCTGCTGGTGCAGGGGTTCGGCACGGCCAAGGTGCCGGAACAGCGCATCGAGTCGGCGATCCGCGACACGTTCGACCTCACGCCTGCCGGCATCATTCGCTGCCTCGATCTCCGCCGCCCGATCTTCCGGCAGACCGCCGCGTACGGCCACTTCGGCCGGGACGGCTTCTCGTGGGAACGGACCGACGCCGCGGACCGGCTGGCCGCCTGCGTCGACTGAACGCGCCCCCGGCGGCGGTGCGGGTCGGCCGGTGAAGCCGCTCGACTACGTGACGCTGCTGTTCGCCGCTGCGCTCGTGGTCGCGATCTCGACGGCCGTCTACGGCGGCGCCGGCGGACGGACCACGGTGCTCGTCACCGCTCCGGACGCCGAGTACCTGTTCGCCTCCTCGGTGGAGGAGACGATCGCCGTCAGCGGACCGATCGGACAGACGGTCGTCGAGATCGCCGACGGCGGCGCCCGCGTGGTCTCATCGCCGTGCGACAACCAGATCTGCGTCCGCACCGGCCACGTCGAACGCGCGGGACGCTGGATCGCGTGCCTGCCCAATCGCGTGTTCGTGTCGATCGAGTCCGGAAGCCGGACCGACGTCGATGCGCGAAGCTATTGACCTTCCCCGTCGTGGCCTGTCCCGCCACCGGGCGGACCGCGACACGGTCGCCCTGCTTGCGGCGACGGCGCTGTTCCTGGCGTCCGTCGAGTTCGCGATCCCCAAGCCGGTCCCGTTCGTGCGGCTCGGCCTGGCCAACCTGCCGGTCCTGATCGCCATCGCGCGCCTGGACACGCGGTCGGTGGCGCTGGTGGTGGCGCTGAAGATCGTCGGGCAGGGCTTCGTGCAGGGGACGCTGTTTTCCTACGTGGTGCTGTTCTCCGCGGCCGGCTCGATCGCCAGCGCGACCGTCATGCTGATCGCCTGGCGGGCGCTGGGGGGGCCGCTGTCGCTGATCGGCGTCAGCGTGCTTGGCGGGCTGGCCAGCAACGCGGCGCAGGTCGCCGCCGCCCGCTACGTGGCCTTCGGGCCGACCGCGTGGCTGATCGCACCGGCCTTCTTCGCCATCGGCACGGTCTCTTCGGCGCTGCTCGGGGCGTTCGCGCAGCGCTTCGTGCGCACGTCGCGGTGGATTGCGGAGCTCGGCAGACAGGTCCCTCTCGGGTAATGCGCGAGGAGCCTGTCGGACTTACCGCGTCAGCGGCAAGTCTGACAGACTCCGAAGCGGTAGGCGGGGATGGGCCGAAAACGAAGCCGCAGGCGACGGTTTCGGGGCGCTACGCCGTACGGGTCACCGTGATCGGGCTGCTCCAGGCGCGCGAGCGGTCGACCTGCGTGACGCGCACCCAGTACGGCACCGGCGACGCCATCGGCGCGGGCCCGTCGTCGGACAACTCGACCTGCGCCACCGCCGGCCCGTCGGCGGCCGGCGCCGGGCCCACATCGACCAGGCACCCCGCGCCCCCCCCCGGCACGCGCGCCGGGCTTGCCAATGCCGCATCGACAGAGAAGCCGAAGGTCGCCGGAGCGCTCTCGAAGCGGCACCGGGCAGGTCCGCCACGCAGCGACAGGACCACGCCCGCGTGCCCGCCGGCCGTCGCGGAGCACCAGCGCAGAGAGCCGCCTTCCTGCTTCAGACGGTCATACGGGCTCTCGAAACGAACCGGCTCCGCTTCGTCGACGTCAGCTCCATCCACGATCAGCCCGCCGTCCCATACGACGCGCTGATCGCGCGCGGTGCCGTAGTTTCGGGTCCCTCCCCATAGGAGGCGCAGCCGCCCGTAATCGAACGCGGCCACCCGGGCGGTCGCCACGACCTCCGTGCCGCGCAGCAGCTCGATCACTTCGATCGCGGCCGTTCCGTCGGCCTCCACTTTGACGACCACCGGCTCCCCGGCCGGAAGTTCACACTCGCCGCCCATCGGGACGCGGCCGATCTCCACCCACAGCCGGATCCGCTCACCGGTGGTGCCGTAGCAGCGCCGGGCCTGGAACGCCTCCCAGATCGCCCGGCGCGTTGCCTCCGGGGCATACAGACCAGTCACGCCGCCGCGGCAGTTGCGCGACAATCGCCGCCCGGGGTGACAGGCACCGGGGCGGCCCATCACCCCGTCCGTGCCGGCGGTCACGCCGACCTTGTACCCCCGCCTGATCGCCTCCAGCACGAACCAGTCGGAGGTCCCGTGCGTGGAGTGGACCTCGAACAGCGGCTCCAGCTCCGGTGCGTGCCGCGAAAGGTCGGTCGGACGGCCGCCGGCGTGGAGGTTGAGGAGCACCTCGCTGCCGGCGAGCCGCCGGTGCAGATCCTCCGCCCGCACGGCGTCCGGCGTCGGGTCGGCCGGCCGGTCGCTGAAGAACCGCCCCGAGCGTGGCAGCTCGGCGCTCGCGCCCCGGAAGACCAGGTTGCGGTCGCCGCCGTCGGCGGTCAGGGCGCTCCACTCGCAGCCCAGGAACGCCACGAAGCGTCCGTCGTCGTGCCAGCGTCGCGTGATCCGCTGCACCTCCTGCCAGCGCTCGGCGGTCACGTAGTGGTCGTTTGCCTGCTGAGAAGCGAACTGCAGACCGGCCACGTCGCGGGCGAACGCATAGTGGTGGTCGAGGGAGTCGAGGCCGCAGCCGGTGTCGCCCTGGCCGGCATGCAGGTCCCCCCACAGCAGCCGCCGCGGCGGCGCGGCGGCGTGCACGTGTATCGGATTGGCCACCGCGCCGAGCCCGCACGCACGCGCGTGCAGCACGGTGCGGCCGGCTTCGCCGAAGCGGACCGGAACCCGCCACGCCCCGGCAAGCGCGGTCGGCCAGGCAGGACCGACGCGCGCCGCAGGCCCTCCGTCGCGCACGGCGAGCCGCGGCGGCTCCGGGAGCGCGGCAGGGTTGCCGAAGCGGTCGGTGGCTCGAACGACGGCCTCCGTCTCCCGGCCGACGACAGCGTCGGACGGGACGACCACGCCGAGCATGGCGGGCGCGCCCGGA
>JAPPNY010000085.1:41414-46041 GCA_028818385.1 Spirochaetaceae bacterium
GCGGGGGGGGCGCGGGGCGCGGGGCTGGGTGCCCCTCGGGGGGGGTGCCCCCACCCCCCGCCCCCCCCCCCCGCCCCACTCCCACGAAGCCGGCCACGACCACGCCGAGCATGGCGGGCGCGCCCGGACGCACGGCGATCGGCGCCGGGTCGACCATCTGGCGCCAGTCGGCGCCGGCCTCGTCCTGCGCCACGACCAGAAAGCGAGCGGCCATCGTCGAGCACGTCGGAGCCTGCCAACGGGAACAGGTCACCAGCACCGTGCCGTGCGAAGGCAGCGAGCCGCCGCACACGGTCACCTCGACGGCATGATTCCACGGATTGAAGCGGCTAACTCCATGATACCGGGCCTCGACCCGCACGTCCGGACCGGGCGTGACAACGCGGGTGCTCAGGTAATCCGGCGCCCGCGGTTCTGTCATCTGGAGATCGCCGAAGTCGAGCGGCCAGCGCCACGCGATCGCGATCCGGCCGCCGGCAGGCAGTCCGTGCTCACCGACCGTGATCTCGAATTCCGCCGTGATCGGAGTCCCCGCCGTCACCGGCGGCGGGCACCGCAGCCGCGCGCGGCCGACGGCGCGTTCCCGCGCGGCGGCGGTCAGCTCGGGCTCGTGGTGGACGATGTACTCGCCCGGCTGCCCGCTGCTCAGCAGCACGCCCGCACCCAACCGTCGCGCGCAGCCTGGTAGTCCGGGATCTGTCCGTCCACGAACAGCCAGACCCGGCGCAGCCAGGGCGTATTGAACAGCAGCGTGGACGCCAACGCCTGCAGGCGATCGGCGCCCTGCAACTCGGCGCCCGGCTCGTCGAGCAGCGCCGCGGCGCTCAGATCCAGGTACAGCGTGTCGCTCCCGAGCATCAGGAACCGCACCTCGGTGGAGCTCGGCAGCACGGACGCGTGCTCGCGGGCGCGCGGGCCAAGAATCACTTCATCCACCAGCAGGCGGAGCGGTTCGATACGGCCGGCACGGCGGGGCAGGTAGCGGGTCTCTCCCACCAGGTCGCCATCGACGCCTCCGAAGAACAGCACGCGCGAGACAGGCCGATCGCCGACGATCACCGCCAGGCAGGACACCGAGAAAGCGACCGCCAGCGCGGCGAGCGCGATCCATCGATGCACCTGCACGGCCGGCGCCGCTCCCCGCCCGCGTTGCGCGTCGGAGCTGGGCGCTGCGGCCGTCGCGGAACCCCGCGCAGCGGCGGCGCTCCGTGGCTCCGGCGGCGTACCAGCGGCCGGCTGCACGGACGGAGCGTCACGTCCAGCCGTCGACGGCTCCCCCGCGGCCGCCCCGTCGCTGCCACCCGCGGCCTCCAACGCTTGCAGCGCTTCCGACGCGTCGGCGAAGCGTCTTTCGGGATCAGCCGCCGTCGCCTGATCTAGGAACGGCGCCAACGCGGGAAAGTCGGAGCGTTCCGCGCCCTCCCAGCTCAGACCGCGGGTCTTGTCGGGAACGCCCCCGTGCATGAACGGTTCTTGTGCGAGCAGAACCCGGAACACGCTTGCGGCCAGCGCATAGATGTCGTCGGAAGGATCGGCGGCCTGCGGCTTGCCGCGGTAGGGAGCGCAGTACATGACGGTGCCCGGCATCTCGGATACTTCGCCGATCCTGGTCACGCAGTCGAAGTCGGTCAGCACCACGTCGCCGCTCGCCAGCAAGAGATTGCGCGGGCTGACGTCGCCGTGCACCAGGCCGTTGCGATGCAGCTCCTGCAGCGCCCCGCACGCCGTCCGCAACCAGCGGATCGCCAGCGCCTCTTCCGATTCGTCTTCGTGGTCCTCGGCCAGTTCCCGCAGGAGACCGGCGTACTCGCTGATGGGCTCCCCCTCGATCCAGGCCATGACGACGGCGAACGCGTTCTCCCCCCAATCGGGTGCCACCTGATACACCGTGCACAGCGCCGCGTGGTCCAGATGGGGCCTCGCGCGCTTGTAAGCGCTCAGAACACGCTCCCCGTTCTCGCGCTCGTGGATCACCTTGCCGACGTAAGTGCCGATTGCCTGACTCTCGTGATCTGTCTCGTCCACCTTGAAACTGGTCCCCAACCCGCCCTGCCCAAGCTTGCTGACGATTCGGTAGCGATGGCCGGCAAAGTCGACCTCCTGACCCTCCGTCCAGTACTTGGCCGGTGGCGGAGGAGGCTGCGGAGGAGACTGGCCGAGCTGGAGACTGAGCGCATGGTTCAGTTCATCCAGCGGACTCCGTCCATATACGTCCTCACTCGCCCCCTTGGCAAGGGTGGCCGCAGCCTCCCGGCTGCCCTCGTCTTCCCGTCCGTGGAACAGCCCCTGCAGCGAAGCGCAGAGCGCGTACACGTCCGAACTGCGCTCGGCTGCCCCTCGTCCCTGCGCCCTCACCTCGGGGGCGGTCACATCGTCCCAACTCTCTTCTGTCGTGCCGGACGACGCGGTGACTTCGGACACGGTGACGTCAGACGGGATGCGGGCGTACTGGAAGTCGGTCAGGATCGGCGTGTTGTCATGGCGGACCAGAATCGAGCGCGGGGTCAGGCCTCGATGCAACATGGCGCCGCCGTCCGCCGCGTGCAGGTCGCGCAGGGCGCAGACCGCGCTGCGGGCAAAGCTCAGCCTCGCGGCGGTGTCCCACGACGGGTCAGCGGCGCGGTCCGCGATGCTTGGCGCGTCCGGATCGGCAACGGCAAAGAACGCCATCTCGTCGTGGTAACCGGGCGCAGCCTGGAAGGAATCGACGATGCGCGGCGCCCACGTCCCCGCATACTGATACAGTCGGTCCAGCGCCTGAAACTCGCGTTGCGCCTTGGCCTCCGCGGTCGCCCTCGGTTCCTCGCTCGCCGACCAGTCGTAGAAGTGCAGGAAGACTCGTCGCTTGCTGGTGGCGTGCTCTCCCCGAAACACCCGACGGAAGCGCTCTGCCTTCGGCGTCTGCAACTCCAGACGCGCGTACTTGCCCAGTCGGCGCAGCTCGCCCTCACTGGCAATCTTGCTGCGCGGTGCAAGACTGCTCGCAGCAAACAGGATCTCGGCATCCGACAACACTTGGTGGCGCGCATCCGCTCCAGCCGCCTGAAGGCAACTCTTGAGCGTGAAAAAACGTGCTCCCCGAACCACATTGGGCAGTTCGTCCGCCGAGGCGGCCGGGTGGGTCACCAGGAACACGCCATCCACATACGGGAGGTCGGGAAGCTCGGTACGCAGGGTCGTGCCAATCCGCTTTGCCTTGTGCGTGACGAGGTTGGCTGCCTGATCGACGATGTGCTCGTTCCTGCTGATCCAGTCGGCCGACCAGTGCTTGACCTCGATCACGCGGACGCCGGGCGGGCCGATGGCCACCACATCGATCTCGTCCGCTTGGCGCTCCTGGTTCGCCGAGAACCGGAGGTTGGTCAGAAGCCGCCACAGACCATCGTCAGCCGCGCCGATGAGACTCGCCTGGACCCTCGCCAACGCGAGTCGCTCGCTTTCGTTCACGGCGGGGCCGCACGCAATGGGGAGCACGCGGGGCGGGGGATCGTATGGTCCCTGCCCTCGCCCTACTCGGTCAGATCGGGGGCCGCCTCGAACCACTCGATGAATCCGCGGATCCCATCGTAGATGCCGCGCGCGAGGTCGTTCAAGTAAGCAGGCTGCAGCATGCGGCGCGCCTCCACCGGATTGGACATGTAGCCAACCTCCACCAGCACCGCCGGCATGCGCGCGCGGCGCACCACAGCCCATTTCTCCTCCCGCAAGCCCCGGTTCGGCGAGCGGTCTCCCACGTGGGCCTCGAGGCCGTCCAGGATCTCGTTCGCCAGCACGACGCTCTCGCGGCTGATCTGCTCGTCCAGCATGGCATTGAAAATCGGCTGTGCGGCGCTGTCACCGCTCGGCGTCGAGCCGGTGGGAAGAACCGTTCGTTCGTGTTCCTTGGGCAGCACCCAGACCTCGAATCCGGTGGGTTCCGTCCGGAACGCGACCGTGTTCGCGTGGACGGAAACGAACAAGACGATGTCCTCGTCCTCCGGGAGTGCGTCAAGGGCTTGGTTGGCCATCGCCGGACGGTCTTCGAGCTCGACGAAGACATCCTCATCGCGCGTCATCAGGATCCGCGTGTACGGCAACTCCTCGGTAAGCATCGCAGACAGCCGCAGGCCGACGGCAAGTGCGATGTCCTTTTCGTGGATGACGACCCGTCGGCCGTCGAATCGGTGCTCCCTGACCGCGCCGGGGTCTTTGCCGCCGTGCCCGGGATCGATCACGACGGCCACCACCTGCGGCCCCAGGCGCTCGGGACGCGGCGGATCCAGGAGCGCGGCGATGAGCGCGGCGCCCTCGTCGGTGAAGCGGATCGAGGCGCCGTCCCGCGTGACCGGCCCGATGTCCAGGCGGTCCTCGTAGTCGACCACCGCCCACGGCAGGCCTACGCGGAACGCGACCGTGGTGCCGCGGTTCACCAGCAGGCCCCGCTGAGACCAGGGATCCCACTCCAGGGTGGAGCCGGTCCGGCTGCGCAGATCCATGAGATCGGTGTCACACCATGCCCCTGACGCCCCGGCGAGGAGCACGGCCGCCAGCGCCAGGACACACGCAACCCGTGAACGGAGCATACCTCGCTTCATGGTAACTGTTCAGGCGTAGGGTAGGTTCGTTCGACAGATTTCGGCAACCGGTC
>JAPPNY010000226.1:0-15151 GCA_028818385.1 Spirochaetaceae bacterium
GGCGGGGGGGGGGGGGGGCGCCCCCCCCCCCCCCCCCCCCCCCCCCCCCCCCCCCCGCATCCGCACAGGCGGAGCGGCGGGTGGGCTTCAGCCCGCTTGCCGGCGAGCTTGCGGCCGAACACCGCTACCTGGCCGAGACGCTGCCGCGGCTGTTGCGCGAGCGCCTCGCCGGCATCGACGGAGTGGAGCTCGTCGATGCGGACGCTCCCGTCGGGGTCCTGCCTCGCCAGGTCGCTGCCGCGCGGGACATCGACCTGCTGATCTGGGGAACGATCGACAGCGCCGCCGATCACCTGGTCCTGGAGCTGCGCGCGTTCGACGCGGCATCGGTGCGCACCGTCTGGTCGTACTATGAAGCCGGGCAGGCCGACGCGCTGCAGGGGGCGATCGATGCGGCCGCCGACGGGCTCGCGCCGCTGCTGCTGGGCCAGCCGTGGTCCCGGCTCGCGGTCGAGCCGGTGCCGGCGGACAGTACCGTACGGCTCGACGGAGTGCTGGTCGGCGTCGGCACGACGCTGCTGCGCTACACCGCGCCGCGCCGCGCCACGCTGACGGTGTCCCGGCCGGGCTATCACCCGTCGGTCCGGCAGGTGGAGTTGGCTCCGGGGCGGGAGCTGCGCGTCGCCGTGGAGCTCCTGCCGCGCGACCTGGGCATCGTGCTGCTCGACTCGCAGCCGACGGGCGCCGCCGTCTACGTGGCGTCCGTCTATGCAGGGGTGACGCCGCTGCGGCTGCCGCGTCCACCGACCGACGCGGCGGTGTCGCTGGTGCTCGAGGGCCACGCCGACACCGCCGCGCGCATCGGACCGGCCACGCCGGGGACGCTCACGGTCCCTTTGCTGCCGGCGGGCTTCGACGGCGCCGCGGAGCAGGCGAGCGGCCGCGAACGGCTCTACGAGGAGTTGGGCTGGTTCGCCGTATCGCTCCTGCCGCCGCTGCTGCTCAGCGCGCTGGTCACCGATTTTGCTGCGCGCGACGTCGCTCTGCACGACGGCGGGCCGATCGCCTGGCAGCCGGCAACGATCGGCGTCACGGTAGGAGCGGTGGCGGCGGCGGGCTACTCCGTGTACCGGCTCGTGCGTACCATCGGGGTGATGATCGATTACACGGAGACGGCCGACCGGCCGGCCGGATGATGTTCGGCCTGGGAAAGAGGCTGCGCGAGCTGTTCGGCTCGCAGCCCGAACGTCTGGACCTGATCGAAGACACGCTGCTGGAGGCGGACATCGGACCACGCACGGTGGACGAGTTGCTCGAGGGCCTGGACGGGCGCCTCGGGCGTGGCGAGCAGGCGCTTGCCACCATCCGCGGGCGCGTGCTCGAACGCCTTCGCGCGGCGGCCGTGGAGCCCGGCCCCACCGGCGTGTCGGTGGTGATGGCCGTCGGCGTCAACGGGGTCGGCAAGACCACGAACCTGGCGAAGCTTGGCGCGCTGCTGAAGCGGAACGGCCGCCGCGTGCTGTTCGCCGCCGCCGACACGTTCCGCGCCGCGGCCGCCGAGCAGCTCGGCATGCACGGACAGCGCCTGGGTATCCCTGTGGTCGCGCAAGGGCAGGGAGCCGACGCCGGCGCCGTGCTCTTCGACGCGATCGACAGCGCGACCGCCCGCTCGGTCGACATCGTGCTGGCCGACACCTCCGGGCGCATGCATACCAACGCCGGACTCGACGCCGAGTTGCGCAAGCTGGTGCGGATCGCCGAGCGGCGCCGGGTCGCGCTGCACCGTCTGCTCGTGGTCGATGCCACGACCGGCCGCAATGCCTTCGATCAGGCGCGCACCTTCCGCGACGGCGCCGGGGTGGACTCCATCCTGCTGTCCAAGCTGGACGCTACGGCGAAGGGCGGAGTGGTGCTCGACATCTGCCACCAGCTCGAGCTGGGCGTCTCCTTCGTGGGCACCGGCGAGCGGATGGAGGATCTTTCCCGGTTCGATCCGGCAACCTACGTCACCGGCCTGCTCGGCGACGGCCGCCGGGCGTGATGCGCCGGTCGCTGCCCGCGCTCGCGGCGGCGCTCGCGGTCACGGCGGCCGTCTCCGTCCCGGCGCAGACCGCCGAGGGCAGGGACGTCTACTACCGCTCGAATGAGATCGGCATGGAGTTCGAGGAGATCCCGCAGGCTGCCGCCGCCGAACACCGGTTCGTCCTGGTGCATCGCGGAACGGTGGAGGGTAGCGATGGGGCCGGCGAGGAGCGGCTCCTGCTGGACGGCGGCCGCCAGGTCCGGCGGTGGGTGACGCTGCGGGATGCGGGCGGCACGCTGATCGCCGAGTCCGACTACGCGGACGGGATGCTGGTCGCCGAACGAAGCTTCGACGACACGGGCAAGCTCACGGAGGTGAGCGAGTACGACCGCGGGGTGCTGGCCAGCCGTGCCGCCTATGCGTACGAGCCGCGGATGGTACGGGTCGTGGTGACCGGCAGCGATGGCGCGGTGCTGCAGACCGCGACCTACGAGCTGGCCGCCACCGGTCAGCTGCGTGACTTCGCCCGTGTCGAGCCCGGGGCGGATCGGCTGGGCGTCCGCTTCGTGTTCGCCGGCGGGACGCTGGTCGAGGAGACGGTCACCTCCGGGGCGACCCGGCTGGTTTCGCGTTATCTCGCCGGCGAGCGCTACGAGGTCGAGGAGTGGCGTGGCGACGTCCTGCATGCCGTTCGCGAGCTCGAGCGCTCGCCCGACGGGTTCCTGGTGGGCGAGACCAGGATCGAGCCTGCGCTGGACCGGCGGACGGCCTCCCGCTTCGACGCGGCGGGCCGGGTTCTGGAAGCGGTCACCACCGAGGGCGGCCGGCAGGTCGAGCTGGTCCGGCACCACCGCGACGCCGCCGGACGGATCGTCACCACGCGGCGGGAGACCGATGCCGGCGAAGAGCGGTGGGAGTACGAGTACGTCACGGACCCGCAGGCCGGGTCGCCTTCGGAGGACACCCCGGACGATCGCCTGCGCACGGTCAGGTTCGAGCAGAACGATGAGATCGTGTCGGTCACGACGTACGAGTGGCCGCCAGACGACGATGAGCCAGGCGACGATGGGCAACCAACCCGTCAGGCCGACTACTACCGCGACGGAGCCCCCTATCTGCGCGTTCACTTCCGGGGCGACACGCGGGTTCGCGAGCAGGTCTTGAGGGACGGACAGGTGGTCCGGGAACGCGTGTTCGATGACGGTGCCGGCACGCAGCGCTGACCCCGGGCCGGTTCGGGCATCCGTCGCCGGCGACGTCAGACTGGCGCTGGCACTGGTGGGCGTCCACCTGCGCGGACGCCCGGGCCGCGGCCGCGCCTCGCTCGCGCTCGCCGTGGTCGGCATGGGCGCGGGTGTGATGATGCTGACCAGCGTGCTCGGCATCATGAACGGGCTGCAACTCGGCTACATCGAGGATCTGGTGGAGATCGGCTCGTTCCACCTGCGGCTGGGCCGCGACGGTCACGAGCCCCTGCCGCCGCGCGTCCTGGCGGACATCGAAGAACGACCCACCGTGCGGACGGTCACACCGCTCGCCGACCTCACGGCGATGGTCGGCCGGCCGTCCGGCCGGCACCGGCACGGGATGACGCTGCGCGCGGTACCGGCCGACGTCGCCGTCCGCGCGCCCTCGTTCGCCGCGCAGCTCGGCCTGGGGCCGGCGCCGCTCGAGCTCGGCACCCTGACGCTGGGCGTGGGGGCGGCCGCGCAGCTCGGCGTTGGCGACGGGGACGAGGTCGCGGTGTACCTGGTCGACCGGACGGCAGCCGGCGGGGGGCCGGCGGCGCGGGTCGCGTCGCTGATCGTCGCCGGCACGTTCGAGAGCGGCTTCACGGAGTTCGACCGCCACTGGGCCGTGACGTCGCTGTCGACCGCTGAGCTGATCACGAGCGGGGGCGTGCCGCTCGAGTACGGCATCAAGCTGGTCAACCGGTTCCGCGATCGCACCGAGCGTGCAGCCGTGGAGGACATGCTCGCCGGCCGGCTTCCCGTCGCGGACTACCAGGTGCGCACGTGGAGGGAATTCAATCAGGCGTTCTACGGCGCGTTGCGCACGGAGAAGCTGCTGATGTCGACGCTCATCGGGCTCGCCTTCGTGGTGGTCGCCTTCAACGTCTTCCACGGCATGCGGCGGCGCATCCAGGAGCGCCGCCAGGAGATCGGTGTGCTGCGCGCGCTGGGCGCGACCCCCACGACGCTGCGGCTGGCGTACGCCGTGGAGGCGGGGGCGGGCGGCGTGATCGGCGTGGCGTGCGGCCTGGCGGCAGGTCTGGCGATCGCAGACAACCTGACCGCGCTGCTCCGGGTTACCGAGTCGGCGACGAACGCGCTGCTGGCCACGGCGCGGTTCTTCGCCGTGCCTCCCACGGCGCCGCGGGCGCTGCCGTCCGCGGCGCTGTTCCAGCTCGAACGGATCCCCAACCGTGTCCTGCTGCACGAGGCGGTGCTCACCTGCGCCGTGGCCATCGGCGCCGGGCTCACCGCGGCGCTGGCTGCGGGGCGCTGGCTGCGCAGCATCACCCCGGAGCGCATTCTCCGCGAGGCGCGTGAATGACCGCGCCTCCGGTCCTGTCCATGCATCGGGTCACCAAGCGCTACGGGCGCGCCGCCGGCGACGGGCTGGTCCTGCGCGGAATCGATCTCGATCTCGCCCCCGGCGCCTCGGTTGCCATCACCGGCGTCAGCGGCTCCGGCAAGAGCACGCTGCTCAATCTGGCCGGCGGCCTGGACCGCGTCACGTCCGGCACGGTACGGCTGGACGGGACCGATCTCACGGTCCTGGACGAAGTCGAGCTGGCGCTGCAGCGGCGCAGGCTGGGCATGATCTTCCAGTTCCACCACCTGCTGCGCGACTTCACGGTCCTCGACAACGTGGCGATGCCGGTGCGCCTGCAGAATCGACCTGCCGCGGACGCGGTTGCCGCGGCGCGCGAGATGCTCGACCGCGTCGGGCTGATCGACGCCGGCCACCGATACCCCACCGAACTCTCCGGGGGCGAGCAGCAGCGGGTGGCGGTGGCGCGGGCGCTGGCCGGGCGGCCGGCCATGATCCTGGCCGATGAGCCGACCGGCAACCTGGACCGGGCGGCGTCGGACGCGGTCGCCGACCTGCTGTTCACCCTGGTCGCCGACCACGGCGCCGCCTGCCTGCTGGTCACGCACGACACCGATCTGGCCCTTCGGGCCGCCCGTGTGCTGACGCTTGCCGACGGCGTGCTCGTCGAGGGGGCTGCGGGCGCGCCGCCGCCGGCCGGCGGCACGCCATGAACCTGCCGGCCGCGCCGTGGCTGGGAGTGATGATCGCCGGGCGCGGGCACGCTCGCGGCGGCCCGGGCCTGGCCGGCACGACCCTTGGCATCGCCCTGAGCCTGGTGCCCGTGATCGTCGTGCTGGTGGTGGCGGACGGCATGATCGAAGGCATCACCGGGCGGTTCCTGGAGGTGGACACCTACCACGCGCGGATCGTCCCGCCGGCCGGCGGCGACGCGGAACGCCTGGCGGCGGCGGTGCGCGCCGCCCCGGGGGTGACGCTGGCCGAGGTGGAGGTGCGCAGCCAGGGGCTGATGATCAACGAGGAGGGACTGCGCACCGCCGTGCAGGTCCGTTTCGTGAACCCGGACCTGCTGCAACGCGATGCGGGGCTGCGCCGCTACCTCAGCGTGGAGGGATCCTTCGACCTGCAGGCGCGGAACCAGGCGGTGATCGGGCGGGAGCTGGCGGAGACGCTGGGGGTGACGACCGGCGACCGGGTGGGGTTGTGGGTTCAGGGCGCGCCCCGCCTCGCCGTGGTGCGGATCGCCGGCGTGTACCGGTCCGGCTACCAGCACCTGGACGGGGCGTTTGCGTTCATGGGCGCAGCGGCCGCGGGCGATCTCGGCGCCACGGGGTTCCGATTCCTGGGTGTCAAGGTCCGGGACCCGTTCGGGGAGCTCGACACGGTGATGGAGGAGCTGGGCAGGATGCTTCCACCGGAGGCGCGGTTGATCGGCTGGTTCGACCTGCAGCGCTCCGCGTACCGGTCCTTTCGCGCCACCAAGGTGTGGCTGACGCTGATCATGGCCGTGATCGCGCTGGTGGCGACGGTCAACGTGGCTTCCGCGCTGCGCATGCTGCTGATCGAGCGCAGCGCCGAGATGGCCTACGTGCGTGCCATGGGCGGTTCCGGCGACCAGGTCGGGATGGCGTTCCTGACGGTGGGTCTGGTCAGCGGCGCCGCGGGCGGCGTGGCGGGCGTGGCGCTGGGGCTGGCCGCGGCGGTCAACGTCAACGAGCTGCTGGCGGCGATCGAGTGGGTCGTGAACGCGGCTGCGCTGCTGCTTTCCGGAGCGGACGGGCCGACGCGACTGATCGACCGCTCCTTCTACCTGGAACGGATTCCGGTCCGCCCCGATCCGGGGCAGCTGCTGGCCGCCGTAGCGGCCGTGACCGTCGCGGCGGCGATCGCGGCGGTGCGTCCCGCGCTGCACGCCGCGCGCCTGCGGCCGGTCGAGTCGCTCCGGCAGCGATAGATTGATCGGTGGGGCGTCCTTTGCGATACTCTGCTGCAGGCAGTGCATCGCGACCGATGCTCGAAGCTCCCCGGGAACATGTGAACCACGGAGGCAGGACATGATGTGGAAGGGCCTGACCCAGCGCGCCCAGAAGGTCATCTCGTTCAGAGCGCAGGAAGAGGCGAAGCGGTGTCATGCCGAGAAGCTGCTCCCGGAGCACATCATCCTGGCGCTGCTCAAGGATGGCGAAGGGGTGGCGGTCAAGGCCCTGCAGCGGGTCAAGGTCAACATCGACGAGATGCGCCGGGACATCGAGCGCAGCCTGACGCAGGGGAAGGGCGGCCTCATCCTCGGCGACATCGAGGTATCCGAACGCGCCCAGACGGTGCTGAAGGGCGCGACGCACGAAGCCAAGAACATGGGGCACGTCTACGTCGGCACCGAGCACCTGCTCCTGTCCGCGGCGCGCGACGAGGGCGGCGCGACGTACCGCTACCTCGCGCAGCGCAACGTGTCCCCCGAGCAGCTCAGGGAGGCGATCATCCGCATCAACGGGCTCGGCGAAACGCGGCAGAGCTCCGGGACGCCGAAGCGGCGCACGCAGACGGCCGCCCGCAAACCCACCCCGACCCTGGACGAATTCAGCCGCGACCTGACCACGCTGGCGCGCGAGGGCAAGCTGGACCCGGTCGTGGGCCGCGCCCGCGAGATCCAGCGGGTGATCCAGATCCTGGCGCGGCGCACCAAGAACAACCCGGTGCTGATCGGCGAGCCGGGAGTCGGCAAGACCGCGATCGTCGAAGGGCTGGCTCAGAAGGTGGTCAACGGAACCGCGCCCGACGTCCTGCACGGACGGCGCGTGCTGACGCTGGA
The DNA here is from genome assembly GCA_028818385.1 of Spirochaetaceae bacterium. The sequence continues at coordinate 7,329 of JAPPNY010000226.1, forward strand.
CCTGGCGTCGCTCGTGGCCGGCACCAAGTATCGTGGCGAGTTCGAGGAGCGGCTGAAGCGGGTGATGAAGGAGATCGTCACCTCCGGCAACATCATCATGTTCATCGACGAGCTGCACACGATCATCGGCGCCGGCGGCGCCGAAGGGGCGATCGACGCCTCCAACATGCTCAAGCCGGCCCTGTCGCGCGGCGAGCTGCAGTGCATCGGCGCCACCACGCTGGCCGAGCACCGCAAGTACATCGAGCGCGACGCCGCGCTGGAGCGCCGCTTCCAGTCGGTGTTCGTGGACGAGCCGTCAGTGGACGAGACGGTGGAGATCCTCAAGGGGGTCAAGGACCGCTACGCCCAGTTCCACGGCGTCGTCTACACCTACGAAGCGCTGGAGACGGCCGCCGCGCTTTCGGCCCGCTACATCTCCGACCGCCACCTGCCGGACAAGGCGATCGACCTGCTGGACGAATCGGGATCGCGCAGCCGCATCGACAACAGCGCCCGGCCGAAGGAGCTGGTCAAGCTCGACCAGGAGATCGAGCGGCTGATGATCGAGAAGACCAACCTGGTCAACAGCCAGAACTACGAGAAGGCGGCCGCCGTGCGCGACAAGGTCGGCCTGCTGCGCCAGCAGCTCGACAAGCAGGAGCGCGCGTGGGCGCAGACCACGCAGGGCGAGCAGCGGCTGGTGGAGCCGGAGGACATCCAGCGCGTGATCTCCGAGATCACCGGCGTGCCGCTGGCGCGCATCGCGCAGTCGGAGTCGCGCCGCCTGCTGGAGATCGAGAACGAGCTGCACAAGCGCATGGTCGGCCAGGAAGAAGCCATCAGCGTGGTGGCCGCGGCGATCCGCCGGTCACGCACCGGCCTGTCGTCCGCGAAACGGCCGATGGGATCCTTCATCTTCCTGGGGTCGTCCGGGGTGGGCAAGACCGAGCTGGCCAAGACCCTGGCGGAGTTCATGTTCGGCGACGAGGAGTCGCTGATCCTGGTCGACATGTCCGACTACATGGAGAAGCACAACGTGTCGCGGCTGGTGGGCGCGCCGCCGGGGTACGTGGGCTACGACGAGGGCGGCATGCTCACCGAGAAGGTGCGGCGCCGGCCCTACAGCGTCATCCTGCTCGACGAGATCGAGAAGGCGCACCCCGACGTATTCAACATCCTCCTGCAGGTGATGGAGGAGGGGCATCTCCAGGACCACCTGGGCCACACGGTGTCGTTCCGCAACACCATCCTGATCATGACCTCGAACGCGGGCGCGCGCGAGATCATCCAGGACGGATCGCTGGGCTTCCGCACCGAGAAACAGGGGATGCGCTACGCGGACATCAAGTCCTCGGCGCTGGCCGAGATGAAGCGGCTGTTCCGTCCCGAGTTCCTGAACCGGGTCGACGAGGTGGTGGTCTTCCACGCCCTGCAACGCGAGCATCTGGACAAGATCCTGCACCGCCTGCTCGGCGAGGTCGGCGACCGGCTCGCAGAGCAGAACATCGACCTGCGGGTCAGCCGGCGCGCGCGCGGCTACCTGATCGACAACGGCTCCGACGAGAAGTACGGCGCGCGGCCGTTGCGCCGTCTGATCCAGAAAGAGGTGGAAGACCCACTGTCCCTGGAGATCCTGCGCGGCCGCTTTCTTCCCGGCAGCGGCGTGACGGTCGACGTCAAGGACGATCGCCTGGTGTTCCGCAAGCGGCGCGCCGCCCAGCCGGCCAAAGAGCTCGTCACTACCTGAGTTGACGTACTTCCTCGAACGGGGCGCGCGGGTCACGCGCGTCCTGCGGGTGGTCCTGCTCCTGGCGCTGGCCCTGCCGGCTGCCGCTCAGGATGCTCGCGAGCTCTATCAACGGGGCGCCGACGCCTTCGCCGACGGTCTGTTCTCCAATGCGGTGCAGTCGTTCGACACGCTGGCCGAACGCTATCCGGACTCGGAGCTGCGCGCGGACGCCACCTTCCTGCTCGCCCTCGCCCACTACCATCTGGGGCACCATGCGAACTCGTACGACCTGCTGGGGTCGTTCGCCCGGTTGTTCCCGGACTCCGAGCACGTCGCGGTCCTCGGTCACTGGCAGGCGGCCATCCGCCTGGCGCAGGGGCGGGCGACCGAGGCGGTCGAGCGGGCCGAGCGGCAACTGGAGCGCACGGACACACCCCCGGAGTACCGGTGGCGCACCCTGCTGCTGCACGCCACCGCACTGGAGCAGGACGGCCGCGCGGAGGATGCCGAACGCGCCTACCTGGCCCTGGTCGACGAACTGCCGGCATCGCAGCAGGCCGACGCGCTGTTCCGGGCGGGACAGCTCGCCTACCAGGCCGGCCGCTATGCCGAGGCGGTGGAGACCTTCGGGCGCATCGTGCTGGCACATTCGGGCAGCCCCCGCGCGCCGCAGGCGCTGTACGCGCAGGCCGATGCCTCGCTGCTGGCCGGGCAACCCGCTGCAGCGGCGGAACGCTTCAGCCGGTACCTGGAACTGTTCCCGTCAGGTCCCCTGGCGGGAGCGGCGCTCAGGCGCCTTCCGTTCCTGTACCTGAGCATGGAGGAGTTCGCGCTGGCGGCGCGGTGGGCCGATGCCGCGCTGGAGGAGCAGCAGGCGGCCGACCTCGCCGCGCGGCTGCTGCAGGTCAAGGGTGAGGCGGCGCTGCAGCTCGGCGACCCGGCGGGCGCGGTCAGCGAGCTGACGGCAGCGTTGGCCGCCGGCCTCGGACCGGGCGACGCGCAGCGGGCCGACTACTACCTGGCGCTCGCCTATCTGCAGACCGGTCAGCGGGCGCCGGGGCTGGAGTCGCTGCAGGCTGCCGGCGACGGGCCGGACGCCGGTCTGGCGGCGGGCGCCGTCCTGAACCGTGCCTACCTGCTGATCGAGGACGGGGCGCTGGAAGAGGGTGCGACCGCGCTGGAGGACTTCGCGGAGCGGTTTCCCAATCACCCGCGCGTGACGGAGGCGCTGCAGGTTCTGGCGCAGACGAGGGAGGCGCTGGAGGACACGGAGGCGGCGCTCGACGCCTGGGAGCGGCTGTGGAGGGTGGCGGAGGCGACGGACTCGACCGCCATGCTGGCGTCCGCCGGTCCCGGCGACCTGCTGCTGCGCGTGGCCGATGCCGCGGTCGCCGTCGACGAGGACGGTGTTGCGCTCCGGCTGCTGAAGAACCTGCGACGGTTCGGCGCGGCTCCCGAGTCGCTGGAGGCGATCTATCGCATCGGCCGCATCTACGGCACGCGCGGCGAGCACAAGCGCGCCGCCGACTTCTACCGGGAGGTCGTGGACGCCGGCCCGTCGGGGGAGCTCAAGTGGCGTGCCCGCCTGGCTCTGGGAGCGGAGCTGTACAACGCCGGAGCGTACGAAGAGGCGCTGATCTACCTGCGCGACGGGCACGGCGCCAGCGTCTGGGAACCGTATCGCCACCTGGCTCTGGGTCGCGTGTACTACCGGCTGAGGCGGTCGGACGAAGCGAACACCGCTCTGGCGGTGGCGGCGCAGGCGCCCGATGCGGCGGTCGCGGTCGAAGCCTCCTACCTGTATGCCGCCGCCCACTATCAGGGCGGACGCTACGATCCGGCGCGCGACGCGTACCTGGCGTTCGCGGAGCGGTTTCCCGCGGCTGCCCAGGTGCCGTCGGCGTTCTACCGCGCCGCCCTCAGCGAACTGCGCATGGACCGGCCCGATCAGGCGCGTGATCTTCTCGTCACCGCCCTCGGGACCATCGAATCGCGGGAAATCCGCGCGGAACAGGGAGTGGAGGCGGGGCGGGCCGGCGCCGGGACCGGCGGTGTCGACCTGGCCCATGAGGTCCTGTACATGCTGGTGGAGGGTGCGCTCCTTGCCGGCAGCACCGACGAGGCGGGCGCCGCCCTGGAGAAGCTGCGGCAGCGGGCGCCGGCCGGCCTCATGGCGGCAGAAGCGGGTCTGCGGTACGGGGAGTACCTGATCGCGCACGGCCAGGAGGAAGCGGGCCTGCAGGTTCTGCAGCAGGTCGCGGCGGACGCCGGGGAGGACGGGCCCGGACGGCGGGCGCTGTCGTCCGCGGCGACGGCGGCGGAGGCGCTCGGCCGCCACGCCGACGCCGCCGATCTCCACTGGCGTACGCTGTTGGCCGCCCACGACACCGGCCTTCGCGAGCGGGCGCTGGAGGGGTTGCGCGCGAGCCTTCAGGCGATCGGCGCGGCGAGCGCCAGGCGCTACTATCTGGTTGCCGCGGTTTCCGACGAGGCCACGCTGCCCGCCGAGGTACGCGCTCGCGTGATGTACGACTACGCGATGCTGATCCAGCCGGACCAGCCGGGCGACGCCGTCTCGATCCTGGAGGAGGCGCTCCCCGATCTGAGCCCGGGGCCGGAGCGGGACGACGGGTACTTCCTGCTCGCCGAGCGGTACCGTCAGGCCGGTGAGCCGCAACGCGCGATCGATGCCTATCGCGTGGTTTCGGAGGTCGCGGTGGCCGGCGGCGGCAGGCAGGCGGAGGCGCACCTGCGCCGGGCTCAGCTCTTGGTGGAGACCGACGGCGAACAGGCGGCCGCCGACGAGCTTGCGAACGTGGCGCTGCGGTTCCCCGGCGAGGTCGAGGTCGCTGCCGAGGCGCTCTATTACGCCGTGGGGCTGTGGCGGAACAACGGCGCTGAACGGGCAGCCAACCGCCTGCAGGACCGGCTGTACGAACGCTACCCGGACAGCGAGTGGGCGGAGCGCCTGCGCAAGGAGCGGCGGGGCTCGGAAGGCTGACGGCCGCCGGCCAGGCGGGCTAGTCCCGGGAGCGCTGCTGCCAGACACGGCGCTGCAGAAGCACGGCCCGGTAGCCGCGCCGGCGCCGGTCCTGCCGTTTCACCATCCCGGTCGCGGCGCACCCACTCGAAGAGTGCCACCCACGCGAAGCATGCCGCTCACCTGGCGAGCGCTGCTCACGCAGTGAGCGCAGCGCCCGGTCGACGGGGGTGCTCGACCCGATCAGGAGCAGGCGGCCCTCGGGCGCCAGCAACGCGTCCACGGCTTCGGGTATCCATCGCCACCAGGGGCCGTCGGTCTCGCCGTGCGTGGCGACCACGGCGCTGTAGCGCGCGCTACCGCGCGGGCCGGGTCCCGTTGCGTCGGCGATCGACGGAGCATGCAAGCCGGCGGCGGCGACGCCGTGGTGCCGAAGGTTGCGGCGGGCGGTCTCGATCTGCAGGAGGTCGCGGCTGCCGACGGTTATCGCCGGCCGCGCGCCTCCCGTCGCTGCCAGGCTGCACGCGGTGAGCCCCTGCCCCGGATTCCAGATCAGCACGCGCGGACCCAGGGCACTGGCGCACACCAGCGGCTCGGCGGCGCGCAGGGAGTAGGGGACGGCATCGAAGTCCGGCAGGCCCCAGGCCGTCTGCAGCCGCACGGCCTGCCCGCCGTAGCGGAACTCCGTGTCGCCCCGAAGGTAGGCGGCAAGCCCGTCCCGGCCGGGTGGAGGGTCGCCGGGTGCGGCCATGGCCGTCTCGGCCACGAGGACCGTATGCGCCCGCAGCTCGCGCCGGTGCAGGATGCGTGCGCGCCCCTGCAGGGCTCGCTCGACCACGTCCTGCCGTGGCCGGATCACGACCAGGGCCAGGTGGCCCTCCGGAGCCGCGGCGGCGGCCTGGCGCACCAGCAGGCGGAGCACGGGTTCACCCACCTTGGCCGGCAGATTGGCCGCGATCAGGTCGAACGGGCCACGGGCCGCAGGCACCCCCAGACAGCCGATCGCGGCGGCGCGGGACCCGTCATTCTCCCGTGCGTTGAGAGCGCTGACGGAGACCGCCAGCGCGTCTCGGTCGCTCAGGATGACGTGCGCGCGCGGCCACAGACGCGACAGCGCCACCCCGATGACCCCGCTTCCGGAGCCCAGGTCCAGCGCGCGCCGAACCGGCAGGTCACCGAGACGTTCGGCGATCGTATCCAGGAGCGCGCGCGTGCCGGTATCGATGTCGTCTCCGCTGAACAGCGACTGCGACAACCAGAACTGCAGGTCTCCCCCGGCCCAGGGAAGGACGACCCGCTTGTGCAGCAGCCCGTGCGCCCGCAACGCGGCAGCCGACGGTGCTCCCTCTCCAGGGGGCTCGACGGGGGCTGCGCGGTCGCCGGTGATGGGTGGGTCAGGCCCGTTCGACGTACGCGCCCGTGGTCGTGTTGACGACGATGCGGTCGCCGGTCTTGATGAACAGCGGGACCTGCAGCGTCAGGCCGGTCTCCGTGGTGGCCGGCTTGGTGGCGCCCGTGGCGGTGTCGCCGCGTTCGGCGTGCGGCGCGTCGGTCACCTCCAGCTTCATCTTCAGCGGAAGCTGCACCGCGAGCGGATCCTCTCCCCACATCAGCACCTGATAGGACTCGCCCTCCTTCAGGAAGCGGGTGACGCTCTCATCGACGCTGGCTGCGGGAACGTTGAACTGATCGTAGGAACCGACATCCATGAACACGAGGTAGTCGGCATCCGAGTACAGATACTGCGCGTCCCGCGCCTCCACGTCGGCTTCCTCGACCGTCTCATGCGACTTGATCACTTCGCGGATCACCTGTCCGGTGCGTGCGTGCTTGAGCTTCAGCCGGACGAATGCCGATCCCTTGCCCGGATTGACGAATTCGCGATCGGTGACCAGGTAGGGGTCTCCTCGGAACAGCACGTGTATTCCCTTGTCGATAGCGCCTGCTTTCATTTCGCCTTGAACCGCCCGGACCCTATCACAGCCGGACGGCATGGTGCAGCGGAAAGGGGATCACCTGGCTGATCTCCTGCCGCCGATCGAGCGCCATGATCAGCCGTTCCACGCCGAGCGCCACGCCGGCGCAGATCTCCGGGCCGCCGCGTACCTCATCGGCCATCGCTCGGTCGGGGGGGTGAAGAGTCATGGCGATGCGACGCTTGCGTGCATCCTCCCGCTCGATGACCCGAGCCAGCCGTTCGGCGTCGGTCTCTTCCTGAAAACAGTTGGCGACTTCCAGTCCCCGCGCGTACAGTTCCCATCGTCGGCAGTACGGGGTATCCGTGATCGGCTGCGCGAAGGTGGGCACGCGGCGCGGATACTCGTAGACGACCGTACCGCGGTCGTCGGGCAGGCCCGGCTCCACCGCCGCCAGCCAGACGCGGTTGAATACCTGCTCCCAGGTGTCGTCGCCGGCGGTGCGCACGCCCGCCGACTCCGCCGCGCGACGGAAGCGGTCCCGGTCGTCGACGGCGTCCAGATCGATCCCGGAGGCCCGCAACACGGCGTCACGTACCGTGATGCGGTCGAACGGGACCGGCAGCGGAGCCTCGGCCGGCAGCGACGACACGAGCCGTTCCAACCGGGCCACCTCGGTCAGATACTCGCTGCCGGGCGAATACCACTCCAGCATGGTGAACTCCGGACTGTGCGTACGGTCCAGCTCGGCGCCGTTGCGGAACGCGGGGGCGAGCTGGAAGATCGGCCCCGAGCCCAGGGCGATGAGCCGGCGCATGTGGCGTTCCGGCGACGGGCTCAGGTACAGCGGCAGACCTTCGTCCCGGGCGCTATCCGTTCCCGGGCGATGCAGCCGCGTCGCGAACACCTCGATGGCAGGCTCCGGCAGCAGCGTGGGCGAAGCGAGCGGCGTGCTCACCTCGAGGTAGCCGGCGTCGGCGAAGAAGGCGCGGATGGCCGCCAGGATCCGGGTGTGCCGGAGCGAGCGAGCAAGCGGCGATCCCGTCATGGAGGGGTTTCTCCGCACAGCAGACTCCTATCGCCCCGAGGATCGTCGCCTTCGGCTCCGTTCTTCGGCCCATCCCCACCGGTATAGAAGTGGGGGGGGGGGGGGGGGGGGGGGGGGGGGGGGGGGGCGGGGAAAAAAAAACCCCCCCCCCCCCCCCGGGGGGGGGAG
>JAPPNY010000226.1:15161-44914 GCA_028818385.1 Spirochaetaceae bacterium
CCCCCCCCACCACCCCCCCCCCCCGGCGTCGGGCCCCCCGCGCCCCCCCCCCTCCCCCCCCCCCCCCCACATCCCGCGGGGGGCGCGCCGCCCGGGGGCCCCCCCCCCCCCCCCCCCCACTTCTATACTCCCGCGTCCGGCCACCCTGGGTGGCTACGCACCTTACTGCCATCTGCGCATGAACCTCGATATCTTCGTCCTCGGCACCGGTGGCATGATGCCGCTGCCGGGCCGCGGCCTGACCTCCGTGCTGGTGCGACGCGAAGGCGACCTGCTGCTGTTCGACTGCGGCGAGGGCACGCAGATCGCGTTCCGCCGCCTCAACCTGAAGTGGAAGAAGATCACGAGCATCTTCATTTCTCACACGCACGCGGACCACGTCACCGGACTGCCGGGAATGCTGTCGCTGTCGTCGCAGGTCGACCGGTCGGAGCCGCTGTACATATACGGCCCCCCGCGCATCAGGCAGTACGTCGAGCAGACCCTGCGCGTGCTGGATATCTACATCAACTACGAGATCATCGTGCACGAGTTCTACGACGACGTCACCGTCGTGGAGGGTGACGGATACCGCGTCGACTCGGTGCGCGTACGGCACACCAAGCCCTGCCTGGGTTACCGGCTGGTGGAGGAGTCTCGTCCCGGACAGTTTCATCCCGAGCAGGCGGTCGCCGCCGGCGTTCCGCGCGGACCGCTGTGGTCGACGCTGCAGCGTGGCGAAGCGGTGACGCTGGATGACGGTACCGTGGTGGAACCGGAGACCGTGGTAGGGCCGCCGCGCCCCGGACGCACCTTCAGCTTCGTCACCGACACGGCGGCCTTTCCCGGCTTGGCCCCGTTCGTGGCCGGATCCGACCTGCTGATCTGTGAAGGCATGTTCTGTGCCGACCTTGCCGCCGACGCCGGCGCCAAGAAGCACCTCACCGCGCAGCAGGCGGGCCGAATCGCCCGCGCGGCCGGGGTGGGACGCATGGGACTGATCCACTACAGTCCGCGCTACACCGAGCGCGACCTCCGGCAGCTTGTCGGCGAGGCACGAGCGGAGTTCGCGGAGTCATTCCTGACTCGTGATCTGCAGGAGTTGAGCGTGCCGTACCGGGAGTGACGCTCCCGGCCCGCTGGAACGGTGGGCGCTCAGTCCGAGTCGTCGCGACCGGCACGAAGTTCCCGAACCTCGCGCCGCAGGTCGTCAATCGCCGAGCGAATGGCACGCAACTCCTGCTCGATGCCGGCCGGAAGCATGACGGCGCCCGGCTCCGGATCTCCCGCACCGTCCTCCCGTCCGGGTTTCGTCAGCTCGGCCGCCAGCGGCAACGGGCCGGCGGTGCCGGCGACCGACAGCGACCAGCGCTTGACCCAGACTCCACCGCCGGCGTCGATGGCTCCTGCGGGTTCGGAGGCGCGGTCCCTGTCCGCTAGGTGTGGGCTGTCCGCTAGGTGTGGGCTGTCCGCTCTGTGCGGGTCGGCAGCGTGTGGCATGTCCGGAGCGTCGCCGGGGCCGTTCCCCGGTCGGCGGCGTCCTCCAGTATGAGCCCGCCGCCCGCTGTGGTGTCAACGGAAACCGGTCGCACCTCCGCCCTCAACGCGGGCCGGGCCCGTGCCGACCATCAAGAGGGTAGGGGGCACAACGGTAGGGATGGGAATGCTTCGCGGTCTGTCGTGCGCGGTCACCGCCTACTTCGTGTACACCGTCCTGAACCTGGTGACCGTCGCTATCGCGATGGACCGCATGCAGGAGCACCGGGAAGCGCTGCAACGGAACGTGGAGGCGCTGAAGGAGGTCAACCAGCACCTGCAGGCGGAGTTCGACGCGCTGTCCACCAGCCCCGATCTGATCAGGCTGTACGCGCGGGATCTCGGCCTGTATGCGCCCGGCGAGCGGGTGATCCGCCTGCAGGGTACCGGCGAACGACTCTCGTTCTACGAAGCGGGCGCCGTGGTGACGGAGAGCGAGCCGCCGAAGGCGCCCCGCCTGGCGTTTCTTCTGGCCGGCCTGGCCGTGGGAGGGCTGCTCTATGGGCGACTCGGGTTCCGTGAACGATCGCAGGGCGATGAACGATCGCAGGGCGATGGACGATCGCGGGGCGATGGACGATCGCGGGGCGATGGACGATCGCGGGGCGATGAACGCGCGCGCGGCCACCGTGCTGCCCGCACGTCACCGCGGCGTCATGCCGATCTGCTGCCGCGTGCTGCGTCGTGGCGGGCTGGCGATCCTGCCCGGTGACACGATCTACGGCCTGATCGGTGCCGCCCCCGCGGCCGAGGCGCGCATCCGGCGGACCAAGAGCCGGGCGGAAGACCGGCCGCTCCTTGTCCTGATCCCCGACCGGACCTGGCTCTGGCGCTGCGGGGCAGCGGGCGAGCCTCCGGAACGCCTGTTGGAGTACTGGCCGGGAGCGCTGACCATCGTGCTGCCGTGTGCCGGCGGTGGGACCGTCGGGGTGCGAGTGCCGGACGATCCGTTCCTGTGCCGGCTGGCGCGCTGCGTAGGCGCGCCGCTGTTTTCGACCAGCGTCAACCGATCGGGGCTTCCCCCGCTGTCACGGGTGAGCCAGATCGTGGCCGCGTTCGGTGCATCGGTGGACCTGATCGTCGACGCGGGCGAGCTCGGCTCTCCGGTGCCGTCGACCGTGGTCGATGCCACGACGCGGCCCTGCCGGCTGCTCAGGCAGGGTTCGGTCGATCTGCCCGCGGAGGTGCTGGCCCGTCCCTGAGGCCGCCCGTCTCCCGAAGCTGCTCAGCCGCCGGCCCGGGAGCTGACGCCCGCCGCCACGGCAGCCAGCAGGGAAGGCATCAGGTGCCGGTAGTGGGACAGGAATACCTGTTGAATGCCGAAGAAGCGGCGTTCCAGCTCGGCGCTGGCGCGGCCCACGTACCGGAAGTGCCACGGTTCGTACCGATAGCCGGTGACGTCCTCCAGCCCCTGCGGGTAGGAGAGCGAGAATCCGAAGCGCCAGGCATTGGCCAGCACCCACTGTCCCTCGTGCGTTTCCCCGTAACCCAGGTCGATGCTTCCGAAGTCGACGGCCGTTCCGAGCTGATGCTGGGAGTGGCCGGGTCTCGCAACCAGACTCGACGCCTGCTCCAGGCCGTCGCGCTCCACGGCAGAGGCGAACAGGTAGGATTGCCGGGCATAGGAGCGATAGGCGGAAGAAATGGTCACGTCGGTGCCGGCTAGGCGCGCCGCCGCCGTCATGGCGGCCAAGTCGGGCAGGACGAAGGCCCGCAGGGTCATGGACGGCCGCGTGACCGTGAGGCCCCGGCCGTCGAGATCGACCAGGTCGACAGGCCGGTAGTCCTCGGCGAGCGCGTGCTCCTTGTCGACCAGCACCAGCAGGTCGGCAGGCTGATCGAGCGTCTTGGCCATCAGGTCCAGGAACACGGCCGGCTCGGCAAGGATCCGCTCCTGCACGGATTCCGGGAGCGGCTCGATCAGAGCCGTCAGCTCCTCCAGCGTGACACCGAATGCCGCGTGCAGCGGCGCCGGCTCCTCCGGTCCCGCGCAGGCTGACAGCGTGACCACGGCCGCCAGGGCCATCGCCAACGCCCTCCCACGCCTCGTTTGACAGATCCGGGTGCGGGGGCACACCGGGCCGCCGAGGCCGAACCCTGTGCGGCGGCCGGTCAAAGGATGATCTCTACGACCTGTTCCATCGTGCCCACCGGATGGAAGCTGATGCCGCGCCGTACGCGTTCGGGAATGTCGGCGATGTCCACCTCGTTCGCTCGCGGGACGATGATGTCACGGATACGGTTGCGCTGGGCGGCGATCACCTTCTCCTTCAGTCCGCCGATCGGCAGCACGTCGCCCACCAGCGACAGCTCGCCGGTCATGGCCAGCGAGCGGGACAGCCGTGCCCGGCACGCCAGCGACAGCAGCGCCGACGCCATGGTGATTCCCGCCGACGGCCCGTCCTTCGGGGTGGCTCCGGCCGGGATGTGCACGTGGATCCGTTGCTGGTCGAAGAACGCGTCATCGATGCCGAGCCGCCGCGCCGCCTGACGGGTCCAGGAGTAGGCGATGCTGGCCGACTCCTGCATGACGTCGCCCAGTTGCCCGGTCAGTCTGAAGCCGCTGGCGCCCTTGGTCGCCACCGCCTCGACGGTCAACACCGCGCCGCCAAGCGGCGTCCACGCCAACCCGGTGGCGGTGCCGACGCGCATGGAGCGCCGCCGGTCGTGGTCCCGGAACAAGGGCTTGCCGAGGTAGTCGCCGACCTGATCGCGGTCGATCACGAAGCGCGCGCCGTCGGCCGGGCTTCCGTTGCCCGAAGCCGTGTCCGTGTCCGAGGCCGGACCGGTCTCCACCACCGTGCGGGCGATCTTGCGGTGGATCTTGTCCAGCGCCTTCTCGAAGTTGCGTACGCCGGCCTCACGGGCATAGCCGTCGGCGATCTTCAGCAGCGCGGCGCGCCGGTAGCGCACCGAGCCGCGGTCCAGTCCGGCGCGGGAGAGCGACTTGGGGATGATGAAGCGGCGGGCGATCTCCAGCTTCTCGGTGTCGATGTAACCGGAGAGGCGGATCATCTCCATGCGGTCCAGCAGCGGCGCCGGGATCGTGTCCTGGGTGTTGGCGGTGGCGATGAACAGCACGTCGGAGATGTTGAACGGCAGGTCGAGATAGTGGTCGCGGAACGCCGCGTTCTGCTCGGGGTCGAGCACCTCCAGCAACGCCGAGGACGGGTCACCCTGGAACGACATGCCGAGCTTGTCGATCTCGTCGATCATGAACACCGGGTTGCGCGTTTTCACGATGCGCAGTCCCTGGATGATCTTGCCCGGCATGGCCCCCACGTAGGTGCGGCGGTGGCCCTTGATCTCGGCCTCGTCACGCATGCCGCCCACGGAGAAGCGGAAGAACTCGCGGCCCAGGGCGCCGGCGATGGAGCGGCCGATCGAGGTCTTGCCGACACCGGGCGGACCCACCAGCCCCAGGATCGAGCCGCGACTCCCGGGGTTGAGCGTGCGCACCGCCAGGTACTCGAGCATCCGCTCCTTGACGTCGTCGAGCCCGTAGTGGTCGGCGTCGAGCGCGGCGGCGGCGCGCTTCAGGTCGATCTCTTCCGGCGCGGGGTCCGCCCACGGCAGCGTGGCGATCGTGTCCAGGTAGTTGCGCGTGACCACGAACTCGGCCGAGCTGGGATCCATGAGCGCGAACTTCTCCAGCTCGTCCGACACGCGCTCGGCCACCTCGCCTTCGAGCTGGAGCGATTCGAAGGCTTCCTTGAAGCGCTGGTACTCGTCGCTCTTGGCATCGACCGCCATGCCGAGCTCGGCCTTGATCGCCTTCAGCTCCTCCTTCAGGAAGTACTGCCGCTGGCTCTTGGAGATCTTCTCTTCCAGCTCGCCCTGGATCCGCTTCTGGATCTTCAGCAGTTCCTGCTCCTTCTTGATGAAGACCAGCACCTGTTCCATCCGCTCGCGCACGTCCAGCTCCTCCAGGACGAGCTGCTGCTGTTGGCGGTCGATGTTCAGGATCGACGCCAGGAAGTCCGCGATCTTCCCCGGCTGGTCGATGTTCACCATGTTCAGCCGCATCTCTTCGGAGAACAGCGGGTTGCCCTCGGATACCTGCTTCATCTCCGAGATCAGCGCCCGCGCCAGGGCCTGCACCTCGTCACTGTCGAGGTTCGTGTCGTCCAGAGGCTGTACGGCAGCCACCAGCGGAGGGCCGGCGTCCAGGACCTTCGCGATCCGGAAGCGGGTGATGGTGGAAATGAACACGTTCAGCCCACCGTCGGGCAGATTGATCTTGCGGACGACCTTGGCGGCCGTTCCCACCCCGTGCAGCCGGTCGGGCGCGGGCTGTTCGTCATCCACGTCGCGCGTCAGCACCAGCCCGAGGAACCCACCGAGCTCCAGCGCGGCGCCGACGGTCGCGGTCTGGGCGCCGGGCGATGCCACCAGGGGCGTCAGCATGCCGGGGAAGATCGGCTTGCCGGTCAGGGGCAGTACGACCATGCGGTTGGGGAGCGTGCGTGCCGCGGGGACGACCTGCCCTGGCGGAAACGGCGGCATGCATGCAAGGTAGGGAGCTTGTCGCTGAGGGGACAACCTCTTATGGTGCGGAATCGCTCGTGCCCGTGCCCTGACGCGCCGCCACCTCGTCTCGCCGGCTCTCGTTCTGCGCACGACTCCGGTCGGCGAGATCAACCGGCTGGTAACGTTCCTCAGCCCTTCGTTCGGGCTGGTGCGCGCGATGGCGTACGGGGCCGCCAAGACGACCAGCCGCCTGCGCCTGACCACGCTGCTGTTCATGCACGCCGACCTGCGCCTGTATCGCGATCCGGTCAAGGATCAGTACAAGATCACGGAGATCACCTGCCGCGACGAGTTCGGGGGCATTCGCGCAAGCGTGCCGCGCTACTTCGCGGCATCTCTGTGGGCGGAGGTGGTGCTCCGGTCGCCCGGCGCGGCGGATCCGGCCGATCTGTACGGGTTGCTGCTCGGCTGCCTGCTGGCGCTGCATTCGTCCGACCGGGACGCACAGCGCGCCCTGTCCGTCCAGTTCATCTGGCGCTACCTCGGCTACTCCGGCCTGCAACCCGAGCTGCACGTCTGTGCGGCGTGCGACCGGGCGCTGCCGCCGTCGGTACCCGGTTACCTGTCCGATCGGTACGGCGACATGCGTTGCGAAGACTGCTCGTCTCCCGCCGATGCGGCGTTCAGCCCGGGCGCGCGCGCCTACCTCAGCCACACGGAACGGCTCACCCCGGACCGGGCCGCGGCGGTGCGCCTGCAGGACGACCGTGGGCTGGCCAGCGTCATGTACCGCATGGTGCAGCGCGCGCTCGATGCGCCGCTGACGGCACTGCAGTCCGGCATGGGCGTTCTGTGATGGCGCGCGTCTTCTTCGGCCTGCCGGTGCCGGACGGCGCACTGGACCGCCTGGCGGCGTGGCGCTCGGCGGTCGGCGCGGAGCTGCCGGACGCGCGGCTGATCGCCCCGGCCGATGTGCACGTGACGCTGCACTTCGTCGGCGAGGTGGATGACGAGGAGGCGGGCAGGCTGAGTGGGATCTGCCGGGAGGTCGCCGGGCAGGCGGCACCGGTGGCGGCGACGTTCACGGGGCTGGGGTTGTTGCCGTCGCCTTCACGGCCCCGCGTGGTGCATCTCGGCGTGGAGGACGGCGCCGACGAGCTGGGCACGCTGGCAAGGGCGCTCCGCCTGCGGCTTGGCGCGAGCGAGGGCCGGAGGTTCCTGGCCCACGTCACCCTGGCGCGCGTCCGCCGCGTTCCGCGGCAGGCGGGGGAACGCCTCTGCCGGCTGCGTCTGCCGCCGGCGCGCGGCACGTTCCGTTCGCTGGTGCTCTTCCAGTCGGAGTTGCTCCCGGGGGGCGCGGCCTACCTTCCGCTGCAGACGGCCGACCTGGGCGGCGCCGCGTGAACGGGGACGCCGCCCGCGGCTGGACGCTGCCGAGCGCCGAGTCCTCCACGGTCCGCGCGCTGGCCGGCCGGCACACCCTGGATCCGCTCCTTGCGGCGGTGCTGGTGCGACGCGGCATCACGGCGGCGGCGGATGTGGATGCGTTTCTCGGGCGCGGCCCGCTGCCGTCGGTTCGGATCGACGGCATGCCGGCGGCGGTGGAGCGTATCGGCCGCTGCGCGGGCCAACAGGTGTTCGTGTACGGCGACCCGGACGTGGACGGCATCGCCGCGACGGCGATCATGGTCGAGCTGCTTCGCCGGGCAGGCGCGCAGGTGCGATGGCGGATTCCGCCGGGCGGACGCCACGGCGTGCCCGACGGCGGGGTGCGGGAGGCTCTCAACGCCGGTGCGGCGCTCGTGGTCTGCGTGGACTGCTCGATCGGGCCGGCAGAGGCTCGGGAAGCGACCCGGAGCGGCATCGACGTGCTCGTCGTCGACCATCACCCGCCGTTCGAGTCGCTGCCGGAGACGGCGCTGGTGGTCAATCCCGCGCTCTCGGAACGAAGGGGGTCGGATGTCCTGGCAGCCGGGGCGGTCGCGCTGAAGCTCGCCGAGGCGGTGCGTCAGGCGCAGGAGAGGGGCGGCGCGGACCCCGTGGCCGCCGCGCAGCTTCCCTATGATCTGGCGATGCTCTCAACGCTCGCCGATCGCATGCCGCTCACCGGCGAGAGCCGGCGAATCACCGCTCTCGGGCTCGACATGCTGGCTCGATCCGACCGTCCGGGGCTTCTGGAGCTGTGGCTGCGGGTGGGACGCTCCGTGCCGGTGCCCACCGCCAATCAGGTCAGCCGCACCTTGAATCCCGTGATCGGCTCGGCCGCCCGTTACGGCGAGGGCGATCACGCCGTGCAGTTGCTGGTGAGCCGGGAGCGGGGCGAGTGCGCGGAGTTGTCGGATCGCATGCAGGAGCTTGATGCGCGCCGCAGGCGAGAGAGCGGGGCTGCCTGGAACCGGCTGCTGCCCGGTGCGCGCCGACTCGCGCGCGAGCGCCCGGAGGCGTGCTGTCTGGTCGTCGACGACCGGGAACTGGCGCGGGGACTCACCGGACCGCTCGCCTACCGACTGAGCCGCCTTCTGGACCGGTCGGTGGCGGTCGTCGCCCACGATGACGGCTCCATCTCCGGCTCCATCCGCAGCCCCGACAGTGGCGCGAACGCGCTGCTGCTCCTGGCCGACGCGGACGGCCTGCTCACTTCGCGCGGCGGCCACCGAAGCGCCGGCGGCTTCATGGCGCCTGCGGAGGCGCTCACCGAGTTGCGCCGGCGCTGGTCCGGCCCGCGCCCCGGCGCCGCGCGCGGCAGGCGCGACCCGGCGCGGGTGTTGGATGCCGAGGTTCCGGCCCGTGAGTTGACGCCGGCACTGGACCGACTCGTCGCGGCGGTCGAGCCGACCGGCATCGGCAACGGGCCGCTGGCGCTCAGGACGCGCGGACTCGAGGTGTCGGAGGTAAGCCTGTTCGGCCGTGCCTCCGAGCACTGCAGGCTGTTGCTGGATGCCGGAGCGTATCGATGGCCGGCGCTGTATTGGGGCGCCGGCCCCCGGGCAGGAGAGTTCGCCACGGGCGACACCGTGGACGTGGTGTACCGGCTGGAACCGGATTACTCGGACGGCGAACGCCGGCTGCATATGGTTGTGCTCGACCTGTGCCGATGATGAAGGGTGACACGCGGTTTGACACGACTGCGTCTCGCGCTATCATGACGGACTGCGGAGTTGTTCGGCGCTGCGCCGGCGGCCCGCGAAGGAGGATCGAGTCATAGCGTTCGTACAAGTCGGTGAAGAGGAGCTACTCGAGAAGGCGCTGAAGCGATTCAAGAGGATCGTCGAGAAGGAAGGGATCGTCCGCGAGTGGAAACGGCGCGAGTACTTCGAGAAGCCGTCGACCGTTCGCAACAAGCGGCGCAAGGCGATGGAGCGCAAGCGCCTGAAGAAGCTGCGCAAGATCCAGACCCAACAGAAGCGCTGAGCACACCAGGCGCGACCGGAGAGCGATCCGCTCGGCCGGTCGGTAGCCGTTGCGGCCCCTGCTTGACGGGGAGCCGCCAGCCACGGTATTCTAATCGTCAGACAAGAAGACGCAGGGTAGAGCAGTTGGCAGCTCGTCGGGCTCATAACCCGGAGGTCGCAGGTTCGAATCCTGCCCCTGCTATTTCTCATCGCAGTGCGGTCGGCCCTGCCAGAATCACCCGGCTGCGTGGCGGCGGGTACCCGACATCACCACGATGCCCCGCTGCCGGCGGTCGCGCGTCGGAACCTGTCGGGAATCGACCTGCCGGCAGCTGGAGCACATTAACCGGGATCTCGAAGCCCCGGATCTCTGTACGGGAAAAGTAGCGGCGAAGGGACTCGAACCCCTGACCCAGCGGATATGAGCCGCTTGCTCTACCAACTGAGCTACGCCGCCATGCGCTTGAGGTAAGCGCACTCGGGACGCGATGTCAAGCTCAGGTCCAATCGCCCGCGGCGTGTGTCCCGCGCCGGCGCGTCGCGCCGCCGGCGGAAACACGCACCGGGCCGTACCGACATGAAAGCTGTCGCCTTGAGCGAAGTGTCCGGCAGGGAGCGGCGCCGGCAGCAGCGGCTGATGATCATCGGGACGCTGGCGGCGGCGGTATGCGTCTTCTACGTGGTACGCCTGATCGGCGGCGTCGAGCCGGTGGTCCGCCTCGGTGGTGCGGTCGCCGGCGTCCCGGTCCGCCCGCTCGATCGCGTGCTCATCCCGGTCGTGTCAGCCGGAATGCTGGCCGCCGGCTACTTCCTGGCCGGTGGCGTCTCCTACCGGTCGGCATGCCGGATGGCGTCGCTGGCGGCCTTCACGCACGCGGTCACGGTTGCCACCCGCCCGTTTTCATCCGAGTCCGTGCTCACTCACCTGCTGGCGCAGACGGGAACGCTCACTCCGTGGCTCCTGGCCATGGCGGTCCTGGCGATGCCGCAGAGCCGCCTGTCGCGGCGCCTCCGGATCCTCACCGTCGCGGGCGGGCTGGTTTTTCCCGCGTTGACAGCGGTGTTCCACGTCGCGTCGTTCTCGGCGGCGGCCGGGGGAGACCCCGGCTGGCTGGCGCGTCACGAGCTCGCGGGCACCGTGGCCGACGTGGGTACGGCGGTCGCGCTGGTGATCACCCTGGGCCTGCTGATCAGGGCGTACCGCCGCGCGCGGAGACCTCATACGCGGGAACCCGTCCTGTGGACGATCGGCGGCATGCTGGTGTCGCTGCCCGCGTACCTGCTGCTGCGCCTTCCGGGTGACGTTGCGGAGAGCGTCGTCCCCGTACCCGCCGGTGCGATCGCGGATCTGCTGCTGCTGCCGCTGCCGGCGTTTTTCCTGGTCGGTACCCGGCACATCCCCGGCGTCGACCAGCGCCGCGGGATCAACCGTTTCTGGGCGACGGCGATCGTCCTGGCGCTCCTGCTGCTGGTCGTCGCGGTCGCTGGCGACTACCCGCAGCGGCAGATCGAGGCCAGCTACGGGTTGCGCGACCAGGTCGCCGCGTTCCTGGTGCTCAGCCCGCTGTTCGTGGCGTTGCTCGCGCTCCATGCCGCTCTGGTGCGCGCGTTCGACCGAACGGGCGGCGCGGCGCCCGCGCAGGCATCGGGGCGTGGCGGCGGGGGCGGCCCGCGCGGGGTGCGCGATCTGCGCGTGCTGACGCGCGCGCTGCACAAGTCGCTCGGCGGCTCCATGACCGCGACCGCGGGCGTCCTGGATGCTCTGGAGGCCGAGCTGGAGGCCGAGCGCGACGGGTCCCGATCGACGGCCGCCGCTCCGCTGCGGTTGCCGGGCGGCGCGCTCGAAAGCATCCGCCGGTTCCGCGAAACGACGCAGACGGTGCTCGCCGCGCTGCGGCGGCTCGATGAGGGCACCCGGGCCGGGGGCGCGGTCGTCGCCGTGCAGGTTTCCGATCTGTTCGCGGCGGCGTACCGGCGCGCCGGGCGGCGCAGCCACCTGCGGGTGGAGCTGACCGACGGGGGCGAGCTGGTCGTGGCCTGCGATCCCGGCGAGCTGTCGCGGGCACTGGCCGAGTTACTGGTGAACGCGGAGGAGGCGGGCGTTCGTGCCCGCTCGCGGATTATCATGAGCGCCCGTGAACGGGGGAACGACATCGTGATCGAGATCCAGGATTCAGGCGCCCGCCCGCTCGGACCGGGACGCTCGCGCGTGTTCGATCCGTTCTACTCCACCAAGCCCCGTCACGACGGATTGGGCCTCTACATCAGCCGGGCACTGATCGAGCACAATGGCGGCTCGCTGGTGCTGGAGCGGGGAACGGACGGCACGTGCGCGGTCGTGACTCTGCAGGCGGCGGGTGCGTGACCATCCACACAGACGGCGGCTGCCTCGGGAATCCGGGTCCCGGCGCCTGGGCCTACGTGGCCGAGACGGCGGACGGGCAGGCGCGCGACACGGGCTATTCGGCCGACACGACGAACAACCGCATGGAGTTGCAGGCCGTGATCGAAGCGCTGCGGCTGGCGCGGGAGCGGGCCGACGGCAACGTGACGGTGGTCACCGACTCGCGCTACGTCGAGGGCGGCATCAGCGAGTGGATCGCTCGCTGGGAAGCGAACGGCTGGAGGACCAAGGCGCGGTCTCCGGTCAAGAACCGTGAGCTCTGGCAGGAGCTGCAGGCGCTGAAGCGGGCGCTGGAGGGGCGCGGCCTTCGGGTCGCGTTCCGGCGCGTGCGCGGCCACGCCGGCGTCGAGCTCAACGAAGCGTGCGACCGGCTGGTCCAGGAGACGATCGCCGCCGGCCGCAGGGGGCGACGCTGAACCAAAGCGGCTAAAGCGCCACCGAACACGGATCGCTCTCCTCCATGACGGAAGCCGCGCGAAGCGGCGCCCGGAGGAGAGCGACAGATGTTGGCGCGTGTGGCCTGCCACGCCCCGATCGGCGTGGACGGCGTTCTGGTGGCCGCGGAGGTGGACATCCGGCGCGGGATGCCGGTGGTGGACATCGTCGGTCTGCCCGGCGGTGCGGTGCGCGAAGCACGCGACCGCATCCGCGTCGCGATCCGCAACAGCGGCCTGTCGTTTCCGGACGACCGCATCCTGATCAACCTTTCGCCGGCCGCGGTCCCCAAGTCGGGCTCCGCCTTCGACCTGCCGCTGGCGCTGGGCGTGATCGCCGCCTCGAGTCAGGTCCCCTGGGACGATGAGGTGGGGATCATGGTGCTCGGCGAGCTGACCCTGCGCGGCGACGTCCGCCCCGTGCACGGCGTGCTGGCCGCGGTCGGCACCGGGCTGGAGCGCGGCATCGAACGCTTCGTGGTGCCGCGCAGCAACCTGTCGGAGGCGCAGGCGCTGGGCCGAGGGGCGATCGTGGGCGTCGATTCGCTCGCCGAAGCGGTCAAGACGCTCCGCGAGGCGCGCCCGGAGACATGGCTTGCTGCACGGCGACGACGCAGCGCCGCCTTGGCCGACTCACCTGCCGGCGTAGCGGCTGACGGGGACTTCGCCGACCTGCGCGGCCAGGATCGGCTGAAGCGGGCGCTGGAGATCGCCGCGGCCGGGCGCCACCACGCGCTGCTGTTCGGCCCGCCGGGCAGTGGCAAGACCATGGCGGCCCGGCGCCTGCCGGGCATCCTGCCGCCGCTGACCGGCCGGCAGGCGCTGGAGGTGACGCGCGTGCATTCGGTGGCCGGTACCTTGGGCGCGGGCGCGTCGCTGATCACGCGGCCGCCGTTCCGCACGCCGCACCACAGCGCGTCGCTGGAAGGGCTGATCGGCGGTGGCCGCATGCAGCGCCCGGGGGAAGCGTCGCTGGCCCACGGCGGGGTCCTGTTCCTGGACGAGACGCCGGAGTTCCGCACGGCGCTGCTGCAGGCACTCCGGGAGCCGCTGGAGTCGCGCGAGGTGACCGTGGTGCGGGCCGGCTACTCGGTGCGCTACCCGGCCGGCTTCCAGCTCATCTGCGCCGCCAACCCCTGCCCGTGCGGGAACCTGGGCCGGGACGCCGCGGTCTGCCTGTGCTCGCCGGCCGACGTGCACCGCTACTGGCGCCGGCTCGGCGGGGCGCTGCTCGACCGGATCGACGTGCGCGTGCCGGTGTCGCCGCCGCGCTCGGCGGACCTGCAGGCGCCGGCGCCGGAGGGCAGCGCGCAGATCGCGTCGCGCGTCGCAGAGGCGGTGGAGCGCCAGCGGCACCGCTCTCGCGGCATGGGCTGGGAGCGCAACGCCGAACTGCCGGCCGGGGCGGTGGAGGTCCATTGCCCGCTCGACACGGCCGGCCGCGCCGCGCTGCGCGAGGCGGTGGACAAGCTCGGCCTGTCCGCCCGCGCCTACCACGCGATCACGCGGGTAGCGCGTACCATCGCCGACCTGGAGCGCTCGGACGGCGTCACCGTCGACCACCTGCTGGAGGCCGTCCAGCACCGCCGCTACGGCGACGGCGACCTGTGCTGGATCACGCTGTGACATCCCATGGGCCGCTTGGGTAAATTGATGGAGCAACTTCGGCGTACTGCCTCCGTCCTGACCCTCGTCCGGGTTCGTCCTACGTTCCTGTAGTTCGTGTCCTTCAACTGGAACGACGCGAAAAACGCCCAGTTGAAGGAAGTGCGGGGCATCTCGTTCGAGGAGATCGTAGCGAGCATCGATGGAGGGGGATTGGTGGCTGTACTGAAGCATCCGGACCCAAGTCGTTTCCCCAGCCAGGTGCTCTACCTCGTGCAGCACAACGATTACATTTACGTCGTCCCCGCGATCATCGATGATAGTGATGGCACGGTGTTTTTCAAGACAGCGTATCCGAGTCGCAAGTACACGCAGAGACATCTGCGGAAGGCATAGAGTTGATGCAGAAAGCTGAGGAACGACAATTCGAGTATCTCGACGAAGACGAGCGTGATCTCATTGAGTCTGTGGAGAACGACGAGTGGATACCTGTAGAAGATGTCGAAACCGCCAAGATGAGGGCCCGACAGAGCGCGAGGAAGACGTTGCAACGAGCCGAGAGGTCCAGGCAACAGGTAGATCCGGACGAGTCGTCCAATGAAGGCGAATCGAGTCGCCCTGTGTCCGTCCGCCACTCGCAGCGAGATGCAGTTCGGTAATGCAGCATCCAACAGATGATTATCGCGACGGCCGTGACGCATCGACTCTCGGGATTGTGCGGGCGGAAGCGGGTCATCGGGATGCCAGCCTGGCGCCTTCCACGAGGGCACGAAGCTTCTCCCTCGCCGCGTCGATCGGAAGCCAGACGAGCCCGCAATCGGGGGCGGCCCACACCCGGTCCCGACCCAGCACGGCGACGGCGCGGTTGATCCTTTCCGCGATATGCCGGGGATCTTCGACCGCGGTGAAGCCGACGTCCACGAGACCGAAGACGACCTGCTTGTCTTCGGGAAGTCCCAGGAAGAGCTCGGGGTCGATACGGCTGCTTTCGCACTCGAAGGCGAACTGCCGGGCCCGGCACGAACCGATGTCGGGCAGCATGCGGGCGAGGCCTGAGACGATCGCCGGATCCCGCACCGTCGGAGTGTCGCCGACCGGCGGAAAGCCGAGACAGAAGTGGACGCACGTGGTCGCCTCGATCCCCTCGAAAGCGAGGTCGAGGGCCGCGCGGCCCCACTCGCGAAACGCGTCCGGACGCCGGATCGCCTGCGGTTCGTCGAGCTGGATGACGTCGCATCCTGCCGCCTGCAGGTCCAGGATCTCCTCGTGCAGCACCCTCGCCATCGCCATGCCCAGGTCCGCCTCGGCGGCGTAGTGCTCGTTGGTGAGCCAGTACATCGCCGTCATCGGTCCGGGCATGGTCATCTTCACGCGCCGGTCGGTGTGCGCCTTCAGGAACCGCAGGTCTTCCAGCGCGTGTGCGTGCTTGCGGCTCACGTCACCGGTCACGACAGGAGAGGCCCGGTTCACCGTCTCCTCCTCCACGTCGGCATAGTTCGATCGCTTCGCGTCGATCCCCGACAGCGATGAGACGAACCGGCTGATGTAGTGCATGCGGCGCTGCTCGCCGTCGGTGATCACGTCGATGCCGGCGATTTCCTGGTCGCGGATCGCCAGTCGGGCCGCGTCATCCTTCCCTTGCCGCAGAGCCTCTCCGGTGAGTCGCCAGAGACGGATGTCGTCGTCCCGGACCAGCCAGGCCGGTCTTGGCAGGCTGCCGATGACGGTCGTGGTGACGGGGGACGCCGCGCCGCTCTCCGTTGGCAATGATCCCTCTCGACGGCCTAACGTAGCATTACGCTTCGATTGACGGGCAGGTTCGGCTTCCACTCATGACCATCTGCAACGTACGCGACTTCGGCGCCGCCGGGAACCGGCAGGCACTCGACACGGCGGCGATTCAGGCGGCGATCGACGCCGCCGGCCGCTGCAACGGCCAGGTGCGCGTGCCGGCCGGCAAGTACCTGTCGGGCAGCCTGATGCTCCGCAGCGGCGTCTCCCTGCACCTGGAAGCCGGCGCCTCCGTGGTCGCCAGCCACGACATGCGGCACTTCGTCGCTCCGGCGCCGGACAGCTACGTGCATCACACCGGCTCGCGGTTTGCGTTCATCCACGCCATCGGCGCCGCTGACGTCCACATCCTGGGCAGCGGCACGATCGACGGCAACCTGGCCCTGGACGGCGGGCATCGGGGGCCGCTTCCGCTGCTATTCGAGAACTGCCGGCGCCTTCGCGTCGAGGGGATCAGCGTCGTCGACTCGCCGGGATGGGCGGTCACCTTCTGGGGCTGCCGGCACGTCACGGTTGCCGGCGTACAGATCCTGAACAGCTTCGCCGACGGGCTGAACCCGTGTTGCTGCCAGGACGTGCTCATCGAGGACGTCGCGATAGACGACAGCGGGGACGATCCGGTCTGCCTGAAGAACGACAGCCACCGGTACGCCTTCGCGACGCGCCCCGAGTGCGGATTCGTCTCTCGCGACATCACGATACGGCGCGTGTGCATCCGCGGCACCAGCCACCCGGCGTTCAAGATCGGAACCGGGACGCACGGCGTCTTCCAGAACATCGAGATAGCAGACTGCCGGCTGGAGAACACCGGAGCGCTGTTCTGCGTGCAGTTGATGCGTCCTACGTACCGCGAGACGCCGCGCCGCGCCATCGAGGGCGTGCACGTGCACGACATCCGGGGGGATGGGGTAGCCGGGCTGCTGGACCTCACGTCGATGGACGTCAGCCGGTGCGTCGTCGACGGCCTGCGATTCCGGCGAATCCACGTCGCGAAGGTGACCGCGCCTTCACGGATACACGGCCTGGCGGACGCGCCGATCCGGAACATCACCCTGCGTGATGTCACGTTGGAGGACCCTGCGGATGGAGCGCCGTGGCTGCACGGCCGGTTCATGGATGGCCTGAGTCTGCAGAACGTGCGCATCGGTCACGAGGCAGGAAGCGAGGCGGGGATGCTTTTCCAGGACTCCCGGCGGCTCAGGGTCGAAGGGCTGCAGGTGGATGGCGCCGGTACGGGCCCCCCGGTCCTGATCCGGGATTCACGGGACGTGTGTTTGGCCGGCTTCGAGGCGGCGGTTGCCGGGCCGCTGGTGAGCGTCGAGGGGGAGTCGTGCGGCGCCGTGGATCTGGCCGGACTTGCCGGCAGGGGAGGCGTGGAAGCGGCGATAGCTGGCGGCATTCCGAACGGCGCAGTCGTGCCGGCCGGCGGGCCTTGCCGCTACTCCGACCTGCAGGTGCCGCCGCACGCTGAACCCGGCCGGGAGCTGTCCCTGTCGGCAGCTCTCTCGAACGAGGGCCGGGCCGGATTCGTGAAGACCGTCGCGACCGTGGACGGCCAGCCCGCCGGCGGCCGGTGGCTGTGGCTGGGCGAGGGCGAGTCGCGGACGGTGCGATTCCGGACGGAGCGCCTCTACAAGGGCGGACTCCACGAGGTCCGGGTGGCCGAGTGCGTGGCCACGACCCGGATCGCCGCGACGCCTGCGCGCTTTCGGTTCCTGGAGCCGGTGCGGGTGGTTCCGGGAAGCAGCGGCCGTCGGACCTTCAGCGTCGAGGTGCGCAACGTCGGCGGAGAGAGCGGGTCGGTCGAGGTCCCACTCGAAGTGGATGGGATCCGGCGATGCTCCAGGACGGTCACGCTCGACTCGGGTGAGAAGCGGGAGGTCGGGCTATCCATCGTTCACGGCGAGGAGGCGGGACACGCCAGGATCGGCGGCCGGGAGTGGCCTTGGCTGACCTTCACGAACACGCCGGCTCGTTTCTCCCGTTTCGGCGAGCGTATCGAGGTGACCGCGGGTGGCGGACTGATCACCGCCTGGGACGCAACCGGCGCGGAACTCGCCAGTGCCTACACGCGGGTACGTGGCGACTTCGACGTGTCCGTTCTCCTGGAGACCCAGGATCCGACGGGCCCCTATGCTGCCGCCGGCTTGATCGTCAGGAACCGCATCGCCCGTACGCCTGTGAGCCCGGGCTACCTGATGCTCTGCGTCTGCCCGAAGTACGGCGGTCTTCCCTACTGGGGGGCCGATCTGGACGGCGACGGAGTGCTGGACACGAAGGAGAACTTTCCCGCGCGGTACCCCATCTGGTTTCGCATCCGGCGTACGGGACACCGGTACGCCGCCTGGACCAGCCTTGACGGAACGAGCTGGCGCGCGGGCCGGGTGTTCCAGGTGAGCTCGGCCGCGGACGCCCAGGACGTCGGCGTGTTCGCGAGCGCCTACTCCGCAAAGGGTGAGCTTGGCCGCGCGGTGTTCTCACGATTGGAGCTCGAGCCCGCTATCCTCCCACGGCCAGCGTCGTGCGAATGATCGTGAACGAGTAGTGCACGTCATTCAGGCAGTCGTACCCATCGTGATAGGGAGCATTCGACCGGTTGTCTACCCATCCGTTCGCGCAGATGCTCGATGAGGCGATACGCGAATTGGCTCCACCTGTGATGGCGGATACACTGCACGCCCTCATATCGGGGCCGGGAGGCGCACGATGATCCAGGCCGAACAGCAGACCTCACCACCTCTGACGCTCGGATGCTCCACCCAGTTGTTGCTGGACGACTACGTGGTGGACGACGCGTGGAACATCAGGCGCTCTCCCGAGTTGCCCGTGAAATACCTGGGCAATCCGATCATCGACTCCCATCCCGTGGTCGGCGATTGCAGCGTGGTCTGCCAGTCGGTCATGTACGACGAGGAGGAGCGCCTCTTCAAGCTCTGGTCCACCCTGGTCGACACCAACCTGGACACGTTTTCGTCCGGGTATCACCAGGACAGCGTGCACAGCTACATGTACCGGGGCGCGTACTCGGTGTCGCAGGACGGGCTGGACTGGGAGTGTCCGGACCTGGGCATCATCGAGTACCGGGGCTCGACCGCGAACAACCTGTTCCAGTCCGAGGGTTGCGGGTTCGTTCTGAAGGACGGCCACGAATCGGATCCGTCGCGCCGGTACAAGATGCTGACCAAGCGCACCAACCCGGGCGGCCGTGTCTTCGCCGCGTTCTCACCGGACGGCATCCACTGGACGGACCATCCCGGCGGTCCCGTGGTGCCCAATTCGCGGGATGGCGCCAACTCCTTCCTGTACGACGAGCGGCTCGGCAAGTACGTGCTGTTCTGCCGGCCGACGGTCCTGCCCCTGGACTTCAGCTACGACCCCGACGAGCTCGGGTTTCCCGACCGCAACGTCTACATCGACGACTTCCACACCGGCGACAAGTTCGAGTGCAAGGACCGGACCTCGAGTCCCCGGTTTCCGGACGAATCCGACTACGTCATGCGCTGGGAGACCGAGGACTACGTCCACCGGCACCTCAAGGTGTTCCCCTACACGCCGATGCGCTCGCTGCGCATCTCCCAGGGCAGGAGCCGCTACATCGGCTGCAACCGCAGGATCGCCCGCAGCGTCAGCGACGACTTCGTGCACTGGTCGCTTCCCGAAGTGGTGATCCGTCCCGACGAGCTCGACCCGCCGCGGCTCTACAACATGGACGTGACGCGCTACGAGGGGCTCTACATCGGGCTGTTGCAGGTCTTCCACTCGTGGGGCACGCGCCGCCTGCCGGGGACGCCCGACGAGCCGGAGACCTTCGACCTGCACCTCGCGTTCAGCCGCGACGGGATCCGCTGGGAGCGGCTGGCGAACCGTCCGGTCTTCCTGGAGCGGGGCTACGTCGGCGACTTCGACGGCGGCATGATCTCCGGCGCCCACGTGCCGCTCATTCCCTACGGGGACGAGCTGCGCATCTACTACACCGGGCACGTGGGCTGCCACAACCTCTCGCCCGCCTCCCCAAGCTCCAAGCACTCCATCGGCGTGGCGCGGTTGCCGCGGGGCCGGCTGGTCGCCCGCACGGCCGGGGATGAGCTGGGCGTCCTGATGACCAAGCCCTTCGTCGTGGAGGGCCGGCGGCTGCAGGTCAACGCCGACGCCCGCCGGGGGCTGCTGAAGGCGGAGGTGGTCACGGCCGCCGGTGAGAAGATTCCCGGCTACACGTGCAGTGAATGCCATGGTCTGACCGGGAACGGGTTCGACCTGCCGATTTCCTGGAGCCGTAAGTCCGACCTGCAGGAGCTCGCGGGACAGACGGTGCGCCTGCGTTTCTACCTGCGAGAGGCCAGGCTGTACTCCTTCCGGCTCCATGACGGACTTCCGTCATGACTCGTCCCTGCCGTTGAACCTCCTCACGGCACCGGCTACGATGTAGCGGCTCGAGCGCGTCGCCGGCGGGACCTGCCGGCCGGGACGCCTCGGCGGGGCTGCAGGCGGACGTTCCCCGACCTCAAGACGGTCGGGAGGAGGCGCGTGGTGACAGCACGACCGGCGGCGCGGTTGACCGGAGTGCCGGCCCCCGCCGAAGTGCGCTGATGGCGGTGCTCGACCGGTCCCGTCCCGACGCCGGCACGCGCAGGTTTCTTCCGGGCATCGACAAGGCGACCCGCGACCGCATGGTGCGCATGCGGTTCCTCTATCTGCTGCTCGCCGTTCCGGTCGTGCACTGGGCCATCTTCCACTACGCCCCCATGTACGGGCTGCTGGTGGCCTTCAAGGACTACAACATGAAGCACGGGGTGTTCGGCAGCCCGTGGAACGACTTCGCGCACTTCCAGTTCCTGTTCACCAGTCCCGGCTTCCACCGGGTGATGCGCAACACCTTCATCATCAGCTTCCTGAAGCTCGCCTTCGGCTTCACCGCCAGCATCGTCTTCGCGCTGTTGATCGACCAGCTCATGAGCCTGCCCTTCAAGCGGACGATGCAGTCGATCTCCTACCTGCCGCACTTCATTTCCTGGGTGGTGCTGGGCGGCCTCATCAAGCAGTTGCTGTCGCCCTCGCTGGGCGTCTTCGGCGTGCTGATCGCCAACATCACCGGCGAGTCGCTCAGCCTGCTGACGGACAAGGCGGGGTTCCTGGCCATCCTGGTGGCCAGCTCGGTCTGGCAGGGCGTGGGGTGGTCGGCGATCATCTATCTGGCCGTGCTGGCCGGGGTCGACCAGAGCCTGTACGAGGCTGCCGAGGTGGATGGGGCCAGCCGCCTGCAGAAGGCCCTGCACATCAGCCTGCCGGCCCTGTACCCGCTGATGACCATCATCCTGATCCTGGCGATGGGACAGATCCTCGACGCCGGCTTCGATCAGGTCTTCAACCTCTACAACCCGCTGGTGTACGACGTCGCGGACGTCATCGACACCTACCTGTACCGGGTGGGGCTGGTCGAGCTGAAATACGACTACGCGGCCGCCGTCGGGCTCTTCAGGAATGTCGTGGGCCTGGTGCTGGTGATCTCGGCCAACTACCTCGCCCGTCGCTACACCGAGTATGGCCTCTGGTAGGCGCGCGCATGGCACGGCGGAGCGTTGGCGAGGCGGCGTTCGACGTGGCGAACGTCGTCTTCATGCTGGCGTTCTCGGCGACGATCATCTACCCGTTCTGGGACGCATTTCTCCTCTCGTTCTCCGGTCCGCGCGAGATATCCGGCGTGGGGTTCCGCCTCTGGATCACCCACTGGTCCATGGACACCTACCGATACATCTTCGACCGGGGGCTCATCCTGATCGCCTACCGGAACACCCTGTTCCGGACGGTGGTCGCCGTCTATCTCACCACGATCACCTGTCTGTTCGCGGCCTATCCGCTGTCGAAGCGCCGCCTCCCCGGGCGCACGGTGATCACCGCCTACTTCGTGTTCTCGATGTTCTTCAGCGGCGGGCTGATCCCCACCTACCTGCTGATCCGGGGGCTGGGGCTCCTCAACAACCTGTGGGTCCTCGTGCTCCCGCAGATGTTCAACGTCTTCTACATGATCATCATGCGCAACTACCTGATGGCCGCCCATCTCGAAGAGCTGGAAGAGGCGGCGCTCGTGGACGGCGGCGGCTACCCGTACATCCTGTTCCGCATCATGGTGCCGCTGTCGATGCCGCTGCTGGCCACGGTGTCACTGTGGGTGGCCGTGGCTCACTGGAACGAGTGGTTCTACGCCCGCATCTACCTGACCGGGAACCGGTTTCTCGTGCTGCAGTACCTGCTGCAGCGGCTCATCGAGCATCATCGCCAGGACGAGCAGATTCTCAACGACTACGTGGCGCAGACCGAGACGGAGATCAACACCGCCAACGTCGTGGCGGGAACGATGATTCTCACGATCGGTCCCATCGTCCTGCTGTACCCGTTCCTGCAGAAATACTTCGTGAAGGGGGTGATGATCGGGTCCTTGAAGGGATGAGTCGGCCGCCGTCGGCGAGCGGACTCATGTCGATGAGAGACCCGGGGTGCCGCCGGACAGGGCGCGCCACCGGGGTTCGCGATACAAGGGAAAGAGAGAGAACGCAATGAATCACATGGTCAGAAGAGCGGTCGCCGTGCTGGCACTGGCGTCGCTGTCGTCGATCTGCGTGTTTGCGGCGGGAACGGCGGCTTCACAGCCGCAGTCCGCGGAGCCGGAGGTCATGCAGATCACGTGGCTGGGCCGAACCCACGACCGGGGATTCCCGGAGGGGAGCTTCCTGCACCAGATGCTGGAGGAGCGCTTCAACGTCGATCTGATAGAGCCCTCGCTCATGAACTACAAGGACGCGGAGAAGTTCTACCTGCTGGCGGCGGCGAACGACCTGCCGGACACCGGCGTCGTGCGGCTGGATCACAACCGCGCGTACGAGCAGGGCATGATCCGCTCGATTCCGCGGGACATGATCGAGGAGTACGCGCCGAAGGTCTCGATCGCTTTCGATCAGTACAACGGCTGGAGCTTCAACGTGGCACCGGACGATGCCGGCGCCTACATCGGCTTCGGGGCGCTGCGGGAGCGGGACTTTCCGGCCCACTCCAACTGGTATCGCCTGGACTGGCTGGAGGCGGTCGGCATCGAGCCCAACGGCGAGCTGGTCAACACGGCCGACCGGCTCTACTACACGACGGAGCCGTTCACACTCGATCAGTTCAAGGACATCATGGTCGCCTTCGCCCAGAACGACCCGGACGGCAACGGCGAGCAGGACACCTTCGGGGTCTCGACCCTGCTGATCGACTCGGTGCTCGGCGCCCACGGCACGATCGGCAAGTTCGGCGACGACTACAACCACTACGAGAACGGCGAGCTCAAGATGTGGTACGCGACCGACGGCTTCCGGGCCTACCTGCTGTACATGAAGGACCTGTACGACGCGGGAGCGATCGACCCGGACGCGATCACCGGCCAGCATACCCTCACGGGCCACCAGAAGTGGGCCGCCGGCATGTTCGGCGCCCAGGATGCGGGAATCGTGTACGCCGATCCGTCCAACGCGTCCTTCATGGGACGCGCTCCCATGAACGTGCTGGAAACGATACCGACGTCCAAGCTGATGTTGGCCCCGTTCGTCGTGGGGGCGAACGGCAAGAGCCAGTACCGCGGCAGCGTCTCGCGGGGAAGCTACTTCACCAACGCCTACTTCACCTTCGTCGGCGCCCACGTCCAGGACGACAAGCTGGCGCGCATCCTGTGGATGATCGACGACATCAACCTCGACCCCGAGCTGAGCGTCTACGCCTACTTCGGTGAGCCGGGACGGCACTTCGACTGGGCGGGCGAGCCGTTCAACTCGGCGATCTCGGCGATCCCGGGCAAGGAGTACGACGACCCGTACAAGGAAGGCGTGGCCGGGTTCGACGCGGTGTGGGGCATGCTGGATCGCGCGCGGCTGGGGTGGAAACCCACCTACAAGGGCTTCAACGAGTACCTTGAGGCGAACCAGCGGGACCAGATGGCGATCTTCGGACGGTTCGACATCTTCAACGAGACCGACATCAGCGAAGTGCTCGCCAAGTTCATGCCCGAGCAGCACGTCATCGCCCAGACCTACATGGTCGAGGCGATCACGGGCAAGGTGGACGTCGCCGAGACCTGGGATTCCTACCTCGCCGACCTGCGCGACAACGGCTACGACGAGATCATCGCGGCGTACGAGAACACGACCGACGTCAGGGCGTTCATGATGGGGGAGGGCGGCTAGCGCCCCATTCCTGAAGGCTTCGGTCTTTCGCGCGCGCGGCGGCCGGTCAGGGCACCTGCCTTGGCCGGCCGCCCACCTTCCTCAGTGCTGCCGCTCTATGCCTGCGGCAACTGCAGTGCGTACAGGCGGGCCCGTTCCAGGTAGAAACGGATCCGCATGGGCAGGCACCGGCTCACGTCGGGATTGCCGTTCCAGGTGAAGGTGTGGGCGAGGCTGTCGCCGCTGAACGTGTCGCAGTCCCCCGCCGAATACCCCGGGATGACGTGGCCGTCGACGCTGATCAGCTCCGCGCTGATCGACCCGTCGACGGCGTACGCGTTCACGGTCAGCCGGTTCCCGGGGGAGAACAGGGGCTTGGTCGTCAGGGTAGGAGGATTGTTCTTCGGGTGACGGTCGTTCGCCGGGGACTCGATGGAGGCGAAACCGTCCAGGCGCAGCGTCGCCAGCCCGACCGCCGTGTTCTCCTGCGTGTCGACGCCGGTGTAGTAGACCCGGAGCTCGTCGCCGACCCGCATCGGCGCCCGGCTCACCGTGATCGACTTCCCATCCCAATCGTCGGCCGGCCCGGGTTCGAAGAATGAGGCCGTCCGCACGCGCTGCCAGTGGAAGCCGTCCCGGCTGTGGGCCAGCCAGCTCTCCATGAAGTTGGGCGCCGTGTGGCTGACCCGCAGGAAGCCCAGGTACAGGTTCTCGTAGAACATCGGGGCCATCGCCTCGAAGTCGATGTCCAGGTCGTCGAGGCTGTCCCGGTCGATGATATGGACCGGCGTGGACCAGTGAATGAGGTCGTTACTCTGCATGCGCAGAATCGAACGCTCGGTGCGGTGGACGAGCGTGGGACGCGGATACACCGGGCGGCAGAAGCCCAGGTACTTGTGATTCACGGGGTCGTGCAGGATCGCCAGGTTCTCGTCGCCGCGGTTGTGGTCGTAGGGACCGGGCGCCGGCTCCCAGCGCAGGCCGTCGGGCGAGTACTGGACCATCGGGTGCTGCACCCCGCCGTCGGCGGTGGAGTACACCATCTTGTAGCGCCGGGACGGAGCGGCCCCGACCTCCTTGAGGACGTACTGGCCCTTGCCCTGGTAGATGATGTTGGTGTCGTTGCCCGCGGGGTCCCTGACCAGGCCGAGCGTCGGCCGGTCCCAGTCGATGCCGTCGCGGGAGGTGGCATACAGGAAGCGGTAGTAGTGCCTCCGTACGGGCACGTCGACGACCGTCAGGCCGTTGTACCACATCTTCCAGACCCCATCTTCCTCGTCCCAC
Organism: Spirochaetaceae bacterium; assembly: GCA_028818385.1. Next base: position 40,246 of record JAPPNY010000226.1, read on the forward strand.
GTGATGTTGGCCGGCCACGGCGCGGACTCCCCCTCCCACGGGTATATCGGCTTCATGATCGGATTGCCGGCGAAACGCTGTGGCTGATGGATGGTGCGCCGGACGAAGGCGGTCGCCCGCAGCAGGTGGCCGGGGACGTCGCCCTGGATGCGGTCCGTGCCCTCGCTCCATCCGTCCAGGTCGGAACGGGCGTGGGCCGGAGGCTGAAGCCAGCGCGCCGCCTCGGTCTGCCGGGGCGTGACCCAGCGCGTCGTTTCGATGATGTAGTCATCGATGAAGAGCTGCTTCCGAGTACCTACGTTGACGATCGACTCGGAGCCCGGCACCTGCAGTCTCATCTCGCTCCTCCTTGCGTGGCCGCGCGACGGTCAGGATGAGAACCGATCGACCATGACGCAGAAGGCAGTGCCATGCAAGCTGTTCCCGGTCACGCAGGTATCGGCAGGTAGGGTAGGGTGCGGAGCAGAGAGAACGGGGAACCATGAACGAAGAGTCCTGGGTGCACCGGGGGTTCGAGGCGTTCGCCGCGGGCAGCTTCGAGGACGGCGGCAGCAACCTGTACGTCAACGCGCAGGGGATCATCGAGACCATCCACCGCACCGACGTCGACAACGACGGCTACTTCGACATCGTGCTGCCGAACGCGCAGGGCTACAACGAGAGGGGCCCGACGTGGATCTACAAGCCCGGCCCCGGCGACGGCTCGGACTGGGAGCGGCGCGAGCTGCCCACGGACAGCGGAGACATGTGCCGCATCGTCGACCTCGACGGCGACGGCTACCAGGACCTGATCGTCGTCAACTCGACCAACGGCGTGTCGTGCGAGCTGCTCTGCCACATCTACTGGGGCGGGCCCGGCGGGCTCACCGGCGAGCGGACCGACCTGCCGACGGTCGGCGCGTACGACGTGGCCGCCGTCGACGTGGACGGCGACGGGCGCCTGGACCTGGTCTTTCCGTCCGCCTGGGTCGACCACCACAACCCGGGCCGCCCGTTGCCGCTGCACGTCTACCGGCAGGGCCCGGACCGGAGCTTCCAGGACGTGGGCCGGCAGTACGGGCTGACCGGCATCGGCGCGCGGTCGGTGGCCGCGGCCGACCTGAACGGCGACGGTCACGTCGACCTGGTGGTGGCCAACTACCGGCACGAGTTCGAGTACCGGATCGACTCGTACGTCTACTGGGGCACGGAGGACGGCTTCGACCCGACGCCGCAGGGGTTGCCGACCGACACCGCGACCCAGGTCTTCCTGGCCGACTTCAACGGCGACGGCCGGCAGGAGATCCTGTTCTGCGGCAACAACACCGTGCTGGTCTACTGGAACGACGAGGGCCGCTTCAGCCCGGACAACCGCCTGGTGGTCGAGACGGAGGGGCTCAGCGGCGAGTTCCATCACGGTGACCTCCACGCCACCGCCGGAGACGTCGACGGCGACGGCCGGGACGAGCTGATCGTCGCCACGCTGCGCGGGATCGAGATCCGCAGCGCGGACGATCTGACCGAGGTGCGGCAGTTCCTGCCGCTGAAGTTCGCCCACTGGGCGCACGTGGCGGATCTGGACGGCGACGGCCGGCCGGAGTTGATCGTCAGCAAGTACCAGGAGGACGAGACCTTCAACACGCAATCGGCGATCTTCTGGAACGGGCCCGACGGCTTCTCGCCCGATCGCTGCAGCCGGGTGGCGACGATGGGGGCGGAGGGCGTCGCCGCCGGCGACCTCGACGGCGACGGCAAGCCCGTGATCGTGTTCTGCAACACCATGACCGGGCACGCCAAGACCAGCCCGACGCTGCCCTCCTACATCTACTTCGGCGGACCCGGCGCCGACTATGGCGTGCACCGCCGCCAGGAGCTGCCGGTGGGCGGCGAGTGCGGCGACTGCGCCATCGCCGACCTCGACCTCGACGGCTGGAACGACCTGGTCTTCGGCAAGATGACCGGCGTGCGCGTGTTCCCCGGCGGCCCCGACGGGTTCAGCCCGGACCGGCACTACGACCTGCCATGCTTCCTGCCGTGCGTCCAGGTCGCCGACTTCAACCGCGACGGCTACCTCGACATCCTGGCGGTCAGCCACACGTACGACGACAAGCCGGAGACGTTCGCCAACTCCTCGCGCATCTTCTGGGGCTCGGCGGAAGGCTTCAGCCCCGACCGCTACGACATCTTCCCGACGTTCTGCGGCGCCACGGGCTACCTGGCCGACCTCACCCGCAACGGGTACCTGGATGTGCTCGTGGGCGACAAGCGCGGCTACGTCCTGATCTACCTGGGTGGACCGGACGGGTATTCACTCGAGCGAACGCAGCGCATCCCCATGTGGAAGGACTGGAAGGGGGGCGTCAACACGGCGGCCGACCTCAACGGCAACGGCTGGCTGGACTTGGTGGTGTCGAGCTCCGGCCACTATCACCGCAAGCCCGACACCCTGACGATTTTCTACGGCGGCCCCGACGGCTACGGCTGGCACAACGCCCAGGACTACAAGGGCGGGTTCTCGTTCGGGCAGATGTCGCTCGCCGACCTCAACAACAACGGCCTGCTGGACCTGATCGTCCCCGCCTACTCGACCGACCTGACGCGGGTCGTGCCCATCCAGATTTTCTGGAACCTCGGGGACCGCTTCGACCTGGAGCACCCGCTGGAGCTGCACGCCGACGCGGGATTCGAGGCGCTGCCGATCGATCTCGACCGCAACGGCTGGACCGACCTGTTCGTGGCGTGCCACCGCAACGACGTCGGGCACGTCGTCGACTCGCAGATCTTCTGGAACGGCCCGGACGGACTCTCGAACGATCGCACCACGCCGCTGCCCGGCATGGGGCCGCACCGGCTGAACGCGCGCCTGCCGGGGAATGCCTACACGCGCGCGCCGATCGAGCGCTACACGTCGCCGCCGCACGAGGCCGGGGGCCGGCGACCCGCCCGGATCGCTTGGGAGGCCGAAGTGCCGGACACGACCGCGCTGCAGCTCGAGGTGCGGTGCGCGGAGCGGGAAGAGGACCTGGAACAGGCGTCGTGGATGGGCCCGGGCGGCCAGGGCACGATGTTCGGCCGGCCGGGTACAGCGATTCCCGACCTGTGGCCCTCGACGCGCTTCGTTCAGTACCGGGCGACGTTCACGTCGCTCTACGGCTGCCGCTCTCCGCGGCTGCGCGAGGTCCGGATCGACTTCACGGACTGAAGCAGGCGATGGCCTGGCTGTATGCCAGATCGGGCGGGGCCAGCCCCTCAAGTCAGTACCTGCTTGGTGATTGCCAGCAACCAGCCGGAGTGATTTGACCGAGGCTGCGTCCAACTAACACGCGAACCTCACACGCTTTTGTGGTGGCCTGGTTGTCAGTCAGCGGCCTCCGAGGGAGATAAGCGAGACTGTCTTGTCGCAGTGTGGCACGTTCTTCGTGCTCCCAGCTATCCAATCCAGGCGACCGCGATCGAGCCGCAAGGTGCGCGAAGGGGCTCGTTTGGTGGTCTCGTCGATGTCCAGACGTGTAGTGGATTCGTGCCGATCCCGAAAACCCGATTCGGGAACGGAAGGCTTGGAGATATAGCGAGTTCTGGTCGAAGAAAGCGCCGGCCGGACAGTAGGAGGAGAACGTCGAGACGCAGCGTGTTTCGTCGTCGAGGCGGACCAAGGCTCGGCCGCCGGTCAAGAACCGCGAATTCCGGCAGGAGCTGCTGACGTGCGCTGGAGGCGCGCGGCCACCGGGTGCAGTTCCGGCGCGCGCGGCCACGAACGCGTCGAGTTCAACGAGGCCTGCGATCGGATGGTCCAGGAGACGATCGTCGCCGGCCTCAAGGAGCGACGCTCAGTTAAAGCGCTACGAACGCCCGAACGCTCTCTTCCATGACGGGAGCCGCATGAACGCGGTACCCGGAGGAGAGTTCGGAGGATGCTGGCACATGTGGATTACCACGCCCTGATCGGTGTGGACAGCGTTCCGATGACCGCGGAGGTGGACATCCGGCGTGGCATGCCGGTCGTGGAAATCGTCGGCCTGCTTGGCGGTGCGGTGCGTGAAGCGCGCGACCGAATCTGCGTCGCCATCCGCAGCAGCCGGCCTGTCGTAACCGGACGACCGCATCCTGATCAACCTGTCCCCCGGCCGCCGTCCCGAAGATCGGCTCCGCGTTCGACCTGCCGCTGGCGCTCGGTGTGTTCGCCGCCTCGAGTCAGGTCCCCTGGGACGATGTGGTGGGCATCATGGTGCTCGGCAAGTTGACGCTGCGCGGCGACGTCCTCCCCGTGCTCGGCGCGCTGGCCGAGGTCAGCACCGGGGCTGGAGCGCGGCATCGGCCGCTTCGTCGTGCCGCGCCGCAACGTGGCCGAGGCGCAGGCGTTGGGGCGGGGATCGATCGTTGGCGTCGGTTCGCTCACCGAAGCGGTCAGGACGCTCCGTGAGTCGCACCTGGAGACATGGCCGGTTGCTGCGCGGCGGCGCAGAGCGGCACGGGCCGCCGCACCGCCGGACAGACCGGTCGGGGACTTCGCCAAACCTGCCGTGTCAATGGCAAGGACCGGCTGAAGCGGGCCCTGGAGGGCAGCACGCAAATCGCATCCCGCGTCGCGGGGGGGGGGGGGAGCCCCCCCCCCACCCCCCCCCCCCCCGGCGACCCCCCCCACCCCCCCCCAACACCCCCCCGGCCCGGGGGCCGAATTCAACAATAAGGG